>NZ_JBYSYA010000014.1:0-181859 GCF_058782785.1 Cupriavidus sp. FW306-01-F10A
GACGCTGTCGCAGAAGGTGCCGGTCACCGGCGCGGTGATCGTCACCACGCCTCAGGATATCGCGCTGCTGGATGCCAAGAAGGGCCTGAAGATGTTCGAGAAGGTGGGCATTCCCATCCTGGGCATCGTCGAGAACATGGCGGTCTACTGCTGCCCGAACTGCGGCCATGTCGAGCATATCTTCGGCCACGGCGGCGGCGAGAAGATGTGCGCCGACTACGGCGTTGACCTGCTGGGCAGCCTGCCGCTGAACCTGCAGATCCGCGAGCAGGCCGACTCCGGCCGTCCGACCGTGGTGGCCGAGCCCGACAGCCCGGTGGCCGAGATGTACCGCGCCATCGCGCGCAAGGTGGCGATCAAGGTCGCCGACAAGGCGCGCGACATGACCAGCAAGTTTCCGAGTATCGTGGTGCAAAACACCTGAGCGCGCGCCGCGCGCAGCAACCATGGAAAGCCAGCCTGCCCCCGACCTGCCGGCACCCGCTGCCCGCCCCGCCGTGACCATGGCGGTGGTGATGCGCAAGGTCGCGCTGGCCAACCGCTGGCAGCCGTGGAAGTGGGAGCTGGACGCGGTGCTGCCGGACCTTGGCGAGTTCGGCACGCACCCCGTGTGCCTGGAGCACGACGCCCACGGCGCGCACTGGCTGTACCCGGGGTTCGAGGTGACGCTGTTCCGCGACCAGGGCGAAGGCTATTACCTGAACCTGACTTCGACCACGCCGTGCTGGTTCGTGCTGTGGCGCATGCCGGAGGACGAAGTCCCTGGCGAAGAGGCCCATCCGGTGCCGATGACCGTGACGCTGTCGTACAACGAGGCTGGCCGCTGGCTCGATGCCGGCGAGACCGTCGAGAACGTGCCGCTGGCGCCCGAGCAGCGCGAGTGGCTGCAGGCCTATGTCGACCAGCACTACCGGCCCGAGCCCAAGCAGCGGCGCCGGCCCGAATCCTTCAAGGCGCCGGAAGACCGCGCCCGCTACTGATTACTGATCCTGACGACCTGAGCTTGCCCTGCCGATGAGCGATTCGTCCTTCCTGTCGCGCTGGTCGCGCCGCAAGGCCGCGGTGCGGGAGGGCGTGCCCGTGCCGGCAGAGCCGGCACCACCAGCGCATGCCGAAGCCGTCCCCGTGACCACCGGCGCAGCACCCGAAGCGCCGCAGGTACCGGCCCCGACGCTGGAGGACGTGGCCGCGCTGCGCCCCGGCGACGAGATCGCCCGGTTCGTGGCCCGCGGCGTGGATGAGTCGGTCAAGCGCGCGGCGCTGAAGACGCTGTTCGCCGATCCGCACTTCAACGTGATGGACGGGCTCGACATCTATATCGACGACTACAGCAAACCCGATCCGATCCCGCCGGAAATCCTTCGCCAGCTGCGCCAGTCCGAGACACTGGGCCTGTTCGAGCCGACCGACGAGGAACGCGCGGCGGCACAGGCCGCGGCCGCCGCCGCGGGGCCTGTGGATGTACCGCCGGCGGCGCCCGCCGAGTTCGCCGAATCCGGCGAGACCGCCGACACTACGGACATACCCGCACCAATCGAAACGCCGCAGCAAACTGTAAGTCAAAGCGCAGAACAGGGCCTGCAAGACCCGGATAAATGCGCGTAGCCTCACAGGTGCAGCGCAGCCTACAATAGGCATCCCCACAATCCGCCGGCCCGCAGACCCCTCACCAAGAAGGACGTCCGGGCCGGTCAGCCGCATTCGCCATGCCGACGCTGATCTGCAACTGCAACGACACCATGCCGCTTGACGGGGCGGCATTGTCCGAAGCAACCAAGGACGCCAACCAGGGCCCCTTGAAGGTCCATCGCCTGCTGTGCCGGCGCGAGATCGGCGACTTCACCGCCGCGCTCGACGGCACCGACGACGTCATCGTCGCCTGCACCCAGGAACGCCAGCTCTTTACCGAAGTCGCAGCGCAGGCCGCGCAGGGCAGCGATGGCCGCCCGGTGGTGACCGCGCCGGTGCGCTTCGTCAATATCCGCGAGACCGGCGGCTGGTCACAGGGCGCCCGGCGCGACCCGAAGACCGCCAATGCCAAGATCGCCGCGCTGCTGGCCGTGGCCGCGCTGCCCGAACCTGACCCGGTGCCGGTGGTGGATTACCGTTCCGACGGCGCGGTGCTGGTGCTGGGCCCGGCCCAGCGGGCGCTGCCGTGGGCCGAGCGGCTGGCCGCGATGCAGCTGGAGGTCACGGTGCTGCTGACCGGCAGCGACAGGCGTGAAGGCGCCGCGGCGCAGCCGGCGGCGCGCGCTTATCCCGTTCACAGCGGCCGGCTGGCCTCGCTGACAGGCTGGCTGGGAGCGTTCGAGGCCAGCTGGGAGACCGGTGCCGGCCGCAGCAACCCGATCGACCTGGACCTGTGCACCCGCTGCAACGCCTGCATCGACGCCTGTCCCGAGGACGCGATCGACTTCAGCTACCAGATCGACCTGTCGCGCTGCCGCTCGCACCGTGCTTGCGTGCGCGCCTGCGGCGCCGCCGCGGCGATCGACTTCGACCGCCCGCAGGGCACAGTGCAGGGACGCTTCGACCTGGTCTTCGACCTGTGCGACACGCCTGCCTTCACCATGCACCAGCCGCCGCAGGGCTACCTGCACGCCGGCACCGATGCCGCGCGCCAGCAGGCCCAGGCGTTGCTGCTGGCAGGCCTGGTGGGCGAGTTCGAGAAGCCCAGGTTCTTCCGCTACAAGGAAAACCTGTGCGCGCATGGCCGCAACCAGACTACCGGCTGCACCGCCTGCATCGACATCTGCTCGACCGAGGCCATCGGCTCGCGCTGGCATGACGGCAAGGGGCGCATCGAAGTCACGCCCAACCTGTGCATGGGCTGCGGCGCCTGCACCACCGTCTGCCCGAGCGGGGCCATCAGCTATGGCTACCCGGGGCCGGAGGTGACCGGCGCGCGCCTGCGCACGCTGCTGTCGGCGTACCGCCGGGCCGGCGCACGCGATCCGGTGGTGCTGCTGCATGGCGAGGAATATGGCACGCCGGCGCTGCTGGCGCTGGGCCGTTCCGCCCGCGGCGGCAAGGCCAAGGGCGTGCCCGCCAATGTGATGCCGTTGTCGCTGTTCCACCCGGCCTCGGCCGGGCTGGAGTTGTGGCTCGCCGCGCTGTGCTGGGGCGCCAGCCGCGTAGCGGTGCTGCTGACCGGCGAGGAGGCACCGCAGTACCGCACCGCGCTGCCGGAGCAGATCGCGGTCGGGCGCGCTCTGCTGGCGGGCCTGGGCTATGACGGCGAGGTGCTGTCGCTGGTCGAGGCCGCCGATACCCCGGCGCTGGATGCCGGCCTGGCGGCGCTGCGCCCGGGCCGCAACGCGCTGCCGCCGGCGCCGTTCGGCCCGGTCGCGGCCAAGCGCGAGATGCTGGACTTTGTGCTGGACCACCTGGCCCGGCACGCGCCGGTGCCCGCGCCAAGCGTGCCGCTGCCGGCCGGCGCGCCGATCGGCGCGATCGCAGTGGATACGGGCAAGTGCACCATGTGCATGGCCTGTGTCGGCGCGTGCCCGTCGCAGGCGCTGCGCGACAATCCCGAGCGCCCGGTGCTCAGCTTTATCGAGCGCAACTGCGTGCAATGCGGGCTGTGCGAGAAGACCTGCCCGGAAGACGCCATCAGCCTGGTGCCGCGCCTGCTGGCCGGCGACGCGGCGCGCCGCCCGGTGACCCTCAACGAGACCCAGCCGTTCCATTGCATCCGCTGCGCCAAGCCGTTCGGCACGGCGCAGATGGTGGAGTCGATGCTGGTGCGCCTGGCCGGCCATCCCGCCTTTGCCGGCGCCGCGGCCGAGCGCCTGAAGATGTGCCCTGACTGCCGCGTCATCGACATGATAGAGCGCGATACGGGAACCGCCACCGGCGCCACGCTGCGCTGACGGCGGCGGGGCTACCCAGGACAAATCATCACGACATGACAGATTTCCAGCCGATCCAGCTCACCGCCGCGCCGCCGGCCGACGATGCCGAAGACACCGCCCGCGCCGACCTCTACGGCCTGCTCGCCACGCTGTTCTACCACGCGCCCGACGCCGCGCTGCTGCACCACATCGCCGCCAACCGCGCCGTGGGCGATGACGCGAACACCGTGCTGGGCAAGGCGTGGAATGCGTTGTGCGATGCAGCATCGGAGACCACCGCGGCCGAGGCGGAGGAGGAGTACCGGCTGCTGTTCGTGGGCGTGGGCCGGCAGGATGTGTTCCTGTACGGCTCCTTCTACATGACCGGCTTCCTGAACGAGCGCCCGCTGGTGGCGCTGCGCGAAGACCTCGCCCGCTACGGCCTGGAGCGTCATGAAGATGTCAGCGAGACCGAGGACCATATCGCCACGCTGTGCGAGGTGATGCGCTTCCTGGTGGCGGGCGACGACCTGGCGGTGTCCAACCTGGGCGAGCAGCAGCGCTTCTATGCGCAGCACCTGCAGCCCTGGGTGGAGCGATTGTGCGATGCAGTGACGGCGCACCCGCAGGCGCGTTTCTATCGCGGCGTGGCCGGCTTGCTGGGCGCGTTTGCCGGCGTTGAGGCGGTGGCGCTCGAGATGCATTGAGCGCGGGCATTGAATATCGGCACGCTTGCGGGCTTCTTTAGCGCCGCGAGGCCAAGGCAGCCGCTTACACGAAAATGAGTTGGAAAGTAGGGAAAAACCCGCGCATATCATGGTCTTTCCCGCTAGTTGAATCTAGAATATGCATAACAACGCATAACGGCTAAATCCATCGGGCTTTGTCAGCCGAGGAGCCCCCACATGACAGAGAAGCAAACCAGGGTCGCGCGCCGCACGTTTCTCGCGGGCGCTGGAGTTGTGGCTGCCGCTACGGGCGCGGCAGCGCTGACCGCGCGCGGTCCGGCCATGCCGGGCCAGGCCACCGCTCTGCCGGAACCCACCGATCCTCCGTCGGACAGCAAGGGTTACCGGGTCTCTGACCACATCCGCAAGTACTACCGGACCACGCTGGTGTAGCTGCCCAGGGCGGTGTGGTCTGCCGCGCCGCCTGCAACCGGACGCAACCGGCGTCCGCATCTGAGGTGAGACATGATCTTGACCCGCAAACGCGCGGCGCAGGGCGCATCCGCCCGCCTCGCTGACGGCCTGGCCAACCGGCCTGAACCTGCCGGCGCAGCCTCCGGCCGACTCTCGCAACGGCTCGCGGCCAGCCTGGCCGGCGCAATGCCGACCATGGACCGCCGCAGCTTCCTCAAGCGCTCTGGCATCGGCGTCGGTGCCGGGCTGGCGGCCTCGCAGCTGACGCTGATCCGCAAGGCGGACGCTGCCGACGACAAGAAGGCGGCCGCCGACGGCAAGACCGGCATCGTGGTCAGGCGCACCGTGTGCGGCCACTGCTCGGTCGGCTGCGCGGTCGACGCGGTGGTGCAGAACGGCGTGTGGATCCGCCAGGAGCCCGTGTTCGATTCGCCCATCAACCTGGGCGCGCACTGCGCCAAGGGTGCGGCGCTGCGCGAGCACGGCCACGGCGAATACCGCCTCAAGTACCCGATGAAGCTGGTCAACGGCAAGTACCAGCGCATCAGCTGGGACCAGGCGCTGGACGAGATCACCGCCAAGATGAAGGAGATCCGCCAGCAGACCGGCCCGGACTCGATGTTCTTCGTCGGCTCGTCCAAGCATAGCAACGAGCAGTCCTACCTGCTGCGCAAGTGGGTGTCGTTCTTCGGCACCAACAACACCGACCACCAGGCGCGCATCTGCCACTCCACCACCGTGGCGGGCGTGGCCAACACGTGGGGCTACGGTGCGATGACCAACTCGTACAACGATATGCAGAACTCGAAGGCAGCTCTGTATATCGGCTCCAACGCGGCCGAGGCGCACCCGGTGTCGATGCTGCACCTGCTGCACGCCAAGGAGAACGGCTGCAAGGTGATCGTGGTCGACCCGCGCTACACGCGCACCGCGGCCAAGGCCCAGCATTATGTGCGCATCCGCTCGGGCACCGACATCGCGTTCCTTTTCGGCATGCTGTACCACATCTTCCAGAACGGCTGGGAAGACCAGAAGTACCTGAACGACCGGGTCTATGGCATGGACAAGGTCAAGGAAGAGGTGCTGGCCAAGTGGACCCCCGACAAGGTCGAGGAAGTCTGCGGCGTGCCCGAGGCGCAGGTGAAGATGGTCGCCGAGATCATGGCCAAGAACCGCCCCAGCACGCTGGTGTGGTGCATGGGCCAGACCCAGCACACCATCGGCAACGCGATCGTGCGCGCCTCGTGCATCGTGCAGCTGGCGCTGGGCAATATCGGCGTGTCGGGCGGCGGCGCCAACATCTTCCGCGGCCATGACAACGTGCAGGGCGCCACCGACGTGGGCCCCAACCCGGACTCGCTGCCGGGCTACTACGGCCTGGCCACCGGCGCGTGGAAGCACTACGCCGCGGTGTGGGGCGTGGACTACGAATGGATCAAGAAGCAGTTCGTGTCGCAGGCGATGATGGAGAAGTCCGGCACCACGGTGTCGCGCTGGATCGATATCGTCACCGAGAAGAATGAGCTGATCGACCAGGACAACAATGTGCGCGGCGTGTTCTTCTGGGGCCATGCCCCGAACTCGCAGACGCGCGGCCTGGAGATGAAGAAGGCGCTGGACAAGCTCGACCTGCTGGTGGTGGTCGACCCCTATCCGTCGGCGACCGCGGCCATGGCCAACATGCCGCCGGCCGAGGGCGACAAGGTCAACCCGAACCGCGCGGTCTACCTGCTGCCGGCCTGCACGCAGTTCGAGACCTCGGGCACGTGCACCGCGTCGAACCGCTCGCTGCAATGGCGCGAGAAGGTCATCGAGCCGCTGTTCGAGTCGATGCCCGACCATACGCTGATGCAGGCGTTTGCCGACCGGCTCGGCTTCGGCAAGGAGCTGTCGAAGAACATGAAGCTGATCGAGGTCAAGCGCGCCGGCCGTACCTGGATGGAGCCTGAGCCGGAATCGATCCTGCGCGAGATCAACGCCAGCAACTGGACCATCGGCTACACCGGCCAGTCGCCGGAGCGGTTGAAGGCGCATATGCGCAATATGCAGATGTTCGACGTCAAGACGCTGCGCTGCAAGGCGGGCAAGGACCCGGTCACCGGCTACGACCTGAGCGGCGACTACTTCGGCCTGCCGTGGCCGTGCTACGGCACGCCGGAACTGAAGCACCCGGGCTCGCCCAACCTGTACGACACCAGCAAGCACGTGATGGACGGCGGCGGCAACTTCCGCGCCAACTTCGGCGTGGAGCGCGACGGCGTCAACCTGCTGGCCGAGGACGGCTCTTGCTCGCTGGGCGCGGAGATCACCACCGGCTATCCGGAGTTCGACCATGTGCTGCTGAAGAAGCTGGGCTGGTGGGACGACCTGACCGATGCCGAGAAGGCCAAGGCCGAAGGCAAGAACTGGAAGACCGACCTGTCGGGCGGCATCCAGCGCGTGGTGATGAAGAACCATGGCTGCCATCCGTTCGGCAACGCCAAGGCGCGCGCGGTGGTATGGAACTTCCCCGACGCGATCCCGCAGCATCGCGAGCCGCTGTACTCCACGCGCCCGGACATGGTCGCCAAGTACCCGACCCACGACGACAAGATGGCGTTCTGGCGGCTGCCGACGCTGTACAAGTCGGTGCAGCAGCGCAATATCGAGAACAAGGTCTATGAGAAGTTCCCGATCATCCTGACCTCCGGGCGGCTGGTCGAGTACGAGGGCGGTGGCGAGGAAACCCGCTCCAACCCGTGGCTGGCCGAACTGCAGCAGGAGAACTTCGTCGAGATCAACCCGCGCGCGGCGTCCGACCGCGGCATCCGCAATGGTGACTTCTGCTGGGTGAAGACGCCCACCGGGGCCCGCATCAAGGTGCGCGCGCTGGTGACCGAGCGGGTTGGGCCCGATACCGCGTTCATCCCGTTCCATTTCTCGGGCTGGTGGCAGGGCAAGGACCTGAAGGACTACTACCCCGCGGGCGCGATGCCGGTGGTGCGGGGCGAGGCGGTCAACACGGCCACCACCTACGGCTATGACTCGGTGACGATGATGCAGGAAACCAAGACCACCGTTTGCCAGATCGAGCGGTTTGCCTAAGCGCAGAGGGACACCATGGCACGCATGAAATTTATCTGTGACGCCGAGCGCTGCATCGAGTGCAACAGCTGCGTCACTGCCTGCAAGAACGAGCACGAGGTGCCCTGGGGCGTGAACCGGCGCCGCGTGGTCACCGTCAACGACGGCATGGTCGGCGCCGAGAAATCGATCTCGGTGGCCTGCATGCACTGTTCGGACGCGCCCTGCATGGCGGTCTGCCCGGTCGACTGCTTCTACCGCACCGAGGACGGCGTGGTGCTGCACGACAAGGACGTCTGCATCGGCTGCGGCTACTGCTCCTACGCCTGCCCGTTCGGCGCGCCGCAGTTCCCGTCGACCGGCACCTTCGGCGTGCGCGGCAAGATGGACAAGTGCACTTTCTGCGCTGGCGGCCCGGAAAAGAACGGCTCGGAAGCTGAGTTCGAGAAATACGGCCGCAACCGCCTGGCCGAAGGCAAGCTGCCGCTGTGCGCCGAGATGTGCTCGACCAAGGCGCTGCTGGGCGGCGACGGCGATGTGATTGCCGACATCCTGCGCAACCGCGTGATCAAGCGCGGCACCGGCGGCGACGTGTTCGGCTGGGGCACGGCCTACGGCACCGCCAAGGGCGGCGCGGCCCAGCCGGCCCAACCGGCACAGCCGGCGCCCGCCGCACCGGCCGCACCCGCGGCCCCGGGAGGGCAAGCGTCATGAACCGCGTCCGCGTTGTTGTATTGCTGTCGCTGTGCGGCGTGCTGCTGGCAGCTTGCGGCGAGAAGCCGCAGACCATCGGCCCGTCGCACCGCAAGGCTGACGCCCAGGCCTTCCAGGGCGCCCCGGACGATCCGTTCGTGGCCAAGGGCTGGAAGCAGGGCGACAAGACCAGCTGGGACAACCAGATTCGGCAGCGCAACCAGTTGCAGAACGAGTACAACCGCACGCAATGAAGGCGCTGCAGCTGGGCCGCCCCGGCAGCCGGGCGCCGGCCCTCGACGATCCGAAGGAGTGCACATGACGCCGTCGCAGAATGCATGCCGCGCAGGCTGGCGGCGCTGGCTCAGCGCCGGCGCGCTGGCGCTGGCGGCCTTTGCCGGCACCGCCGCCGCACAGGCGCCGGCCTCGGCACCGCCGGCACCGGCCGCCGCGCAGGCCAATGCCGACACCAACAACCCGGCCACGCACCCGGTCCAGCCGCTGGCCGGCATCGCATCCGAGAATATCTTCAACATACCGCGCCGCGATATCGCCGCCGAGGCCCAGTCGCAGCAGCAGCGCACCGTCACGCAGCCCGGCAACAATGCGCCGGTCTGGCGCGAGGTCAATTCCGACCAGCGCCACTACAGCAGCCTGCCCGACAAGGAAGCGGGCGTGCTGATCCAGCGCACCGGGCAGCAATGGCGCCTGTTCCGCAACGGCGTCATCACCGTCTGGGGCGGCTGGCTGCTGCTGGTGGTGCCGCTTGCCATCCTGGGCTTCTTCCTCTGGCGCGGCACCATCCCGCTGCGCACGCCGCGCACCGGCCGCATGATCGAGCGCTTCACGCCGCTTGAGCGCATCGTCCACTGGACCATGGCGATCTCGTTCGTGGTGCTGGCGGTGTCGGGCATCGTGCTGCTGCTGGGCAAGCATTTCCTGCTGCCGCTGATGGGCCACATGCTGTTCGGCTGGCTGACCTACGTGCTGAAGAACCTGCACAACGTGATCGGCCCGATCTTCACGCTGTCGGTGATCGTGGCCTTCGTGGTGTTCGTGCGCGACAACTTGCCCAACCGCGACGATATGCGCTGGGTCACCAGCCTTGGCGGCCTGGCATCCGGCAAGCATGTGCCGAGCGGGCGCTTCAATGCCGGCGAGAAGATGTGGTTCTGGATCGGCGTGTTCGTGTTCGGGCTGGTGCTGTCGGCATCGGGCTGGGTGCTGGACATGATCGTGCCGGGCATGGACTACTACCGCGCGACCATGCAGATCGCCAACGTGATCCATGGGATCTCGGCCGTGCTGATGATCGCGATGGCGTGTGGCCATATCTACATGGGCACGGTCGGCATGGAAGGCGCCTACCGCGCCATGCGCGACGGCTGGGTGGACGAGGCCTGGGCCAGGGAGCACCACGAGCACTGGTACGACGACATCAAGTCCGGCAAGATCCCGGCCCAGCGATCGGCCAGCCCGGAAGCCGCCGCGGGGCGCAGCACCCGGCATACCCCGGGCGAAGCCTGAGGCCGGCGCCAACCAGACCATGCGGAACCCACGATGACGAAGACACGCACCCTGACGCTGGTTGCCCTGTGCGCGGGCGCCACCCTTGCCACCGGCGCGCTGGCCAAGCTGCCGCCGCCGACCGAGGCCCAGCAGGCCAAGGCCGCCGAGACCAAGGCGCGCGCCGCCTGGGCCGACAAGGTCGCCGCCTACCAGTTGTGCCGCGCGCAGGACAAGACCGCGGCGCGTTACTTCGCCGAGCGCAAGGCCCACGGCCAGGAAGCCCGCGCGCCGTCGCAAGCCGCCGCGTGTGCCGATCCGGGCCCGTTTGTGGCGCCGACCGCCGCTGCGCCTGCCGCCCCGGCGCCAGCCGTGGCCAGCACCGCGGCCGATGCCAAACCAGCCGCGGCCGGCGCGGTACAATCTCCTGCAAAGGCGCCGTAACCACAGCCCCATGCACGCCGCGCGCGGCGCGGGGCCCTCACCAGCAGCCCCGAGCCCCTCGTCATGACCCTGCGTCCCGAGCTTACCCAGGCAGCCGTTCCCCTGATCGAAGAGGTTGAAGTCGTCGACGAGCAGGGCCGCGTGCGCGCGGCCTACCTGCCGGGCGAGCGTCCGCTGACGGTCTACCTCGACAAGCGCGAGCTGGTCACGCTGATGACCCTGGGCGGCGCGCCCGAGCACCTGGTGCTGGGCTACCTGCGCAACCAGCGGCTGGTGGAATCGATCGAAGACATCGCCGCGGTGCAGGTCGACTGGGAAACCGAGTCCGCCGCCGTGACCACGCGCAATGGCGTGGACCGCATCGAGGAACGCACCGCGCGCCGCGTGGTGACCACCGGCTGCGGGCAAGGCACCGTGTTCGGCTCGCTGCTCGATGAGGTCGACAACATCCGCCTGCCGGTTGGCGCCACGCTGGACCAGGACACCCTGTACGGCATCATCGACACCATCCGGCTGCAGCAGTCGGTCTACAAGCAGGCTGGCTCGGTGCACGGCTGCGCGCTGTTCCAGGGCACCGAGCTGCTGATGTTCATCGAGGACGTGGGCCGCCACAACGCCGTGGACGCCATCGCCGGGCGCATGTGGCTGGAAGGCATGACGGGCGGCGACAAGATCTTCTACACCACCGGGCGCCTGACTTCCGAGATGGTGATCAAGGGCGCGCAGATGGGCATCCCGTTCCTGCTGTCGCGCTCGGGCGTGACGCAGATGGGCTACCAGATGGCCCGGCGCGTCAACCTGACGCTGTTTGCGCGCTGCACCGGCAAGCACTTCCTGCTCTACACCGGGCGCGAGCGCTTCCGCCACCGGCTGCCTGAAGACGCAGTGGCGTAAGCGTCACTTTGTTGTTTGCGTTTGCTTAAAGGGGTGGGCGCGATTGGTTGTACAATGCGGCGCACTCCGAGCCAGTGTGTTTACCCTCCCAACCCTATGAGCATCAAATCCGACAAGTGGATCCGCCGCATGGCGGAGCAGCACGGCATGATCGAGCCGTTCGCGCCAGGCCAGGTCCGGGAGCAGGACGGGCGCAAGATCGTTTCGTACGGCACCTCGAGCTACGGCTACGACATCCGCTGCGCCGACGAATTCAAGATCTTCACCAATATCAACAGCACCATCGTCGATCCGAAGAATTTCGACGAGAAGTCGTTCGTGGATTTCAAGGGCGATGTCTGCATCATCCCGCCCAATTCGTTCGCGCTGGCGCGCACGATGGAATACTTCCGGATCCCGCGCAGCGTGCTGACCATCTGCCTGGGCAAGAGCACCTACGCCCGCTGCGGCATCATCGTCAATGTGACGCCGTTCGAGCCGGAGTGGGAAGGCTATGTGACGCTGGAGTTTTCCAACACCACGCCACTGCCCGCCAAGATCTACGCCGGCGAGGGTTGCGCCCAGGTGCTGTTCTTCGAAAGCGACGAAGTCTGCGAGACCTCGTACCGCGACCGCGGCGGCAAGTACCAGGGCCAGCACGGTGTCACACTGCCGAAGACCTGAGCGCATTACAATGCCGGCGTTTGCCGGAAGGCTGGCCCCGAGAATGGCCGCCACACCTGACGTCAGAGCCACATGTCGCCGCAGCGGGGAACCTCCCGCCGGCCATGTGGCTCAAGTCCTTTATGTCCTGCTTTCCATCAAGGATGCCCGATGAAATTCCGTTTCCCCGTCATCATCATTGACGAAGACTTTCGCTCCGAGAACATCTCCGGCTCGGGCATCCGCGCGCTGGCCGAGGCGATCGAGAAAGAGGGCATGGAGGTCATGGGCCTGACCAGCTACGGCGACCTGACGTCGTTTGCGCAGCAGTCCAGCCGGGCATCGACCTTTATCGTCTCGATCGACGACGACGAGTTCACGCGCGACGGCGATGACCAGCTCGAGGCCGCCGCCATCGAAAAGCTGCGCGCCTTCGTCACCGAAGTGCGCCGCCGCAACTCGGACCTGCCGATCTTCCTGTACGGCGAGACCCGCACCTCGCGCCATATCCCCAACGATATCCTGCGCGAGCTGCACGGCTTCATCCACATGTTCGAGGACACGCCGGAATTCGTGGCACGCCACATCATCCGCGAAGCCAAGGTCTACCTCGACACGCTGGCGCCGCCGTTCTTCAAGGCGCTGATCGACTACGCGCAGGACAGCTCGTACTCGTGGCACTGCCCGGGGCACTCGGGCGGCGTGGCGTTCCTGAAGAGCCCGGTGGGCCAGGTGTTCCACCAGTTCTTCGGCGAGAACATGCTGCGCGCCGACGTCTGCAACGCGGTCGACGAACTGGGCCAGCTGCTGGACCACACGGGTCCGGTGGCCGCGTCGGAGCGCAATGCCGCGCGCATCTTCAACTCCGACCACATGTACTTCGTCACCAACGGCACCTCCACCTCGAACAAGATGGTGTGGCATGCCAATGTGGCGCCGGGCGACATCGTGGTGGTGGATCGCAACTGCCACAAGTCGATCCTGCACGCGATCATGATGACGGGCGCGATCCCGGTCTTCCTGATGCCCACGCGCAACCACTACGGCATCATCGGCCCGATCCCGAAGAGCGAGTTCGATCCGGAGACGATCAGGAAGAAGATCGCCAACCACCCGTTCGCCAGCAAGGCCAAGAACCAGAAGCCGCGCATCCTGACCATCACCCAGGGTACGTACGACGGCGTGCTGTACAACGCCGAGCAGATCAAGGAAATGCTGGCCGCCGAGATCGATACGCTGCACTTCGATGAGGCCTGGCTGCCGCATGCGGCCTTCCACGATTTCTATCGCAATATGCACGCGATCGGCAAGGACCGCCCGCGCAGCAAGGACGCGCTGGTGTTCGCCACGCAGTCGACGCACAAGCTGCTGGCCGGCCTGTCGCAGGCCTCGCAGATCCTGGTGCAGGATTCCGAGACGCGCAAGCTGGACCGCTACCGCTTCAACGAGGCGTACCTGATGCACACCTCGACCAGCCCGCAGTACTCGATCATCGCCTCGTGCGACGTGGCCGCGGCGATGATGGAAGCGCCGGGCGGCACCGCGCTGGTGGAAGAGAGCATCCAGGAGGCGATGGATTTCCGCCGCGCCATGCGCAAGGTCGAGGGCGACTACGACGACGGCAACAACGGCGACTGGTGGTTCAAGGTGTGGGGCCCGGACGCACTGATCGAAGACGGCATCGGCGACCGCGAAGAATGGATGCTCAAGGCCAATGAGCGCTGGCACGGCTTCGGCGACCTCGCCGACGGCTTCAACCTGCTCGACCCGATCAAGGCCACCATCATCACCCCGGGCCTGGACGTGGACGGCGAGTTCAGCGAACGCGGCATCCCGGCGGCCATCGTCACCAAGTACCTGGCCGAGCACGGCATCATCATCGAGAAGACCGGGCTGTACTCGTTCTTCATCATGTTCACCATCGGCATCACCAAGGGCCGCTGGAACTCGCTGGTGACCGAGCTGCAGCAGTTCAAGGACGACTACGATCAGAACCAGCCGCTGTGGCGCGTGCTGCCGGAATTCGTCGCCAAGCATCCGCAATACGAGCGCATGGGCCTGCGTGACCTGTGCGATGCGATCCACAGCGTGTACAAGGCCAACGACGTGGCCCGTGTGACGACGGAGATGTACCTGTCGGACATGGAGCCGGCGATGAAGCCGTCGGACGCCTGGGCCATGATGGCGCACCGCGAGATCGAGCGCGTGCCGGTCGACGACCTGGAGGGCCGCGTCACCGCCATCCTGCTGACGCCGTACCCGCCGGGCATTCCGCTGCTGATTCCGGGCGAGCGTTTCAACCGCACCATCGTGCAGTACCTGAAGTTCGCGCGCGAGTTCAACAAGCTGTTCCCTGGCTTCGAGACCGACATCCATGGCCTGGTCGAGGACGAGGTCGACGGCAAGACGGCGTACTTTGTCGACTGCGTGAAGCAGGGCGGCTGAACGCCAGTCCGCGTCCCGCTGACGTGAGCAGGGCCCCGCTATGCGGGGCCCTTTCTTTTGGGGTGGCGCTAGGTGAACGGATTCAGCAGCATCGCGCCCGTGCCGCGGAAGTCCTCAACATTGCGCGTGACAATGGTCAGGTCGTGGATCAGCGCGGTGGCGGCAATGAACTTGTCCAGCGCGTGCTCAGGCCGCGGTGCGCGCAGCTGGCCCCAGACCTGGGCGACGTCGGCATCGACCGGCAACACCAGCCGGCCAAAATCCTCCAGCACGGTTGCCAGCCATTGCTCCAGCACCTCGGCCTGCGCCGTATCGCCGCGGTGGCGGATCAGCGCTACGCCACGCTGGAGTTCGCCCACGGTCAGCGCCGACAGGTAGAGCGCGGCACCTTCCCGCGCCGCCTGCCGGAAGAACGCGCGCACGCCGGGGTTGGCGCGTTCGCGCTTGCGCGTTTCGCTGATGACGTTGGTATCAATCAAATACACGCGGCGCCTCGCCTGGATTCTGGATCCGCTCGAAGTCGGCGTCTTGCCCGACGTCCGGGATGCTGGCCAGCACCTCGGCCAGGCTGCGCCGGCGCGTGCCGCCCAGCGCCTGCGCCAGGATGGCGCGGTGCTCGGCCTCGGCGCTGCGGCCGTTGGCGACGGCCCGCTCGCGCAGGCGCTGGACCAGGGATTCATCGATGCCACGAACGAGTAGTGTTGCCATCTTGACCTCCTCACCATCGGATGGAGGAATGATAGCATTGTTATCATTGCGGCGGTCACGTATCGAGGGCAGGCCATACATTGTGGCGGTGCCGGGCCGGTCCAAGGCTTTGGTGATTTGCATGGTGATCTCCTGGATCAAGTCGCTGAACGCAGGAGCCAGTCTGGGCCGCGCCGGGGCGCCGGTCGATGAGCCGATTCGCAATCGCGCGCCCGTCTCGTTCCCGCAACGCTCCCTTTCACAATACCGCCGCACCGCGGATCAGCGCTGCGCCAGGACTTCCTCCAGCGTGACATGGCCCTGGAAGCCGCCTTGGCTTTGCGCCGGCGCCTGCCGCTCGACGGCGTGGGCGAAGCGTACCGCCGGATCGGCTTCCAGCTGGTTGTAGAGGCGCTGCAGGTTCGGATAGTCCTCGCGGTTCAGCACCGCGTGGTACTTGGTCCAGCGGGCGATGCCGATGAAATAGGCGTCGGCCACCGTGCGGTGCTCGCCAAGCAGCCACCGCCGGTCGCCCAGCATGGCTTCAAGCTCGGCATGCACGTTGCGGACTTCCGCCGCGCCATAGCGGGTCAGGGCCTCGAGTTCGGCCCCTTGCACGCCATGCTCCAGCGCGTACCAGAGCGGCGCGAAGGCGCTGAAAAAGCTGGTGTTGAGGTAGCCCAGCATCTGGTTGAGCCGGTCGAAATCCCGCGTGTCCTGCGCAAAGCCGAGCTTGCGGGCGATGCCGCGCGCGCCGATGTGGTTCATGATCGCCTGGCTTTCGCTGAGGAAGTTGCCTTGCGCGTCCATCAGCGTGGGCGTTTCACCAATCGGGTTGATGCGGCGGTAGGCGTCGCTGGTCACGATTTCCGGCATCTCGATGCGGCTCAGGCGATACGGTTCGCCCAGCCATTCAAGCGCGACGATCGAACCGAACGAGCAGCCAGAGGGGACGCCATAGAAGAGGGTGGTGGTAGGCATGGGAAGTTCTCCTGGTTTGGGTAGCGCCCGCCGATCGGGCATAGCGGAACTGTAGATGTGTGGACTTTGCGCGAGTAGTGGGCAAAAATCCGACCTATCGTCCACATGTGTAGACTTTGCGCCGTCATGCTGAACCTGAACGACCTGCGCTTCTTTGTCATGGCCGTGGCCAATGGCGGCTTTGCCGCCGCCGGGCGCGCGCTGGGCGTGCCCAAATCCACCGTCAGCAAGCGCGTGGCCGAACTGGAGCAGGCGCTGCAGGCGCGGCTGCTCTACCGGAGTTCACGCAGCTTTACGCTGACCGATGCCGGCCGGGATTTCTACGAGCATGCGCGCGCGGCACTGATCGAGGCCGAGGCGGCGCAGGAGGCTGTGCAGCGGCGCGTGGCCGAACCCAGCGGCACGGTGCGCATCACGGCGTCGGTGCCTACCGCGCAGCAGTATCTGGCCATGCACCTGCCCGCGCTGGCCCGTGCCTATCCGCGCCTGCACGTGCAACTGGAGGTGTCCGACCGGAGGGTCGACCTGGTGCAGGAGGGCTTCGACATTGCCGTACGCAGCCATTTCGCGCCGCTGCCGGACTCGGGCCTGGTGCAGCGCCAGCTTGCAGTGGACGAGATCGTGCTGGTGGCGTCGCCCACCTACCTGTCGGGCCGCGGCACGCCGCAAGCGCCCGCGCAGCTGTCCGACCATGATGGGCTGCTGACCGGGGCCGCCGCCGGCACCTGGCGCCTGCGCGGGCCGGCCGGCACGGGTGCGGAAGTCACGCCGGTGCCCCGCATGACCGTGAACGAATCCGCCGTGCTGCTCGGTGCCGCCGTGGCGGGGCTGGGTATCGTGCCGCTGCCGCAGGAACTTTGCCGCGCGGCGCTGGCGGCCGGCGAACTGGTGCGCGTGCTGCCGGACTGGACCGCGGGCAGCGTGACCACCACGCTGCTGATGCCGGCGCGGCGCGGGCAGTTGCCCGGCGTGCGCGCGACGGTGGATTTCCTGGTGCAATGCCTGGCGCCGGCCGGCGCCGGGGCGGACGCGCGCCCATGAAAAAGCCCCGCATTGCTGCGGGGCCCTGGGTCTGCCATCCGGCTCAGTTCTTCTTTTCGAACTCGAACTGCGGTGTCGCGGGCTCAGGTGCCGGTGCCGCGCCTGGCAGTTCCAGCGAACCCGGCGGGGCGGCCGGTCCTGGCGCCGACGCCGGTTTCTCCGGCTCTGCGCCAAGCGGGATACTGACCTCCGCCGCGTTGCTGTGCTTGAGCGAACCCTTGTCCAGCAGCCCTGTCACCATGCCCGGCCAGAACATCACCAGCAGCACCATCGCCATCTGCAGCCCGACCCAGGGCAGGGCACCCCAGTAGATGTCGGAGCTCTTCACTTCCTTCGGCGCGATGCCACGCAGGTAGAACAGCGCGAAGCCGAACGGCGGGTGCATGAACGAGGTCTGCATGTTCACGCACAGCATCACGCCGAACCACACCAGTGCCGCCGTCGCCGCGGCTTCCGGGTTGCCGCCCATGGAGTCGGCCACCACCGGTGCCAACACCTTGACCGCCACCGGCGCCAGCATCGGCACCACGATGAAGGCGATTTCGAAGAAGTCCAGGAAGAAGGCCAGGAAGAAGATAAACAGGTTCACCACGATCAGGAAGCCGATCCAGCCGCCTGGCAGCGAGGTGAACAGATGCTCCACCCAGGCGCCGCCGTCCACACCCTGGAACACCACCGAGAAGCAGGTGGAGCCGATCAGGATGAACACCACCATCGCGGTGATGCGCGCGGTCGACTGGTAGGCATCGACGATCAGCAGGCGCAGCTCGGTCATCTGGCCGGCGCGCAGCAGCAGCCAGAGGATGACCAGGTACACCACCGCCAGCGGGATGCGGAACACGTGCGAGCCGAAGGCGAAGAAGCCCACCGCCGCGGCCACCAGCGTGGCGGCGATGCCGACGCGGTAGATCTGGCGGTCGATCCGGGTAAAGGCCTTGTCGCGGATCACTGCCAGCACCAGCGCGCCGACCGCACCCATGGCGCCGGATTCCGTCGGCGTGGCAATGCCCAGCATGATGGTGCCCAGCACCAGGAAGATCAGCACTGCGCAGGGGATAATGCCGCGCAGGCATTTGCGCCACAGCGGCCAGCCGCGCAGCGTGCGCGCTTCGGCGGGAACCGGCGGCAGCCAGTCGGGCTTGAAGCGCGTCAGGAAGAAGGTGTAGAGCGCAAACAGCGCGATCTGGATCACCGACGGGCCCCAGGCGCCCAGGTACATGCTGCCCACGTCGGCGCTGCCCATCGGGGTCTTGAGCTGGTCTGCCAGCACCACCAGCACCAGCGACGGCGGCACCAGCTGCGTGATGGTGCCCGATGCGGCCAGCACGCCGGTGGCGTACTTCATGTTGTAGCGGTAGCGCATCATCACCGGCAGCGAGATCATCGCCATGGCGATCACCTGTGCGGCCACCGTGCCGGTGATCGCACCCAGGATAAAGCCGACCAGGATCACCGAGTAGCCCAGGCCGCCGCGCACCGGGCCGAACAGCTGGCCCATGGAGTCCAGCATGTCCTCGGCCAGCCCGCATTTCTCCAGGATGGCGCCCATGAAAGTGAAGAACGGGATCGCCAGCAGCAGCTCGTTGGCCAGCACGCTGCCGAACACGCGGCTCGGCACGGCCTGCAGGAAGCTGGCCGGGAAGTAACCCCATTCGATTGCCAGGAAGCCGAAGGCCAGGCCCACCGCCGACAGCGAGAACGCGACCGGGAAGCCGATCAGCATGAACAGCACCAGGCCGCCGAACATCATCGGCGGCATATATTCCAACGGAATCATTGAACCGGCCTCTCGTACTTGGATTCGATGCGCACCAGGCCCTTGAGGGCGGCGAAGCGCTTGATCAGTTCGGACACGCCCTGCAGCGTCAGCAGGGCAAAGCCGATGGGCACCACCAGCTTGATCGGGTAACGCGGCAGGCCGCCGGAATTGCCCGATTGCTCGAGGATGCGCCACGAGGGCAGAAACAGCGATTCCCACGACAGCCAGGTGAACAGCACGCACGAGGGCAGCAGGAATACGACGATGCCGAAGATGTCGATCCAGTGCTGCGCGCGTTCCGACACGTTGCCGTAGAACAGGTCTACGCGCACGTGCTCATTGCGCTGGAAGGTGTAGGAGGCGCCGAACATCACGGCAATGGCAAACATATACCACTGCAGTTCGAGTGGCCAGTTGTCGCTCAAGTTGAAGCCATAGCGCAGAAGGGCGTTGCCTGCGCTGATCAGGCACGACAGCAGGATCATGATGTTTGCAAGCCTGCCAGTGTGCTGATTCAACCTGTCGATCTGTCGTGACAGACCAAGCAAGTAATACATGGGTTGTCTCCCCGGTTTTTGCGGCGCCTAGTTTATCTGTAACAAAATTCGCAGGCGCTAGGGGCTACTACCTACGGGGGCGACGAGATTGCGCCAGAATGGGGAACGCCAACAAAAAAAGCCACCAGGCTCGCGCCGCGGTGGCTTCTTCTTGCGCAAAACTTACGCGAAACTTACAGGGGGTCCCGCTGTTACAGCGCCGCGCGCGCGGCCGCGATGGCGGCGCGCACCTGCGCCGGCGCCGTGCCGCCGATATGGTCGCGCGCGGCGACCGAGCCTTCCAGCGTCAGCACCGCGTGCACGTCGTCGCCGATCAGCGCGGCCTTGTCGCCCAGGCCCGAGACCTCGCGCAGCTCGGCCACGCTCAGGTCGGCCAGGTCGCACTGGCGGCTGTCGCAGGCGCGCACCGCGTGGGCCACGGCTTCGTGGGCGTCGCGGAAGGGCAGGCCCTTCTTGACCAGGTAGTCGGCCAGGTCGGTGGCGGTGGCGTAGCCCTGCAGCGCGGCGGCGCGCATCGCTTCGGGCTTGACGGTGATGCCCGGCACCATGTCGGCAAAGATGCGCAATGTGTCCACGACGGTATCGACCGTATCGAACAGCGGCTCCTTGTCTTCCTGGTTGTCCTTGTTGTACGCCAGCGGCTGGCCCTTCATCAGCGTCAGCAGGCCGATCAGGTGGCCGTTGACGCGGCCGGTCTTGCCGCGCGCCAGTTCGGGCACGTCGGGGTTCTTCTTCTGCGGCATGATCGAGCTGCCGGTGCAGAAGCGGTCGGCGATGTCGATAAAGCCCACGCGCGGGCTCATCCACAGCACCAGCTCTTCCGAGAAGCGCGACACGTGCGTCATCACCAGCGCGGCGGCGGCGCAGAACTCGATGGCGAAGTCGCGGTCCGACACGGCGTCCAGCGAGTTGCGGCACACGCCGTCGAAGCCAAGCTGCTGCGCCACGAACTCGCGGTCGATCGGGTAGCTGGTGCCGGCCAGCGCGGCGGCGCCCAGCGGCAGGCGGTTGACGCGCTTGCGGCAGTCGGCCATGCGCTCGGCATCGCGCGTGAACATCTCGTTGTAAGCCAGCAGGTGATGGCCGAAGGTGACGGGCTGCGCCACCTGCAGGTGGGTGAAGCCCGGCAGGATGGTGTCGGCATGCTTATCCGCCAGGTCCAGCAGCGAAATGCGCAGCGCGCCGAGCAGGGCGACGATGTTGTCGATCTCGCTGCGCAGCCACAGGCGGATATCGGTGGCGACCTGGTCATTGCGCGAGCGGCCGGTGTGCAGGCGCTTGCCGGCATCGCCCACCAGCGCGGTCAGGCGCGCCTCGATGTTCAGGTGGACGTCTTCCAGGTCCAGCTTCCACTCGAAGCCGCCGGCCTCGATCTCGGCGCTGATCTGCGCCATGCCGCGCTCGATCTCGGCGCGGTCGGCCTCGGCGATGATGCCCTGCTTTGCCAGCATGGCCGCGTGGGCCAGCGAGCCCTGGATGTCGAACAGGGCCAGGCGCTTGTCGAAGAACACCGAGGCGGTGTAGCGCTTCACCAGGTCGGACATCGGTTCGGAGAAGCGGGCGGACCAGGCTTCGCCTTTCTTGGCAAGTTGGGAGGTGGACATGGACGTCGGCTGCAGTGGCTCGCGCGGGCAGGCGCCGGCGTGCGGACGGCGGCGGGCGCGAGAAATTGGGAAACGGCGATTATATCGCCCGCCGGCCCGCTGGCGGCGTCGGCCGGCGCGGCAGCGCCGTTCATCAGAGCCGGCTGTGGATCACAGGCCCCTTGAACACCACCGGGCCGCTTGGCCCATCGGCATTGGGCGAGCCGCCCGGCGGCTCGATGCTGACCGCCAGCGCGGGCACCGCCGCGGGCAGTTGCGCCAGCGCCAGCCGGGCTTCGGGTGTCCGGCCGATCACGCCCAGCGACTGCGGCTTGCCGCTTGCAGGCAGCGCCCACAATTGCAATACCTGCTCGTCGCTCAGCGCCAGGTGATCCAGGCGGCGCACGATCAGGCTGCGTGCGCCGGCATCCCACAACACCAGCATCGCAGGCTGGGCACGGTCGTCGTTCAGCACGGCGACGACCTCGGCCGGCGCCGCCTGATCCTGTCGGGCCAGCTGGATGCCGATGCCGACGGCCAGCACCGCCACCATGGCCATTGCCGCGGCGGCGCCACGCCAGAACACCGGGGCCGACCACAGGCGCTGCCACCAGCCGTCCGCGGGGCGGGTGTCAGGGGCCGGGCGGTCCGGCTGACCGACCTGATCTGCCACCTTCCAGCCGAGGCGATCCTCGATCCCGCACCATACCTTGTCGACCGGCTCGGCGGCCGCCTGCAACTCGGCCACGCCCGCCAGCCGCGCCTGCCAGCGGTGTATCGCGGCGCGCACCGCGGGCTCTTCGCGTGCGAGTTGTTCCAGGCGGCGCCGTGCGCCGCCGCGCAGCACCCCCAGCGCGTACTGCGCGGCGATGCGGTCGAGCAGGTCGGGATGGCTGGCCAGCTTCATGCCGCGCCCTCCATGCAGCTGCGCAGCCGCTCCAGGCCGCGCCGGATCCAGGACTTGACCGTTCCCAGCGGCGCGCGCAGGCGGGCGGCCAGCTCGGCGTGGCTCAGGTCCTGCAGGTAGGCCAGCATGATGGCCTGGCGCTGCGGCTGCTCCAGGCGCTGCAGGCAGCGGTTGAGCGCGCGTGCCTGCTGGCTGGCATCGGCCAGTTCCGCGGGCCCGGCAGTGTCGTCGGCCAGCCATTCGCCCAGGTCTTCGTCAAGCTCGACCGTCTGCCCGACGCGTGCCGCGCTCGCCCGGCGCAGGCAGTCCAGCGCGCGGTTGCGCACGATCGCGGTCATCCAGGTCATCGGCGCGGCCAGGTGCGGCCGGTAGTCGCCGGCGTGGTGCCAGATGCTGACAAAGCTTTCCTGCACGACATCCTCCGCCCAATCGCGCCTGCCAGTGATACGCAGCGCAAGGCCAAACAGTTTCGTCGCGGTGAGGTCATAGAGGCCGCGCAGCGCCTGCCGCTCGCCGATGGCCACGGCCTGGAGCAGGGCCGCAAGCCGCTCGGCGCCGGGCGGCGCGGCGTAGGTTTCGGCGGAAGGGGACACCGGAGAGGGGGGCACCGGGGCGTCTCGCGAAAGGGTGTTGCCGGATTATAGGCACGACCTTGCATCCGATTGGCCCCGGCGTGCGTATCAGATGGCAGGCGCACGATGGCGGCCCCAGGCTGCGGGCCGCGGCGCCGTTGATCCCACACAGGAGAACACCATGGAACGCATGCGCACGACTGCCGCCACGGCAGATCCGGCCGATTCCCGTGACCGCATTGTGACCGCGCCCGATGCGCGCCGCCGCGGGCTGCTCAAGGCGCCGGGCCTGTTCGCACTGGGCTCGCTCGCCGTCATCAGCCTAGGCGAGTCCATGCCGGCCTGGGCGCAGACCCAGTCGGGCAGCACCAGGGACGACATCAATATCCTGAACACCGCGCTGGGACTGGAATACCAGGCGATCGCCGCCTACCAGGTGGGCGCGGAAAGCGGCCTGCTGCAAAAGCCGGTGCTCGCCACCGCGGTCAAGTTCCAGGACCACCACAAGGCGCACGCGCAGGTGCTGGCCGGGACGGTGTCGAAGCTGGGCGGCACGCCGGTGGTGGCGAAGAAGGCGTCGGAATACACCTTCCCGACTGAAAAGCTGAAGACCCAGGCCGATGTGCTGCGCTTTGCCGCGGGGCTGGAGAAGGGCGCCACCGCAGCCTACCTGGGCGTGCTGCCGAACTTCCACAACCGCGAACTGACCCGCGCCGCCGGCAGCATCCTCGGGGACGAGGCGATGCACTGGGCGGTGCTGCTGCACGCGCTGGGTGAAGATCCGGTGCCGGGGGCGTTTGTGGGGTGAGGGGTCAGACTGGCGCCATTTGAAAGAGCTGCCGCCCGATGTGGAAGCGCCCCTCTCCCGCTCGCGGGAGAGGGGCGCAGACCGGCAGCATTCTGACGCCAATCAGCCCGTATTGCGCAGGCCCGCCGCGACCCCGTTGATGGTCAGGTGGATGCCGCGCCGCACCCGGATGTCATCGCCATCCTTGCCCGAGCGGAAGCGCTTGAGCAGCTCGACCTGCAAGTGGTTCAGCGGATCGAGATACGCAAAGCGGTTCTTGATCGAGCGCGCCAGCAGCGGGTTGTCCGCCAGGCGTTCCTGGTGGCCGGTGACCAGCGTCAGCATCTCGCAGGTCAGGTGCCATTCCTTGCTGATGCGGTTGAACACGGTGCGGCGCAGGGCCGCGTCGTCGCACAGCTGGGCGTAGCGCGAGGCCACGGCCAGGTCGGTCTTGGCCAGCACCATGTCCATGTTGGACAGCAGCGTCGAGAAGAACGGCCAGGTCTTGACCATGCGGCGCAGCGTGGTCACGGCCAGCTTGCGCGCCTTGTCGTCCGGCGCGGTGTCCAGCAGCGACTTGACCGCGCTGCCGAAGCCGTACCAGCCCGGCAGCAGCAGCCGGCACTGGCCCCACGAGAAGCCCCACGGAATCGCCCGCAGGTCTTCGATGCGGCGGTTCTTCTTGTCCATGAGCTTGCGCGAGGCCGGGCGCGAACCCAGGTTCAGGTCGGCAATCTCGGTGATCGGCGTGGTGGCGAAGAAGTAGTCCTTGAAGCCGGGGGTCTCGTAGACCAGGTCGCGGTAGGCGGTGAAGGCCCGGTCCGACAGCTGCTGCATCACGGCCTCGAACATGTCGAGGTCCCTGGGTGCGTTCTGCTGCGGCAGCAGCGAGGCTTCCAGCGTGGCGGCGACCACGGTTTCCAGGTTGCGCCGGCCGATCTCGGCGTTGGCGAACTTGCTGTTGATGATCTCGCCCTGCTCGGTCAGCCGGATCTGGCCGTTCACCGTGCCCGGCGGCTGCGACAGGATGGCCTGGTAGGTCGGGCCGCCGCCGCGGCCGACGGTGCCGCCGCGGCCGTGGAACAGGCGCAGCTTGACCTGGCGCTGCTCGAACAGCTGCACCAGCTCCAGCTCGGCCTTGTACAGCTCCCAGGTTGAAGTCAGGAAGCCGCCGTCCTTGTTCGAGTCCGAGTAGCCCAGCATCACTTCCTGCTCGACGCCATGGTGCGCGATCACCGAGTCGAAGCCCGGCAGGTCCAGCAGCGACTGCATGATGCCGGCGGCGTTGCGCAAGTCCTCGATGGTCTCGAACAGCGGGATCACCATCAGTTCCATGCGCGCCGGGTCGGTCTTGCTGCCCAGCGTGCCCTGCAGCATGCCGGATTCCTTCTGCAGCAGCATCACTTCGACCAGGTCCGACAGGGTCTCGGTGTGCGAGATGATGTAGTTGCGCGCAATGCGCTTGCCATAGCGCGCGCGCAGCTCGCGCGCGGCGGCGAAGATCGCCAGTTCCTTGCGGGTCTGCTCGGAATACTCGTGCCACGGCAGCGTCAGCAGGCGCGGCTGGCGCAGTTCGGCCAGCAGCAGTTCCAGCTTGCGCGCCTCGGGCAGGGCGGCGTAGTCGGGGGCGATGCCGGCGGCGGCGAACAGCTCGGCGATGACCGCCTCGTGCACGTCCGAGACCTGGCGCATGTCGACCGATGCCAGGTGGAAGCCGAACACGCCGATGGCGCGCGCCAGCGCGTCGATACGGCCATTGGCCAGCGCCTGGCCATGGTTGGCGCGCAGCGAGTCGACCACCACCTGCACGTCGGCGGCAAAGGCCTCGGCGCTGTCATAGGGCTCGGCCGGCGCCACCGGGCGGCGCGGCACGGCGTGGCCGGTCAGCGCCTTGCTGGTTGCGGCCAGGCGCGCGTAGATGCCGATCAGCGCGCGGCGGTAGGGTTCGTCGGCGCGATGCTCGGAGTGGTCGGGCGAGCGCTCGGCCAGCGCCAGCAGTTCCGGGCTGGCGTCGACCATCAGCGTCGACATCGACAGCTCCGCGCCCAGCGCATGGACCTCATCCAGGTACCAGTCGATGATCATCTGCCCCTGCTGGCTGGCGGCGTGCTCCAGCGTCTCGGCGGTGACGTTGGGGTTGCCGTCGCGGTCGCCGCCGATCCAGGAGCCCATCTGCAGGAACGGCGCCAGCGGCGCCGGCTGCGCGCCCGGGGTGCCCTTGCGCTTGCGCGTGGTCGGGAACACCGCGGCGATGTCTTCTTCCAGCTCGCTCATCAGCTGCGGGATGCCGCGCAGGAAGCAGGTGCGGTAGTAGGACAGGGCGTTTTCGATCTCGTCGGCCACCGTCAGGCGCGAATCGCGCAGCATGCGGGTCTGCCACAGCGTGGTGACCTTGGCGCGCAGCTGCGCGGTGTTGTGGTCGCGCTCGCGCGCGGTCATCGGCAGGTCGCGCTCGGCCAGCAGGCGGGCGATCTCGCGTTCGGCGTCGAGAATGCTCTTGCGCTGGACTTCGGTCGGGTGCGCGGTCAGCACCGGCACGATCAGAGCCTCGTCCAGGAACTTGCGCAGCTGCTTGCCAGTCACGCCGGCGGCGTCGATCGCCTCCAGCGCGTGGGCCAGGCTGCCCGCCTGCGGCGGCGAGCCGGCCAGCGCGTGCACGCGGCGGCGGCGGTTGTGGTGCTGGTCCTCGGCGATATTGGCCAGGTGCGAGAAATAGCTGAAGGCGCGCACGACCTGGTTGGTCTGGTCGCGTGACAGGCGCTTGAGCAGGCGGTCCAGCTCCGCGCCGGCGGCGCGGTCGTTCTCGCGGCGGAAACGCACCGCGGTCTGGCGGATGGTCTCGACCACCTCGAAGGCGGCGTCGCCTTCCTGTTCGCGCAGGCATTCGCCCAGCAGGCGGCCCAGGAAGCGGATGTCCTCGCGCAGCGGCACGTCCTTGTCGGCGGTGCGGCGGGCGGTGGGGGCGATGGTGGTTCCGTTGCTCGACACGATGGAAAGCTTGGGCTTGGGGGAACGTTTGGTCCCGCTGCGGCTGGCGGGGCGTTTCGGTTCGGCGGTGGATGCGCCGTTTGCGTCACCCTGGCCGGCGCCGAGGGCAGGGCTTTGGTCTTTCGCAGCCGGGGCGGTCCGCCGGCCGTTGGGGCGCGCAGCATGCTGCGTCATGCAATCTCCTCGTTCTGCTTCTAGCTTATCTATTGATGCGGAGGGACTATTGGGTCGCGTGCTACCATTGACGCATGTCGTCTGCCACCCTGTCTTCCTCTACCGCTGTCGTGTCTCGCAATCTTCCGCAAAAGCTCGTCATTGCCTCCCGAGAGAGCCGTCTGGCCCTGTGGCAGGCAGAACATGTGCGTGCTGCATTGCAACAATACTATCCCGCGTGCGACGTGTCCATTCTTGGCATGACCACGCGCGGAGACCAGATTCTAGACCGTACGCTGTCCAAAGTCGGCGGCAAGGGTCTGTTTGTCAAAGAACTGGAGTTCGCGATGGACGAAGGCCGGGCGGACCTGGCGGTGCATTCGCTCAAGGATGTGCCGATGGAGTTGCCCGAAGGCTTCGCCCTGACCGCGGTGATGGAACGCGAGGATCCGCGCGACGCGCTGGTGTCTTCCGCCTACGCCTCGCTGGACGAGATGCCGGCCGGCACCGTGGTCGGCACCTCCAGCCTGCGCCGTGAAGCCGCGCTGCGCAGCCGCTATCCGCAGCTGGTGATCAAGCCGCTGCGCGGCAACCTGGACACGCGGCTGGGCAAGCTGGATCGCGGCGAATACGGCGCCATCATCCTGGCCGCCGCCGGCCTCAAGCGCCTGGGCCTGGGCGAGCGCATCCGCGCGCTGATCCCGATCGAGGTGTCGCTGCCGGCCGCAGGCCAGGGCGCCCTCGGCATCGAGATCCTGGCCAACCGGCCTGAACTTGCGCAATGGCTGGCGCCCCTGAACCACCAGCCGACGGCGCTGGCCGTGAGCGCCGAGCGCGCCGTGTCGCGCATGCTGGGCGGCTCGTGCCAGGTGCCGCTGGCCGCCCATGCGCGCTGGGAAGGCGATCAGCTGAAGCTGGACGCCTTTGTCGCCTTGCCCGATGGCACGCGCGCCATCCGCGCTGCCGCGTCCGGCCCGGCAGTTGACCTGGCCGCCGCCGAAGCGCTTGGCCAGGCCTGCGCGCGCGACCTGCTGGCGCAGGGTGCCGCAGCCATCCTCGCGGCACTGGCCGATTCTGGCGATCCCGCCGGCTCCCAAGCTCCTGCCTGAGGCTGCCCCATGCCCAGCCCGACCGTCGTTGTCACACGACCCGCCGGGCAGTCCCGGCAACTGACCGAGGCGCTGCAGGCCGCGGGCCTGGACGTACTCAGCTTTCCCTTGCTGGGCATCGGCCCGGCCGTTGACGACGCGCCGCTGCGCGCGGCGCTGGTGCGGCTGAACACCTTCGCGCTGGTGGTCTTTGTCAGTCCCAATGCCATTGCCTACGCGCTCGACACACTGGCTGGCGTGCAGGGCGTGGCCGTGGCCCAATGGCCGGCGCAGGTGCCGGTGGCGGTGGTCGGGCCGGCCAGCGTCGCGGCCCTGGCCGAGCGCGGCATCGCGCCGCCCGCGTGCCGGGTGATCGCGCCCGCGGGCGCTGCCGCAAACGGGCAGGGCCCCGATGACGCCGCACCGGAGGCCGAAGCGCTGCGCTTCGACTCCGAGGCCCTGTGGGCCCAGCTCGATCCCGCCGCGCTGGCGGGCAAGCCGGTCCTGATCATCCGCGGCAACGGCGGGCGCGACTGGCTGGGCGACCGCCTGCGCGAGGCCGGCGCCCAGGTCGAGGCCGTCAAGGCCTACCAGCGCACGCTGCCCGAACCCAGCGCCATGCAGTGGCAGGCCGTGCGCGACAACCTGCGTCCCGGCGCGGCGCCGCATGCGTGGCTCCTAACCAGTTCTGAAGCGGTGCGCAACCTTGACGCGCTGGCACGCCAGCATCTGTCGCCTGAGGAAGACGCTGCCCTGCGGCAGGTGCAGTGCATCGCGCCGCATGCGAGAATCGCCGAACAGGCGCTGGCGCTGGGCTTTCCCCATATCCTGCGCGCCGCCCCGGGCGATGCCGGCCTGCTGGCGGCGTGCCTGCAGTGGGCCGATGCCCATGCCGGTCCGGCGCCGGCAAGCATGGCCAGCGCGGCAATCGACGCCAGCCCGCCCAGCGCCACAGCCGAAGCGCCGCCGGCCCCCGTGCCGGACGCAGCAGTTCCCGCAACGTCAACGAAGGTCGAACGCGTGACGCAAGAAACCACGTCCTCCTCCGCTACGCCGCCGCCCACGGCGGCCTCCGCAGCATCGGCGCAAGCAGCGTCCGCGCCGGGCCCCGCTACCCCCGCTGCTCCCAGTGCAGCCTCACGGCGGTCCGCTGCGTTGTGGGCGCTCGTCGCCGTGCTGGTGGTGGCGACGGCTGGCGGCTTCTGGTGGCTGCAGCAGCGCGTTGACCACCTGACCGGCGAGCTCGCGCGCCGCCAGCAAAGCAATGATGCGCTGGTGCAGGAGTCGCGCGTGCTCACCCGCAACGCGCAGGACACGGTCAAGGAACTGCAGGCCAAGGTCGGTGCACTGGAGAACCAGGTCGGAGAGACCCGCGACAAGCAGGTGGCGCTGGAACAGGTCTACCAGGACCTGATGCGCAACCGCGACGACTGGGAAATCGCCGAGATCCAGCAGTTGCTGACCAGTGCCGGCCAGCAACTGCAGCTGACCGGCAACGTGCAGGTGGCGCTGGCCGCGCTGCAAAGCGCCGACGCCCGCCTGGCGCGCGCCGACAAGCCGCAATACAACCTGCTGCGCCGCGCCATCGCGCGCGACGTCGCGCGCATGAAGGCGGTGCCCGACACCGACCTGACCGGCTCTGCAATTAAACTGGACGAGGCCATCAACCAGGTCGACTCACTGCCGCTGCTGTCCAGCGAACGCATGCTGGAGCGCAGCGAGGCCGACGCCCGCAAGGGCGCCGCGGCCAACGGTGCCAGCGCGCCGGCCGCCGCCAACGGCGCGGGCCCGGGCTGGTTCACGCGCCTGTGGGATTACCTGCGCGAAGAACTGGCGCAGGTGGTCCGCATCCGCAAGGTCGACGACGCCGAGGCGCTGCTGCTGTCTGGCGACCAGGGCTGGTTCCTGCGCGAGAACGTCAAGCTGCGCCTGCTCAATGCGCGCCTGGCATTGCTGTCGCGCAACGAACCCGTGTTCCGCAACGACCTGGCCGCCGCGCAGGCGATGATCGGCCGCTATTTCGATACCAAGTCGCGCCGGGTGCAGGGGGTGCTGACGCTGCTGCGGCAGGCGCAGGCCGGCGCGGTCACGGTGCAGTTGCCGACCATGTCCGAAAGCCTGGGCGCGCTGCATGCCCTGAAGAAGGAGTAAGCCCATGCGCCTTCTGTTCTGGGTTGCGGTCCTGTTTGGCGGCGCCGTCGGGCTGGCCCTGTTCACGCAGTTCAACCACAGCAATGTGGTGCTGTTCTATCCGCCGTATCGCGTCGAGCTGTCGCTGAACCTGGCGCTGGCCTTGCTGCTGTTGCTGTTCTTCGTGGTGTGGACGGTGATGTCCACCGTCCGCCATCTGGCCGACATGCCGCGCCGCGCCGCCGCCTACCGCGAGCGCAGCCGCATGAGCAAGGCACAGGCGGCGCTGCGCGAGTCGATCGAAAACCTGTTTGCCGGCCGCTTCGCCCGCGCCGAGCGCGCCGCGCGCGAGGCGCAGTCCTGGGACGACCAGGCCCAGACCGCCGCGCTGATCGGCGCCCGCGCCGCGCACCGGATGCAGGAAACCGAGCGGCGCGACGCCTGGATGGCGCAGGTCACCGACCCCGAGCGCGAGCAGGCGCGGCTGGTGTCGATGGCCGAGTTGCTGGTCGATGCCCGCGACGCCGACGGCGCGCTGGAGACCATCGCCCAGCTGCAGTCGCAGGGTGCGCGCCAGATCCACGTGCAGCGCATCGCGTTGCGCGCGCACCAGCACCTGAAGAACTGGACCGAGGTGCTGCGCCTGGCGCGCTCGCTGGAAAAGCGCAACGCGCTGCATCCGGTGCTGGCGCTGCGGCTCAAGCAGATGGCCGTCGAAGCCATGCTGGAGGAACGCCGCCACGACGCCGACGCGCTGACCGAGTTCTGGCGCTCATTGTCCGCCGACGAACGCCGCGCCACCCGCATCGCCGAACCCGCGGCGCGTTACTTCGCGGCGCTGGGCCGGCAGAATGAAGCCCGCCGCATCATCGAAGACGCGCTCAAGGTCAACTGGGACAGCCGCCTGGTGCTGCGCTATGCCGATTGCGCCGTTCCCGGCCACGCGCTGCCGCAGATCCAGCAGGCCGAGAAGTGGCTGGCCGCGCATCCCGCCGACGCCGACCTCTACTACTCGCTGGGCGTGCTGTGCCTGGGCGAGAAGCTGTGGGGCAAGGCCCAGTCCAGCTTCGAGCGCGCACTGAAATATGCCGAGCCCGACCAGCAGCGCCGGCTGCGCGTGCGCACGCACCTGGCGCTGGCGCGGCTTTTTGAGGAAACCGAGCGCTTCGACGACGCGCAGCGACATTATCGCGAGAGCGCGATGCTGGCGGCCTGAGGATTTCAGGCGCTCGCGAACTCACCGCTGACAAAGCCTGCAAACTGACGGCTTGCTCCCTCTTCCGCTTGCTGGAGAGGGAGCACACAAACGGTTGCCCAGAGCTCCGTGGCGCTTGTCATCCCGGGCCATCAACCATCCTTACGTACTTTCCATTCCATGACACTCGACCGCATCCTCCAATCCCAGGGCTTTGGCACGCGCCGGTACTGCGGCGACCTGATCGCCGCCGGGCTGGTCGAGGTCAACGGCGAACTGTGCGAAGACCCGCGCGCGCAGTTTGAAGTCGACGGCCTGCGGCTCACCGTCGACGGCGAGGAATGGCTGGCCTGCACCAAGGCCTACCTGATGCTGAACAAGCCCACCGGCTACGAGTGCTCGCAGCGTCCGCGCCATCATCCCAGCGTCTACAACCTGCTGCCGGTGCCGCTGCGCCAGCGCGAGGTGCAGGCCGTGGGGCGGCTGGACCACGACACCACCGGATTGCTGCTGCTGACCGACGATGGCCAGTTCATCCACGCCCAGACCTCGCCCAAGCGCAAGGTGCCCAAGATCTATGAAGTGACGACCGCCGAGCCGGTCACGCCGGAGCAGGCCGATGCGCTGTGCAGTGGCGTGCAGCTGCTCGACGAACCGGCACCGATCGCGGCAGAAGCGTGTGAGATCACCGGCGAACGCAGCCTGCGGCTGACCCTGGTGCAAGGCAAGTACCATCAGGTCAAGCGCATGGTGGCGGCGGCCGGCAACCATGTCAGCGCGCTGCATCGCAGCGCCATTGGCGGCCTGCAGCTCGATCCGGCCCTGGCCGAAGGTGAGTGGCGCTGGCTGACGGCACAAGAGCTGGCCGCCCTGACCCGCAAGGATTGAGCCAAACGGCAGTTCCAGAGCGTGGCCGGGCGCTCATTGCTGCACTGCAGCGCCCGCCAATCTTTTCCGGAAGACCCCCGGCGATTTGATAAAATGCAAGGCATGGCGAAGCCCGAAGCACCTATCAATCTGACCAATCAGTTCCTGATTGCCATGCCTGGCATGGCCGATCCGACCTTTTCGGGTTCCGTCGTCTATATCTGCGAACACAATGAGCGTGGCGCGCTCGGGCTGGTGATCAACCGGCCCATCGACATCGACATGGCCACGCTGTTCGACAAGATCGACCTCAAGCTTGAAATCCAGCCAGTCGCGCACCAGCCGGTCTACTTCGGCGGCCCGGTGCAGACCGAGCGCGGTTTCGTGCTGCATGACCCGGTGGGCGTCTATGTGTCGTCGCTGGCCGTGCCCGGCGGGCTGGAGATGACCACCTCCAAGGACGTGCTCGAGGCCGTGGCCAACGGCAGCGGCCCGCACCGCTTCCTGCTGACGCTGGGTTACTCCGGCTGGGGCGCCGGCCAGCTGGAGGAAGAGCTCAGCCGCAACGGCTGGCTGACGGTCCAGGCCGACCCCGAGATCATCTTCAGCGTGCCGCCCGACGATCGCTTCGCCGCCGCCATCCGGCTGCTGGGCATCGACTTCACCATGCTGTCCGGCGAGGCCGGGCATGCCTGATGCCGTGGGGCGTGAACTGCCCCGCGACGGCACGGTCCTGGCATTCGACTACGGCGAAAAAAAGATCGGCGTTGCGCTGGGCAACTTCATCACGCGCGAGGCGCGTGCGCTGACCATTCTCCCCAATATCACCGTGGAAGGCCGCTTCGAGGCCGTGGCGGCGCTCATCCAGGCGTGGAACCCGGTGCAGCTGATCGTCGGCATGCCGGTCAACCCCGAAGGGGGCGAGCAGCCCTCGATGAAGCTGGCGCGGCGTTTCGGCAACCAGCTCAACGGCCGCTTCGGCCTGCCGGTGGAGTGGGTGGACGAGCGCTATACCTCGCGCGCCGCGTCGATGGCCGGCGCCCGCCGCGGCGAGCTCGATGCCGAGGCCGCCCGCATCATCCTGCAACAGTATTTCGACCAATTCCCGCTATGACGCAGATTTCCGTTCCCGACGCCGAGTCGCTGTACCGCAAGCTGCTGGACCAGGCCCGGGCCCTGATCCCCGAGGCCGAGCGTGCGCGCTGGTCGGTGGCCGGCATCCATTCTGGCGGCGCATGGATCGCCGCGCGGCTGGCCGCTGACCTGAAGCTGCCCGAGCATGGCGTGATCAACGTTGCCTTCCATCGCGACGACTATGCCAAGAAGGGCCTGCACAGCCAGGCCCAGCCGACCACGCTGCCGTTTTCGGTGGATGACCGCAACATCCTGCTGATCGACGATGTGCTGGCCACCGGCCGCACCATCCGTGCCGCCGTCAACGAGCTGTTCGACTACGGCCGCCCCGCGCGCGTGGCGCTGGGCGTGCTGGTCGACCGCGGCGGGCGCCAGCTGCCGATTGCCGCCGACCTGACTGCCGCCGAGATGGCGCTGCCGCCCGGCACCACGCTGGTGCTGTCGCGCCAGGGCGAGGGTGCCGGCGCACAATTCGCCTTTGCGACCGAACCTACCGATTCCGCCACCGGCTAAACCGGCCCGCATGCCCCAGGCGCGCCCGTGCGCGCCTGGCCCCCAGCTCCGAGACCAGACCACCCCCGTTTTTTGCCCGCGCCCGACCAGCCATGACCAAGACGTTCCGCAACCCGCAGCTCACCAAGAACGGCGAACTGAAGCACCTGTTGTCGATCGAGGGGTTGTCGCGTGACATGATCACGCACATCCTCGACACCGCCAGCCAGTTCGTATCGCTGTCCGACTCAGACCGCGATGTCAAGAAGGTGCCGCTGCTGCGCGGCAAGAGCGTGTTCAACCTGTTCTTCGAGAACTCCACCCGCACCCGCACCACTTTCGAGATCGCCGCCAAGCGGCTGTCGGCGGACGTGCTGAACCTGAACATCAACGCCTCGTCGACCAGCAAGGGCGAGTCGCTGCTGGACACCATCAACAACCTGTCGGCGATGTCCGCCGACATGTTCGTGGTGCGCCATGCCAGCTCGGGCGCACCTTACCTGATCGCCGAGCACGTCGCGCCGCACGTGCACGTGATCAATGCCGGCGACGGCCGCCACGCGCACCCGACGCAAGGCCTGCTGGACATGTACACGATCCGGCACTTCAAGAAGGATTTCACCAACCTGACGGTGGCCATCGTCGGCGACATCCTGCACTCGCGCGTGGCACGCTCCGACATCCACGCGCTGACCACGCTGGGCGTGCCCGAAGTGCGCGCCATCGGTCCGCGCACGCTGCTGCCGTCGGGGCTGGAGCAGATGGGCGTGCGCGTCTTCCACGACATGGAAGAGGGCCTGAAGGGCGTGGACGTGGTCATCATGCTGCGGCTGCAGAACGAGCGCATGAGCGGCGCGCTGCTGCCGTCGGCGCAGGAATACTTCAAGGCCTATGGCCTCACGCCCGAGCGCCTGGCACTGGCCAATCGCGACGCCATCGTGATGCACCCGGGACCCATGAACCGTGGCGTCGAGATCGATTCCGCCGTGGCCGACGGCCCGCAGTCCGTGATCCTGAACCAGGTGACCTTTGGCATCGCCGTGCGCATGGCGGTGATGGGCATCGTGGCCGGGAACAGCGACGAATGACAACAGGGCTGACCCACGAAACGCGCCAGACCACACCGAACCAGCCAAGCGACACGACAAGCCAAGCTATGAAGATTCACATCAAGGGCGGCCGCCTGATCGATCCGGCCAGCAACACCGACGCCACGCAGGACCTCTACATCGCCGCCGGCAAGATCGTCGGCGTTGGCAGCGCCCCGGCGGACTTCACCGCCAACAAGACCGTCGATGCCAGCGGCCTGATCGTGTGCCCCGGCCTGGTCGACCTGTCCGCGCGCCTGCGCGAGCCCGGCTACGAATACAAGGCCACGCTCGAATCCGAAGTGGCCGCCGCCACCGCCGGCGGCGTGACCAGCCTGGTCTGCCCGCCCGATACCGATCCGGTGCTCGACGAACCGGGCCTGGTGGAAATGCTGAAGTTCCGCGCCCGAACCCTGAACCAGACCCACGTGTACCCGCTGGGCGCGCTGACGCTGGGCCTGAAGGGCGAGACGCTGACCGAGATGAACCAGCTGACGGAAGCCGGCTGCGTCGGCTTCAGCCAGGCCGAGGCCCCTGTCCTCAACACCCAGGTGCTGCTGCGCGCGCTGCAGTACGCCCAGACCTTCGGCTTCACCGTCTGGCTGCGCCCGGAAGACCCGTTCCTGGGCGGCGGCGTCGCCGCCAGCGGCGCGGTGGCATCGCGCCTGGGCCTGTCCGGCGTGTCAGTGATCGCCGAAACCGTGCGCCTGCACACCATCTTCGAACTGATGCGCAGCACCGGCGCGCGCGTGCACCTGTGCCGCCTGTCGTCCGCCGCCGGGCTGGAACTGGTGCGCCAGGCCAAGCGCGAAGGCCTGAAAGTGACCTGCGACGTCAATATCCACCACGTCTCGCTGACCGACATGGATATCGGCTACTTCAACTCGCAGATGCGCTTCTCGCCACCGCTGCGCAGCCCGCGCGACCGCGACGCCATCGTCGCCGCGCTGGCCGACGGCACCATCGACGCCCTGTGCTCCGACCACACGCCAGTGGACGACGACGAGAAGCTGCTGCCGTTCGCCGAGGCATCGCCGGGCGCAACCGGCCTGGAACTGCTGCTGCCGCTGACCCTGCGCTGGGCCGCCGAGCACAAGGTCCCGCTGGTCCAGGCACTGGCCCGCATCACCGCCGAACCCGCGCGCGTGATCGGCCTGAAGGCCGGCACCCTGGCCGTCGGCAGCGCCGCCGACGTGTGCGTGTTCGACCCCAGGCAGGTCTGGAAGGTCGACCGCCGCTCCATCAAGAGCCAGGGCAAGAACTCACCGTGGCTCGGCTACGAGATGGAAGGCAAGGTCCGCATGACCCTGGTCGGCGGGCAAGTCGTCTACGGAAACCACGCCCACGCATGATCTGGCTGCGCAAGACCGCGCTGGTGCTGCACCTGCTGCGCGGGCTGGTGACCTGCGCCTTGCTGTTCCCGTGGCTGGGCGTGCGCACGCGCGAGTGGCATATTCGCCGCTGGTCACGGCGGTTGCTGCGGATTTGCGGGGTGGAGGTCGAAGTGGTGGACGCCACCGGCGCAGCGTCGCACGGCGCTGGCCGCCAGGGCGCGATGGTGGTTTCCAACCATATTTCATGGCTGGATATCTACGTCATCCACAGCTGGCAGCCGGTGCGGTTTGTCGCCAAGTCAGAGATACGCGACTGGCCGCTGATCGGCTGGCTGTGCGGCAAGACGGGAACGATCTTCATCGAACGGGCGCGCAAGCGTGACGCCCACCGCGTGCTGCACGACATCACCGACGTGATGCTGCAGGGCGACCTCGTCGGCGTGTTCCCGGAAGGCACCACGACCGACGGCACCGAGGTGCTGCCATTCCACGCCAACCTGATGCAGGCGCCGATTTCTGGCGGGTTGCCCGTGCAGCCTCTGGGACTGAACTACCTCGATGCCGCTACGGGGCAACCAACACTTGCCGCCGCCTACATCGGCGAGACCACATTGCTGCAGTCACTGGAAGCGGTCTTGCGCGCACCCCGAATCAAGGCCAGGCTGGTAATCGGGCCTGCGCTGGTGCCGGCCTCGGGCGACCGCCGCGAGCTTGCGAACTCCGCCAGGGAGGTGGTCGCCCACCTCAGCCAGGGCGCGCCGGAACACGCTGCCGCCGCGGCCCGACGGCTGAACCACCCCGTCGAGCCCGGCGGCGTGCCCCAGCCAAGCTCCGCTGCCATCAGCTAGCCGTCCTGTCGTCCCCGCCAACGCGGGATTGCCAGTCAGGCCAGCGGGTCACAATATTGCGGGCAATCAACCTGAACGACGGTCCGTTCGGCAGGATCCTGTGCCAACCGGGCCGCCGTCAGCTTGCCACCCCAGACGCAGCCAGTATCCAGCGCCATCAGATTCGGCCGCATGACCAGGCCCAGCGTCGACCAATGGCCGCATACCACGGTCACATCCTCGGTACGCCGCCCCGGCACGTCGAACCACGGCATGAACCCGTCCGGCGCCTTGCCCAGGCCTTCCTTGGTCTTGAAGTCCATCACGCCATCGACAGTGCAGTAGCGCAGCCGGGTGAGGGCATTGACCACCACCCGGTGGCGTTCGATGCCGCGCAGGCCGTCGTGCCAGCGGTCGGAGGCGTTGCCGAAGATGTCGGCGAGGAAGCGTTGCCAGTTGGGGCCTTGGAGTTGATCTTCGACTTCGCGGGCGAGGTCGATGACCTGGGTGGCGGTCCATTGGGGGAGGACGCCGGCGTGGACCAGGAGGAAGTTGTTTTCCAGCAGGGCCAGGGGGCGGTGGCGGAGCCAGGTTAGCAAGTCCTCACGGTCGGGGGCGGTCAGGATGTCGTCCAGGGTGTCGGATTTGCCTTTTTTGCGGACGCCGGCGGCGACGGCGAGGAGGTGGATGTCGTGGTTGCCGAGGACGGTTTCGGCGCGGCTGCCCATAGCGCGGATGGCACGGAGGGTTTGGAGGGAGGCTGGGCCGCGGTTGACCAGGTCACCGACGAAGCGGAGGGCTGGCGGGGTCGGCAATTCTGCCAGTAGTGTGTCCAGTGAGGCGGCACAACCTTGTAGGTCGCCGACAGCGTGGAGTGTCGAAAGTGGCACTTTATTGTTGAGCATCAGAACGGGAGAAAAACTATTTCGCTTCTATTGGAAGTTTTGTGGCCGATATAACGTGGCATGGTTACATGAGGCTACAAAAAGAGGGAGAGGGGATGTAAGTTAGAGCAATCGGATAGAAGACCGCCACTTCTGCAGGCACTTAATGCCCCGCTCGGCTTTTGTCGGGTCATCGAAACATATCGAGGCAAGGAGCAAGTCTTGTCGCATATTTTGGTCACAGGCGGTGCCGGGTTTATCGGCGCCAATTTCGTTCTAGCATGGCTGGGCGAAAAATCGGCCGATGGGGTCATCAACGTCGATAAGCTTACCTATGCAGGCAACCGGAAGACGCTGGCGTCGGTCGAGGACGATCCGCGGCACGTGTTCTCGCAAACGGATATTTGTGACCGTGACGCCCTGGACAAGATCTTCGCCACCTGCAAGCCGCGTGCAGTTGTGCACTTCGCGGCGGAAAGCCATGTAGACCGGTCCATCCATGGTCCGGGCGAATTCATCCAGACGAATATCGTCGGCACCTTCATGCTCCTGGAAGCGGCCCGCGCTTACTGGGGCAGCCTCGAAGGGCAGGCCAAGTCGGACTTCCGCTTCCTCCACGTCTCGACCGACGAGGTGTTCGGCTCGCTGAGCGAAACCGACCCGCAGTTCTCGGAGACTACGCCTTACGCGCCCAACAGCCCGTACTCGGCATCCAAGGCTGCATCGGATCACCTGGTGCGCGCCTATCACCATACCTACGGGCTGCCGGTCCTGACGACGAACTGCTCCAACAATTACGGCCCGTACCACTTCCCGGAAAAGCTGATCCCGCTGATTATTGCCAATGCGCTGGCGGGCAAGCCACTGCCGATCTATGGCGATGGGCTGAATGTGCGCGACTGGCTGTACGTACGCGATCACTGCTCGGCGATCCGCGAGGTGCTGGCCAAGGGACGGCTCGGCGAAACCTACAACGTCGGCGGCTGGAACGAGAAAACCAATCTCGACGTGGTGCACACGCTGTGCGATCTGCTGGACGAACTGCGTCCCAAGACCACCGGTTCTTACCGCGACCAGATTACCTTCGTGAAGGATCGTCCGGGGCATGACCGCCGCTATGCCATCGATGCTCGCAAGCTGGAGCGCGAGTTGGGTTGGAAGCCGGCGGAGACGTTTGAATCCGGCATGCGCAAGACGGTGCAGTGGTACCTGGATAACCAGGGGTGGGTGCAGGACGTGATGTCTGGCGATTATCGGCACTGGGTGGCGAAGCAATATGCAGCGTAATCCGGCGGCTCCGACCATTCTCGTAACGGGCAGCAACGGGCAGGTGGGGTTCGAGCTGCGCCGGAGCCTCGCGCCGCTGGGCAATGTGGTGGCACTGGGTCGCACCGGTTGCGACATGTCTCGTCCGGACGCGCTCCGCCGTGTGGTGCGTGACTACCGGCCCGACGTGATCGTCAACCCGGCCGCCTACACCGCGGTGGACAAGGCCGAAACCGAGTCGGAGCTGGCCTTTGCCATCAACGGTACCGCCGCCGGCATCCTGGCCGAGGAGGCCAAGGCGCTCGGCAGCCTGCTGGTCCACTATTCGACCGACTACGTCTTCGACGGCACGAAGGATGGTCCATATAACGAGACTGATTCGGTTAATCCGAAGTCGGTCTATGGCAAGAGCAAGCTGGCGGGGGAACAAGCAATTGCAGCGAGCGGTGCCCAAGCGCTGATTCTGCGCACTTGCTGGGTGGCCGGCGCCCACGGCGGCAACTTTGCCAAGACCATGTTACGGCTCGGCAAAGAGCGCGACAGCCTGCGCGTCATTGCCGACCAGTTCGGTGCGCCGACGACCGCATCGCTGATTGCTGATGTCACGGCGCAAATTGTGGCACGCCACTGGCTGGCCGCCGATCGCGATGCTTTCAAGTCTGGGATCTATCACCTGGCCGCGGCAGGCGAAACTACCTGGCACGCCTACGCCACGGAAGTGCTGCGGTACGCCAAGGCGCGCGGCGTCGAACTGAAAGCCGACCCCGAACAGATAGAAGCGATTTCGGCAACCGCATATCCGCTGCCCGCGCCGCGCCCGGCCAACTCGCGGCTCGATACCACGCGCGTGCGCGAAACTTTCGACGTCCATCTTCCGGACTGGAAGCAGGGTATCCATTACCTGCTGGACCAGATCCTTCCCTGACAGGCATCACCATGCGCAAAGGCATTATCCTGGCCGGAGGCTCCGGCACGCGACTCTACCCGATCACGCGGTCTGTGTCGAAGCAGTTGCTGCCGGTCTACGACAAGCCGATGATCTACTATCCGCTGTCCACGCTGATGCTGGCTGGGATCCGGGACATCTTGCTCATTTCGACTCCGGAAGACACGCCACGTTTTTCCAATATGCTCGGCGACGGCAGCAAATGGGGCATCAATCTGCAGTACGCAGTGCAGCCGTCGCCTGATGGATTGGCACAGGCGTTTATCATTGGTAGGCAATTCGTTGGCCATGATCCCAGTACGCTGATCTTGGGAGACAACATTTTTCATGGACACGATCTAGTGAGCCAGTTGGCGCGTTCCGTAAGTCAGTCTGAGGGTGCGACTGTTTTCGCTTATCACGTGCACGATCCTGAGCGCTATGGTGTGGTGGAGTTTGACGAAGACTTCCGCGCTGTCTCGCTGGAAGAGAAGCCAGTCACTCCCCGCTCAAACTATGCGGTAACCGGACTTTATTTCTACGACAATCATGTCTGCGACATTGCGGCGGAAATCAGGCCGTCTTCGCGAGGAGAGTTGGAGATTACCGACGTAAATAAGCGGTATCTCGAGATGCTCAAGCTGAATGTGGAGATCATGGGGCGCGGCTATGCCTGGCTGGACACCGGGACGCACGACTCGCTACTGGAAGCGGCCAGCTTCATCGCAACATTGCAGAACCGGCAAGGGCTGATGGTGGCATGTCCGGAGGAAATTGCCTACCGGAGCAAATGGATCAGTGCCGAGGAGGTGGCAGCGTTAGCCCATCCACTTGCGAAAAACGCCTATGGAGAATATCTGCAACGCATTGTTTCTGAATCGATTAAGTAAGAGAAAACGGCGTACATCACCACTATGAATCTCAGAATTGTTCAGACGGCCATTCCCGATGTGCTAATTCTAGAGCCGAAGGTATTTGGCGACGACCGCGGGTTCTTCTTCGAAAGCTTCAATGCGCAAAGCTTCGAAGCCGCAACTGGATTGAGGCGCGAGTTTGTACAGGACAATCACTCGCGATCCGCAAAAGGCGTGCTTCGCGGGTTGCACTATCAGGTTCAGCGTGCTCAGGGGAAGCTTGTCCGTGTAGTGGTCGGTGAAGTCTTCGACGTTGCGGTTGATTTACGGAAAAATTCACTGACGTTCGGGAAGTGGGTAGGTTTAAGCCTGTCGGCTGAGAACAAGCGGCAATTGTGGGTGCCAGAAGGCTTTGCGCACGGATTTTTGGTGACATCCGATTGCGCGGAATTTCTGTATAAAACGACTGATTATTACGCGCCTGAATTCGAGCGCTGTGTCCAGTGGGATGACCCGAACATCGCTATCGAGTGGCCGCTTGCGGGAATGGATCCCGTGCTGTCGGATAAGGATCGGCTCGGATCGGCGCTTCTCGACGCCGAATTGTATCAAGGCTAGCTAGCCACTGCTTCCGCAAGGGATATCTGTGATACCGACTCGGTTTCCGACACCCTCGAACCAAAATGATATCCCGCTAACTAGGCGGTAAACGAATGCAACATTTATCTGCAAGCCGGTCGACTGAATGTCGAGATCATGGGGCGGGGCTATGCGTGGCTGGATACCGGCACGCATGATTCATTGTTGGACGCCGCCAGCTTTATTGCCACGCTGCAGAAGCGGCGGGGCCTGATGGTAGCTTGCCTCGAAGAAATTGCCTACCGCAACCGGTGGATCAGTGCCGCCAAGGTTGCCGAACTGGCCGCGTCACTCGACAACAGCGGCTACGGCAAGTACCTGAGGCAAATCCTCGCTGCTCCAGTTAAATGAAACTCATAGTCACACCCACCGCGCTGCCAGATGTGCTGGTCCTCGAACCTCAGGTATTCAGGGATGAGCGCGGCATTTTCATGGAAACCTTCAACGCGCGCGCGTTCGAGCAGGCGACCGGCATCCGCTGCGCCTTCGTCCAGGACAATCATTCCTGTTCCGCGCGCAATGTGCTGCGGTGCCTGCACTATCAGGTGCAGCATCCCCAGGGCAAGCTTATTCGGGTGATCGCGGGTGAGGTGTTTGACGTTGCAGTAGATGTCCGGACCGAGTCACCGACATCTGGCAAGGGTTGGCATGATGATCTCGGCGGCAAACAGGAAGCAACTCTGGGTACCTGAAGGCTTCGCGCATGGTTTCCTAGTATTGTCCGAGCAAGCCGAAGTCCTATATAAAGCGACTGACTATTGGTATCCGGAGCATGAGCGGGCATTGTTGTGGAGGGATCCGGCAATAGGGGTCCGCTGGCCTCTCTGCGGCGAGCCGGTGTTAGCGCCGAAGGATGCAGCGGGCAAATTGCTCGCTGAAGCGGAGGTCTTCCGCTGAGCTCAATCTGATAGTGGTGAGTTGGGCACTTGATGGCGGTCCAACAAGTTTGTCAATTGGTCGTCCTGCCCCCAGAGCACTCGATCCAGCTAGTGAGTGTATCGAACAGAGTCTATTTTTGTGGAGCATGAGGCATATTTATAGGGCGGTGTTAAGCATCGCCCCCGCGGCGGGCCGGCAGCACGACGGTGATCCAGTGCTTGGGCACGGCCCCGGCCAACCGGCCCGGCGCTGCCATCAGCTAACCAATATGTCGTCCCTGCCGTGGCGGGGGCGACATATTCAGGCCCATGGTCCACAATATTGCCCATACGCCGCCTGGGATGGCTATGCGCTGAGCAGGATCGCGCGAGGCGGCCGCAGTCAGGTGACCGCCCCAAGCGCACTGTCCATATCCAGCTCCGTCAAGGCCTAGTCGAGCGACTATGCCCAGACAGATCACGGGCACGTTTTCGGTGCGCCGTCCCGGCAATCGAACTACAGCACAAACGTGTCGGGCGCCCTATCCAGATCCTCCCCTGGTTCTGAAGTCGATCACATGTTCGGCCGTGCGGTAGCGTAGTCGGGTGCAGGCGTTGCCAAGTCCCGTGTCGCTCGAAGTTCCGTTGGCCATTTGGCCAGCGGTCCGCGGCGTTGCCAAAGATGTTGGCCACGAGGCCTTGCCAGCTGGCCTTGTGAGTATTCTTCGACCTTGCAGGGGAGATCGATGACCTGCGCGTCGGTTCACTGGCGGAGATCGCCGGCGTGGATGAACAAAATTTACTGGCCAGCAAGACCAGCAGGTAATGGCATAACCAGGTGAGCAAGTCCTCACAATCTTGAGGCGGAGCGGAAGTCCTCGAGGGTGTCGGACCTTTCTTGTGGTCGGCGACCGGCGAGCAACGACGGCGTGGAGGTTGCCATGGCATGGAGGGCCGGCGTGCGAGTGGACTCGGATTGCCTAAGGTGATGCAAGGGATACTATTTTTGTTGCCATCAGAAGGCAAGGAAACTATTTCGCTTCTATTTGTAGTTTTGTGACCGATATAAGGGGGTGCGGTTACATGAGGCTACAAAAAGAGCGTAGGAGGGCGTGGGACGAGGCATTCCGTCGGATAGAATACCGCCACTTCTGCAGGCACTTAACGCCCGCCGTCCTGAAGGGGGACAAGGTGGGCGCCCGGCTTTTGTCGGGGCATCGAAACATATCGAGGCAAGGAGCAAGTTTTGTCGCATATTTCGGTCACAGGAGGTGCTGGGTTCATCGGTGCCAATCTTGTTCTTGCGTGGTTGTCTGATAGGCTGGCGGATGACGTTCTCAACGTCGATATGCAGCTGACGTCCGCGGGCAACGACAAGGTCCTGGCCTCGCTGGATAGCGACGAGCGGTACATTCTTTCGCAGGCGAATATTTGCGATCGTACTGCCTTGGACGAACGCTGCGCTGCCCGCCAGCCGCCGGCTGTAACGCATTTCCCGGTGGAAGGCCACGTCGCCTTGCCCATCCTTGGCCCGGGCAAACTCATCCAGCCTGAGATCGTCGGCACGTTCACGCTGCCGGAAGCCGCCCGCGCCTATTGGGGCAGCCTGGATGAACTCGAAAAATGTGAGCCGGCGTTACGCCATCTGCCGACAACAAGCGCCGGCAGTGGCGGCAGGAGGGCATTGCTCATGGATTTGTGGTCACGCCGAACTCAGCGGCTCTCCCGTATAGAACGACGGGCCGCTGGTATGCGCGGCACAAGCGTGTGCCCGTATGAAATGGCCCCTCCCTGAGGATAGGCTGGCCGATTTCCGATGCGCCGATCTTGACGATCAAGGATGCCGATGGCAAGACGCTTGCCGAGGCTGAATCTCACGTCGCCGCATTTGGCAGCGCCTGAAATGTCTCAGCTTCTGAGTTCAACCTATGCCGGCGCGCCTAATTAACAATCTATTGCGAGGAACCTGTGAATCTGATCCCAATCATCCTATGTGGCGGCGCTGGTTCGCGCCTCTGGCCCGTATCCCGAGAGTCGCATCCGAAGCCCTTTATCCGTCTTGGGGACGGGCAAAGCCTACTGCAGAAGGCTTTCCTAAGGGCCGCTGCATTGCCAGGAGTCAAGGAGATCCTCACGGTCACAAATCGGGACCTTTTTTTCAAGGTTGCTGACGAGTATCGGGAGGTAAATCGGGACGACTGCGCAACGTCATTTATCTTGGAACCGTTTGGCCGCAATACTGCCGCTGCCATCGCCTCTGCCGCATTGCGTGTGTCGAAGGCGCACGGCCCGGAGACGTTGATGCTTGTCCTTGCCGCCGATCACCTCATTGCGGATCAGGAAGCTTTTTCCACGGCGGTGAATACTGCAAAGAACCTTGCCGGTGATGGCAAGGTTGTTACGTTCGGTATTCGGCCGGAGACGCCGGAAACCGGTTACGGCTATATCGAAGCGAATGGCAATACGGTATTGCGGTTTGTCGAGAAGCCCACACTTGACAAGGCCAGGGAGTATCTCGAATCAAACCGCTTTCTCTGGAACTCAGGAATCTTTTGCTTCACCGCCGGGAGCATTCTGCGAGAACTGCAACAGCACTGTCCTCGAATTCTTGAGACAACGCAGGCGTGCCTCGAGCGGTCCCGCGTGGCCGAAGGCAAGGGCTGGGTTCAGATCGAACTTGAAGCTAAAACTTTCGGCGCAGTGCCGGAAGATTCGATCGACTATGCGGTGATGGAGAAGTGTGAGCAGGCTGCAGTCGTTCCTTGCAGTATTGGATGGAGCGATATTGGTTCATGGGCTGCGGTCGGAGATCTGGTCAGTCCGGATGGCAATGGAAACAGGGTCGAAGGTGAAGCCCTCCTGCATGATGTTTCCAATTGCTATTTGTCGAGCAACGATCGGCTTATTGGCGCAGTTGGGATAGACAACCTCATTGTGATTGACACGCCTGACGCCCTGCTGGTGGCGAACCGGGATCGCGCACAGGACGTCAAGCATGTCTATTCGGAGTTGAAGGCGCGCGGCCATGAGGCGCATAAGCTGCACCGTACAGTGCATCGCCCATGGGGCACTTATACGATCCTGGAGGAGGGGCCGCGTTTCAAGATCAAGCGCATCGAAGTCAAGCCTGGTGCCAGCTTGAGTCTACAGATGCATCATCACCGCAGTGAGCACTGGATCGTTGTCAGCGGCATGGCAAAGGTGGTGAACGGCGATCAGGAGTTGTTTGTAGCCACGAATGAGTCGACCTATATTCCGGCGGGGCACAAGCATCGGCTTGAAAATCCTGGTGTGGTCGGTCTCGTGATGATTGAGGTGCAGAGCGGTGAATATCTTGGAGAAGATGACATCGTTCGCTTTGAAGACATTTATGGCCGTGCCTGAAATGGAAATTACAGCGGCTCGCCGGCTGGACGCCGATCTGGCCCAGCACGGCGGAAACAATGACCTCCTGATGGGTATCTGCGCCACGCGTATATGGGGCACGCTGGGGTGGCACGATATACGGCAGCGCTATCGCCGCTCCGTCATCGGTCCGTTCTGGTTCACGCTCAGTACGGCATTGATGGTTGCAGTGCTCGGTGCGCTCTATTCGACATTGCTGAATCAGGAGATTCGCGACTATCTGCCTTATCTCGCCGTTGGACTTGTTATATGGCAATACCTGGGTACCGTGGCAAATGAGGGCTGCATGGCTTTCATCGGCTCGGCATATCTCATCAAGCAGATGCGGATTCCGTTGACCATCCATGTATGCCGTATTGCCTGGCGCAATTTTGCGATCTTGCTGCACAGCTTGCCGGTCGTGGTTATTCTGCTTTTTGGGTTTGGTCACTGGCCAACATGGGAGTTCTTGCTCGTCCCGGTTGGGCTGGGGGTGCTTTTGTTGCACGGAATATGGGTAGGGGTGACACTCGGCATCCTGTGCGCGCGGTTCCGCGATATTCCTCCGATCGTTACCAACCTTATTCAGGTTGTATTCTTCTTTACGCCCGTCATGTGGTTGCCGGAAATCCTGAAGGATCGTGCCTGGGTTGCCGAGTACAACCCGCTCTACCATCTGATCGAGACGGTTCGGGCACCGATCACGGGTCGCCCTATTCATTGGGAGTCGTGGGCCTGGTCACTTGGCCTGCTGGTATTTGGCTTCGCACTGGCCCAATTCCTGATGCAGCGTTTCCGTAATCGGGTACCTTACTGGCTCTGAAAATTGTGACTTCATCGATTGTTGCCAAGGAAATTTCGGTCGAGTTTCCGATTTACGAGAATTCCCATCGCTCGCTAAAGAAGGCGGTGCTGAATCTGACCACTGGCGGACGCATTGCGCAGGATGCAGGGCGGCACGCTGTCGTTACCGCGCTTGACCGACTGAGTTTCCGGTTTTCAGACGGCGAGCGGATTGGCCTGCTTGGCCACAATGGCTCGGGGAAGACGACGTTGCTGAGAACCTTGTCCGGAGTCTATGCGCCGGTGCGGGGCGAACTCCACATGCGAGGCAAAGTCGCATCGCTGCTTGATGTGTCGATGGGGTTGGACCCCGACGCCACGGGCTTTGAGAATATCTACCTGCGCGGCATCATGGACGGCCTGAAGCCAGCCCGTATTCGCAGCAAGATAGACGATATTGCTGAATTCAGTGACCTGGGTGAGTACCTGAATCTTCCGGTGCGAACCTATTCCAGCGGCATGATGCTTCGGCTTGCTTTCGCTATTTCCACGAGCGTCGAAGCCGATATTCTCATCATGGATGAATGGCTGAGCGTAGGCGATGCGGAGTTCAGCGCGAAGGCAGCCAAACGGCTCGAGATGCTCGTTGGTGCTGCCTCTATTCTGGTGGTGGCGACGCATGATCCCGCGCTCGTCGAGCGCGTATGCTCACGCAAGATCAGTCTCGAGCATGGAAGGATCATTGCGGACGAGCAGGTGTTGCCCAAGATCACGGAAGCGGTATCTGACCAAGCAGCGTCATATTCGTCCCAATAAACGTATCGCGGGAAGGCGAGAGTCTCTCCGCCTGACGAGTCATATCAAGTTGAAGATGCGAGCAGACCATCCCTTACTCCTTTGCGGCGAATCACTGTTTCGGTACCAGCCTTTCAAGACAATCAAAGGCTTTGCCGGCGCCTATATTGCCTATCCCATAGCTGAAAGCAGAGAGAAGCGGAGTGTACTGCCCAAGGTAGCCGAATTGCGGGGGCATTATTCGCTGCCGTTTGCGCAACGCCGTCAGGTTGCCTTGCAGCGACTCACCGATATTCTGCAGTTCGCTGGACAACAGGTGCCGTATTATCGCGATCTGTTCCAGGCCAAGGGATTTGATCCTGTCAAGGCAGGGAAAGATCCTCGCTACCTTGAGGACCTGCCTTACCTGACAAAAGACATCATCCGCGAACAAGGCGCGCGGCTGTTTTCCCGACCCCTGGAGCAAGGCAGGCATTACGCGTGCAAGACTGGCGGGTCGACTGGGCTGTCCTGCACCATCTTCTACGATCAGGAGGCAGCCGATCATGCCTCGGCGGTCACGTTTTACGCACGCCAACGCGCGGGCAAGCGGCGTTACCTTACCGAACTGCATTTCGCCTGCCGCTTCCCCGATGAAACTGTGCCGTCGTGGCCATCGCGCGAAGATTTCAAATGCTTCGCAATGAACCGGAGCAATATCTTCTTCGATCGAATCGACGACGCAGGCCTTGAAGAGATTTGGCAGACGCTATTGCGGAGGCGGCCATTTCTGGCGCATGGACATCCTTCGACGATGTATGCGCTGGCTTGCTACATCGAGCGCCGCTATGGCGGTGGCAAGGCCTTTGAGGTTTTCGAGTCCAGCGGGGAGTTGCTTGAGGAGGGGGCGCGCAAAGTCATTGAGCGTGCATTGCGTTGCCGCGTGATCAATCGCTACGGCTTGGCCGAGCTTGGCGTGATGGCATACGAGCTGGATGGCCAGGAAGCCGGGTTCCAGATCCTTGAATCTGAGGGATGGGCTGAAAACCGCCGCCTGGATGGCGATGTTGACGGGGCGAATGAACTCGTCTTCACCGGTTTTCGCAATCGCCTCATGCCATTGATCCGCTATGCCACCGGCGATCTTGCTCGTGTCGAAGAACGCGATAGCGGTCACTTCCTGACCGATGTGGTGGGGCGTATTCATGACATCGTGCCGATCAACGGCACCGCGCATGCGACTCACCATATCCAGGACATGCTTGACCACCGTGTGGGTGGCATTCAGGAGTTCCAGATCGACCTTCGGACGTCGCCGCCCACGTTGCGCATTGTGCTTGAACCCTGGGCAAGCAAGGAGGAGACGACAAAGAAGCTGGAAGGGTACTGGAAGGACGCCTTCACAATTGCCTTTGTCGGCCACGACGACCTCCTGCGCGTGGGTCGTCGTGCCAAGTTCCGTCACGTGGTGACTGCATGATCGGTGTACTTTTTCCTTCTGCAGCAAGCCGGGCGGGCGAGCTCGTACTGGCTGCCGTGCGTCGGTCGGTGAGTGTGAGCCAGGCACAGCGGCTGTCACGCAGTGCCTTGCGTTCGCTTTCGACCTCGATAGTGGTGGCGGTGGATGTACCGGACGAGTGGGGGGAGGATCTCCTGGATTGGATGGACCAGGGCAGGAACAAGCTTATTGTCTTGGGCCGCATGCCGTCCGCAATTGCCCACCGGCTCGATTGTCGCCTGGCTGAATGGTCTATCGATCTCCCCGGAGCGGCCCGTAGTGAACCGGCGCCCAGCCGTAGCACAAGCCAGAGCCGCGCAGCCGTGAGCTATCAAAGGCTGGTCTGCGAGCTTGGTGGGAAACAGGTAGTCCGGCCCTTCGAACGCTTTGATTTCACGGACGAATGGAACAACCTTGGCTACGGTGCCATTCGCTTCGACGGATCAATCTGGGGGGTGGCTCAAGCGCTCGATGTGCCAGCCGGGATTGAGCTGGCTTCGGTGTGTGTTGATGGCGAGCGTCACCTCTCGTACGCCGCGCTATGGCAAAGCGAGCATTGCAGTCTGCTCTGGTTCAATCGTGCTGTGGGGCCTATCGACTCGTTTGAATGGCGGTTGGTCGAAAACTTCTTGTCCTCCCACCGCGCTAGCGTGCTGCCCTGTCAGCCTGTTCTCAGCGAAATTCCGTGGGGATACGACACGGCGATTACATCGCGGCTCGATTGCGATGAAGACATTGAATCTGCACGTCCCTTGTGGAATTTGTATCGGCGGCTCGGCGTACCTTTCACGCTCGCGGTGCATACATCGAACCTGAGCAAGCCGGAGCACCATGGCATCCTGCGGGATCTGGTGGTCCAAGGCGAGGCCGTGCTGTCGCATACTGCAACCCATGCTCCGAACTGGGGTGGAAGCTACGAGGCAGCTCACGGCGAGGGCCGCGAATCGGCAGATCTGTTGCAGGCCGTGACGGGCATCCCAGTACGCTATGCAGTCTCTCCGTTCCACCAAAGTCCGGGATATGCGCTGCAGGCGCTGGCGGACGCTGGTTACGCCGGCTGCATCGGTGGCATCATCCGCAACGATCCCGAGTTCCTGCTGGCGCGTGGCGGCACGCTCGCGGACATGCCGGTGGGATTCGTTGGCCATAGCCAGCAATGCATGCTGCATGGCGACTGCATGCTCGATGCTGGCGACCCGCTTGCGGTCTTCAAGGAGGCGTTCGAACTGGCTTTCGAGAGCCGGACGTTATTTGGCTATCTGGACCACCCGTTCTCCGACCGCTATCAGTATGGCTGGCCTGACGAAGCAGTTCGTACTGAGGCTCACGAGCAATTCATTGCCTATATCCGAAGCCGGGCCGTCAAGCCGCTGTTCTTGCACGAAGAAGCCGCGATGGACTTCCTGCGGTGCAAAGCGGCTGCCGAAGTCGTTGCCGAGGCGGGTGAATACCGCGTGACGCTTCCTTCTGTGCCCACGGCGGATCCGGCACTGCGGCTGGCGATCGAGTTTCGCGGCGACTGCCAACCGGCAGAGGGCTGGAGGGGGCGCGCATGAAAGTCCTGGTGGTGATGGGAACGCGGCCGGAGGTCATCAAGCTGGCTCCCGTAATCAATGCGCTGCGCCGCCGCGTCGAGACGGTGGTCTGTACCAGTGGCCAGCATCGTGAAATGCTGGCGCAGGCGCTCGGATTCTTTGGCATCGAACCGGACATCGGCGTCGAGACCATGAGCCCGGGCAAGTCGCTCAATATCCTCTCGGCACGGCTTCTTACGGAGTTGGATGCGGTGCTGGAGCGGGTCCAGCCGGATTGGGTGCTGGTGCAGGGAGACACGACGACGGCCTTCTGCGCCGGTCTGGCGGCCTTTCATCGCGGCATTGCTGTTGGCCATGTCGAAGCCGGTTTGCGCACCGGAGACCTTGCCAGCCCGTTTCCGGAGGAGGCCAATCGGGTGTTGCTCGGCCGCATTGCCACGCGTCATTTTGCGCCGACAGAATCCGCCGCCCGCAACTTGCTCGGCGAGGGCATTGACGCAGCGCGAGTCGTGGTTACCGGCAATACCGTGGTCGATGCAATCGGCATGGTCCGCGACGCATGGCAGGGCAAGCCCAACAGCCTGTCGTTGCCGCGATGGGACGGCGACGAAAAGGCGCACGTGCTCGTTACATGCCATCGCCGCGAGAACTTCGGCGACGTGCTGGAAGGGATCTGCCGGGTCTTGCGCGATCTCTGCCGGCGCTATGCCCAGTACCAGTGGGTGTTTCCTGTTCACCTGAATCCGACGGTGCGCGGGCCGGTCATGAAGGCGTTGGCTGGCATCCGAAACCTGGCCCTGGTCGAACCTGTGGACTACCCCTCCAGCCTGTATCTGATCAGCCGAAGTGTGCTGGTCGTGAGCGACTCAGGAGGCATCCAGGAAGAGGCGCCGACGTTTGGTGTCCCGGTCGTGGTCATGCGTAGCCACACCGAGCGCCGTGAGGGCGTCGATGCCGGCTTCGCAACGCTGGCCGGCCAGTTGCCCGAGCGTATCGAAGAGGCTGCGATTGCATGGCTGGACGATGCACCACGCCGGCAAGCGCTGAAGACCCGGCAGAATCCGTATGGCGACGGCCTTGCCGCCCAGCGCATCGTGGCTAGCCTGACGGGCGAAGCGTTCGAGGTGTTCCGTGGGTGATGCACATCTGCCACCGGTGGCTCCCGGCGACTGCGTCCTCTTCTCCACAGCGGACTGGGACGAGCCGTACTGGACCAACAAGCAGCACACGGCGCGCATTCTCGCGGCGCGCGGGTGGCGCGTGCTATATGTGGAGAGTATCGGGTTGCGCGCGCCCAAGCTCTCCAGCGGCAAGGATTGGGGGCGGATATGGCGCAGGCTGTGGCGCGGACTGCGCTCCACGCTGATTGGCCCGCCGCAGCACGAACCGAATCTCTGGGTCCTTTCTCCCCTCATGGTGCCCGCAAAACACCACTGGCCGCTGGTGCGCCGCTTTAATCAGTCGCTGCTGCGCTGGGGCGTGGAACGATTCGTCAGGAAGCATGGCGGCAGTCCGCCATTGCTGTGGACCTATCATCCGTACATGCTTCCCGCAGTGCAGAATTTGGGACACGGGCCCGTGGTTTATCATTGCGTTGATGATCTCGCAGCGGTGCCTGGCATTGATGTGACGGCATTCCGGCACGCTCAACAGCAATTGCTGGAACGCGCTGATGCGGTTTTCACGACAGCCGTTGCGCTGCTGGAGCAGTGCCGTCCTTACAATGCGAACACCCACTTCTTTGCCAATGTGGTAGATGCGGATCACTTTGGCGCGGCGCTGCAGGCGGGGCCCGTCCCTGCCGATCTCGCCGCGATCCCGGGGCCGCGACTCGTCTACCATGGCGTCCTTTCGGATTTCAAGGTGGACTTCGCTTTGCTGCAGGCGGCGGCGGCCATGCGTCCAGACTGGCAGTGGGTGTTTATTGGCGAGGAACGCGAGGGCCAGCGCAGTGAACTGGTGGCATCGCTGCGCGGACGGCCGAATGTGCATTTCCTCGGTTACCGTAGCTATAAGAACCTCCCTGGATACCTGCGAGGCATGGACGTCGGTTTGTTGCCGACCTTGTTGAACGACTACACGCGTTCCATGTTTCCCATGAAGTATTTCGAGTATCTGGCGGCGGGCTTGCCGGTGGTGTCGACACCGTTGGACTTCACCCGACATCAGTCGGAGGGGCTGGAAATCGGTGCCGATGCAGCGCAATTCGTAGCAGCTGTCGAGCGGCAACTCGCGCGAGGCAAGCTCAGTCAGGCTGAGGTGAAGGCCTATGTCGGTGACAACACATGGGATGCCCGGACGCTGAAGATGCTCAAGTACGTCTGGCCGGAACACGGTCGCAACACGCAAACAGAATTGATCTCGGAACAATAAACCGGAGTATTGAATGAGTGATTCCCGAGTACTGATCACCACTTACCCTACCGCGTTTCTGCACCGCGGAGGCGGCGAGCTTGAGCTCGTTGACCTTCTGACGAACCTGCGGCAACTGGGTGTGCGTGCGGATATCTACGGATCGACCTCGCTGCCCTTGAGCAAGTACGACGTGATCCTGCATTACTCGGTGGTGCCGACCGGCATGGAGTTTGTCCGGGAGGTCAAGGAAGCGGGCAAGAAGCTGGTGCTGATGCCTAGCGTGTGGTGGGCGAAGGAGCCGGATACGCGCAATCTGGATTTCGCGGCCGAGTTCTTCCGGTTGGCGGATATCGTCGTGTTCAAATCAAAATCAGAGTACGAAAATGTCGCACAATTCGTACCGCTGCCAGCCTCCAAGGTTGCGTACTGCCGCTGGGGTATTGATTCGTGTTTTGAGGAGAAGATTGATGATGCTCTTTTCAAGGATTCTTACAAGCTAGGCGACTACCTCTTGAGTGTGGGCATTATTGAAGAGAGGAAGAATCAGCTATCCGCCATTCACGCACTGCGCGATTCGAAGACTCCGCTGGTATTTGTCGGTGACTACCGTGACCGTACTTACTACGAGGCCTGTGTTCGAGCCGCCCCGGGGCACTTCAAATTTCTACCGTACCTGCAGCCGAAATCGGAAATTCTCCGTTCAGCTCTACGCGGATGTAAGGCCTTTGTCGAAGTATCGTTGGAGCCGGCAGGATTCTCTGCATTCGAAGCCGGATTGGCTGGAGTGCCGATGGTACTGTCGGACGGGCCATGGACTCGAGAACATTTCGGCGATCTGGTGCATCGGGTGGATCCGGTATCGATTTCGTCTATCCAGCGTGGCGTGGAGGCGGCGTTGAGTATGCCCGTGTCGCCGCAGCTGCAAAGGAGTGTACATAACCAGCACTTGCTGCCACAGAGCCTCGAACCTCTGGTAAGGGTGTTGAAGCTGCGAACTTGACCTCGTCAAAAAGCCTAATTAACGCTGAGCGATATGTCTCGAAAAAAGTAGGACCAAATGAGCAAAACCAATCTGCCCCGTTCCTTCAATTTCCATGCTGAGCGGAGGCTCGACAGCGAGGTTATTGTCCAGAACGATGCCCTTCGGCACTTGGATAGCATGGGCGTACTTGACCATATCCGGAAAGAGTCAACACACCTGCTCGTGACTGATAAGAACGTCGAAAAGCTGTACCTGCGCACAGTTCTTGAATGCATTGAACGTTCCGGGCGTCAAGTTCGTACGCTCGTGGTCCCTGCCAATGAGGGATCGAAGAGTTTTAAATGGTATTCCCAGCTTGTGGAAGGGGCCTTGAATTATAACTTCGACAAGTATTCTGTAATTTTTAGTCTTGGTGGTGGTGTAGTAAATAATCTTGCCGGTTTTCTGGCTTCCACGCTATATCGTGGAATTGGGTTGGTGCATATTCCGACTAGTCTGCTCTCCCAGGTCGATGCAGCTATCAGTTTCAAGCAGGCCATCAACTTTGCGCATGGCAAAAATCTGATCGGGAGCTTCCATGCGCCTTCCAAAATCGTAGTCGATCCTTATGTTCTTCGTACACTGGACATAAGGTTTGTGCGCGATGGCCTTGCCGAGTCGATTAAGCATGCACTTTGCCATGACTCGGAATTTCTGAAGTATATATGTGCCAATAGCGAGCATTTGCTTGATCTTGAATTCCTTTCGGAAACGGTACTGCGTTCGATCGAGTTGAAGATGCAGGTGATGAGTGGTGACATCGAGCCGGATGAGACCGACTACAACGAGTCTATCAAGCATTATGGGCACGCTATCGGTCATGCAATTGAGCACTTATCTGGCGGTGAGATTTATCACGGTGAAGGGGTTTCGATAGGTATGTGCGTCTCTGCGGAGGTGGCGCTACTGCTCGGAATTTCCGACGAAGAGACGCTGGATGCCCACTATAACGTTTTCTCCCGTGTTGGCTTGCCTACTGTAGTCCCATTCGAATATTCGCTCGCGGACCTTTGGGAGCGGATGTGCTATGACAAGCATTTCCTCAACGGTCAATCTTATCTTGGCCTTGTGAGGACGGTCGGCGTGATGTCGCGAGTGGATGAAACCCACTTTGGCCACTACGTTGATAGGAGTGTAATTTTTGAGGCTATCGAGCGGAATCGTCATCGCGTGACATCTTGAGTAACTTGGCTATCATGGGGAATCGTCTACTTTTCTATGTATCCGGTCTCGATACATTCAATGGAACGGGGATACATAGAGTTGTTAAGGCTATATACGCATCTCTAGTAGATGATCCGCCTGTTGGCTGGACTCCGGTTTTGGCGATCGGTGATGAGTCGGGCTCTTTCTATGAGGGGAATTTCGTCGCTGCATCAGTAAGCGAACAGCCGCTCATCGTCCGCACCAATAGGCGGATCGAGCCCGCTGAAGGAGACCTGCTCATCTGCGTAGATCTTGCATTCAATATTTCTGTGGCATTGCGGAATGAAATCAGCCGTTTTCGCGCTGTTGGTGTCGGCGTCTATGTGGTTGTATATGATTTAATTCCCGTACGCCACCCGGAATGGTTTCAGGGCGAGCAGCAGTATTTCAATGGATATAGCTATCTAGATTTATTTCGCCACTGGCTGGATTGGGCGCTATCTGACACGAACGGAATAGTTGCAATATCCGACACGGTGCGAGTCGACCTGGAGCGATGGAGGGCGGAAGAAGATGATTCTGGAAAATCCGATCGCCCCTCTTTAGGCTATTTTCATTTGGGAGCGGACATCCGGTCGACGCCGTTCGCTACGGCCGGATTGCCTGAGGGCTATCTCGAACTTTTGGAAAAGATAGGGGCCTCAAATAGCTATTTGATGGTCGGAACCGTGGAGCCGAGAAAAGGGCACAGCCTTGCCCTTGATGCTTTTGATCAACTATGGGCTGACGGCTGCCCGGCATCACTTGTCATTGTTGGGAAACCGGGTTGGAAGGTGGATGCACTCATTCATCGCATCAAGTCGCACCCACAGTTTGGTCAGAAGTTGCATTGGCTCGATAGTATCAGCGATGAGTTTCTTTCACTGATATATGGTGCATCGATAGCCCTGCTAGCGTTGTCTGAGGACGAAGGGTTTGGGCTGCCATTGGTTGAGGCGGCGCAAGCACAGTTGCCTATAATTGCCAGAGATATTCCGGTGTTTCGAGAGGTTTGCCAGCAAGCGGCGTATTATTTTGAAGGAACTTCAGGATCGGACCTGCTGGAGTGTATTCGTAGGTGGGAGGTCTTGCGACACTCCGGCGAGCATCCAAGGCCGGAAGCAATGACGATCCTCTCGTGGGCGGAGTCAACTAAGCAACTGCTGGCAGAAATTGGTCGAATGCGACAAATCAATTTTGAATGGGTGTAACAGTGAAAATGCGGCACGTGATTGTGACTGGGGCAAGTCGTGGTATCGGACTACAGATAGCCCGCACCATGGCTGTCCAAGGCTATTCATTGACACTTGTGGCTAGCAGTGCAGACTCTGCTCACGCGCTGCAAAGTGAGCCGTTCGTTATCCAAGCCAATGCAAAGGTCTGCCATCTGGACTTGGCGGATGCGGAGCAAATTGCGCGATTCTGTGCCGACTGTCCGCCAGACATATGGGGTCTTGTGAACAATGCTGGCGTCTGTACACCATTCGGAATAGATGAGGAAGGTGAAGACCCACTGGGGGAGACCATTGCCGTCAATCTCGTGGGGCCGTACTTGTTAGTTCGTGGCCTGCTGCAGAAGCTATCGCGTCCTGGCCGGATTGTTAATATTGCCTCTCAGCTTGGGAAGGAGGGGCGGGCTGGGTATTCCGCGTACTGCGCTTCCAAGTTCGGATTGATCGGCATGACCAAATGTTGGGCAAAGGAATTGGGCAAGGAAGGCATAACTGTCAATGCAATCTGCCCTGGCTGGGTGGGTACGGAGATGGCACTGGGTGACGTCGAGCGCATGGCCCGAGAAAAGGGCATGACGTCCGAGCAGTTCTATCGTGGCATCTGCGAGCCGCTCGAGTTGAAGCGGTTCAATACGACGGAAGAAGTGGCGCAACTTGTGTCGTTTCTGCTTTCAGATCAGGCTTCCGGTATTACAGGGCGTGACTGGCTCATGCAAACCATCTGGAATCAGTCATAGGCCGGCCGAGAGGCACGGAAGAGTATCGACAATAACTATTCGGGGTATGACATTGAAGGCATTGTTTTACAGCTATCCGTGGGCAATGGATGTTGCTGGCGGCGGTGAGCGCCAGTTGCTTGCCTATGCGCATCACCTGCCACGCTTCGGGGTGCAGGCGGATCTCTATGACATGTGGAAAACTGACCTGGACCAGTATCAGATTTTTCATGCGTTCTCTGTCATGCCGGGCACTATCGAAATGTGTGACTACGCCAAGAGGCGTGGTCTCAAATTCGTGGTCAGCCCTAACCTGTGGGTCACGCAGGAGACGAAGTCAAACTACCCGTATGCGGCCATCTGGAACATACTCGAACTGGCCGATCGCATCATCGTTAACTCGAATATGGAGGGCGACGCCCTCAGCGATGTCTTCGGGCTTGCGCGCGAAAAATTTCACACCGTCTACAACGCCGCCGAGGCTGACTTTGTCGTGCCGGCCGATCCCGGCAAGTTCAAAACGGCGTTCGGCATCGACGGACCCTACGTACTGAACGTAGCCAACATTGAACCGAGAAAGAATCAACTCGAATTCCTGCGCTTGCTGCGTGAGCAGCGGCCCGACCTGCTGTTCGTGGTAGCAGGGAGCATTCGCGACCAGCACTATGCAGAGGCCTGCATGGAAGCTGGCGGCGACCGGCTTCGCCTGGTTGGCAACTTGCCTTATGCATCGGAAATGATGCGCTCGGCGATGGCGGGCTGCGAATTCTTCGCCATGCCGAGTCTGCTCGAGACACCCAGCATCGCAGCGATCGAAGCAGCCGCGTTGGGCGCGCGCGTGCTGTTGACCAAGGTAGGCTCGACCGTCGAGTATTTCGGCGATTCGGTGACCTATGTGGATCCGTGGTCGCACGATTCGATGCGCGCCGGCATTACCGAGGCCGCCGCCGCGTCGACAGAAAAATCCGTCTGGGCGGCTCGCCACAGGCTGCTGTGGCCACAGGTCATGCAGGACGTCGTGCGCTGCTACCAGTCACTGTTCTGATATAACAGACCTGCCTTTAGCCTTATAAACTATCGTGAAAATCGTACTCGACCTGCAGGGATGCCAATCCGCCAGCCGCTTTCGGGGAATCGGACGCTACTCGCTGGCGCTGGCCAAGGCCATCGTTCGTAACCGCGGCCAGCACACTGTCAAGCTGCTCTTGAACGGCCTCTATCCGCAGGGGCTGGAGGAACTCAAGCAAGAGTTTGCAGGTGAGGTCGGGGCCGATGATGTCCTGGTCTTTGATGCCGCTGGTCCGGTCGCGGAATTCGATACGGCCAACACCGGCCGGGCACGGCTTGCCGAGCTGGCGCGGGAGCGCCTTATTGCCTCCCTGGCCCCCGACGCTGTGTTCCTGACCAGCCTGTTCGAAGGGTTTGTGGACGATGCCATCACTTCGGTGGGCCTGCTGGCGAAGGCACCGTTTACCGCGGTCACGCTATACGATCTCATCCCTTATCTGAATCCGGATCCGAACTGGCCAGCTCACTACAAGACCTACTACAACCTGAAGATTGATTCACTGAAGCGGGCTGATCTTCTGCTCTCGATCTCCGACTACTCCCGGCTCGAATGTGCTGGCGCGCTGCGGGAGCTAGCACCCCGTATCGTCAACATGTCTTCGGCATGCGATGCGCATTTCCGTCCGGCCGACGAGCCGGTTGACGGAGCGGTCCTGGCGGAACGATTCGGTATCTCGCGGTCGTTCATCATGTCTGCGGGCAATCTCGAGCCTCGCAAGAACTTCGGCCTGCTGGTGAAGGCTTTTGCCGCATTGCCCCGCGAACTGAGGGAGACGCGTCAGATTGTCCTGGTCGGGGGAGCAGAAGAGGAACGGATCGGCGAAATCCGGCGGATCGCCGCAGAATCGGGTCTCGTTCCGGACCAGCTGCTCGTATTAGGCCATGTCTCCGACGACGATCTGCGCACGCTCTACCAGGCGTGCGAGCTGTTTGTGTTTCCTTCCCTGCATGAAGGCTTCGGGCTGCCGCCGTTGGAGGCCATGGCCTGCGGGGCCGTGGTAATCGGTTCCCTCGCGACAAGCGTGCCAGAAGTCATTGGGCGCGACGATGCGTTGTTCGATCCGAGTTCGGTGCCGCAACTGCGCGACCTTATGGTTCGCGCGCTGATCGACGACGTCTTCCGTCAGTCCTTGCGGCAGCATGCCAGTCGGCAAGCCGGGGAGTTCTCATGGGACAAGACCGCGCAGCGCGCATTGCGTGCGATCGAGCAGGGGGTCGAGCAAGCGGCCCAAAGCGCCACGGTGCCGGCCGCAAGTCCGGCACCGGCGGGGAAGGCCCGCCTTGCCTTGGTCACCCCGTTGCCTCCCGAGCGCACAGGTATTGCGGACTATGTTGCTGACCTGATCCCCTCGCTTGCTGGGCGGTATGAGATTACGGTGATTTCGGACCAGGCGGAGGTCCAGCCCATGCCGGACGGCTCGACCGTCTCTGTGCGCGACGTTGCCTGGTTCAAGGAGCATGCGGAGACGTTCGAGCGCATCGTCTACCAAATGGGCAACTCGCCGTTTCATGTCCACATGCTGGACTTGATGAAGCAATATCCAGGCGTTGTTGTCCTGCATGACTTCTATCTCAGTAGCCTGCTGTTGTGGATGGAGGTGTCCGGCTACCGGCCGGATGCGCTGAAGCGCGCGATGCTGCGTTCGCACGGATATGCCGCGCTGGAATATCTTGCGCGCGAAGGCCTGCATGCCGCGAAGCGGGACTGGCCTTGCAGCTACGAGGTTTTCAGCCACGCGCTCGCTGTCGTGGTGCATTCGGACTATAGCCGGGAGTTGGTGCGCAAATATTACGGCGATGATTTTCTGCCGAAGGTGCGCGTGGTCAGGCAGCATCGCGCCAGGGTTGAAGTCGATCGGCGCGCGCAGGCCCGGGCAGCGTTGGGCTATGCGGATGAGGATTTCGTGGTCTGTGCGTTCGGCTTCATGGACTATACGAAGCTTAACCACATACTTCTTGACGCCTGGGGGCGATCGAGCCTGGCGGGCAACAGGCAGTGCAAGCTGGTCTTCGTCGGCGGCAGGGAGGAGTTGGATTACGGCGACCGTATCGATGAAATGATTGCAGGCATCGATGGGGGTGCTCGTATCAGCATTACGGGTTTTGCCGATCGCGATACCTTCGATGACTACCTGGCCGCGGCCGACATGGCGGTGCAGTTGCGGACCCATTCGCGCGGTGAGACCTCGCGCACGGTGCTGGATTGCCTGGCCCATGGCGTTCCGCTGGTGGTGAACGCGAATGGCTCGATGGCGGAATATCCGGATGACGCCTTGCTCAAGCTGAGCGATGAATTTGAGGTTGCCGACCTTGTTGCCGCGCTCGAGGAGTTGCATTGCGATGCGGCGCTGCGGTCCAGGCTGCGCACTGTTGGACCGGCGTATATCGATTCCAGCCATACGCCGGCCAAGACCGCGGCGGGCTATGCCGATGCCATCGAGGCGGTCGCCTTGTCGGCGCCTGTGCAGCAGGTGAAAAAGGCAGCCATCCGCTTCTGGCGGGTCTACCCGCCATGCGCGCCCGATATTCGGGACGACGTTGCGAAGGACGCGGCTGACTTGTTGTTTGTCGCGCGCAAGCCGCATATTTATGTGGATGTCTCGGCAACGGCACGCAACGACCTGAAGACGGGCATTGAACGGGTGGCCAGGGCTCTGCTGAGAGAACTGCTGCTGAATCCACCGAGGGGCTATGATGTCGTGCCCGTCTACTTGGTCCAGGAGGGCGGCCGGTGGCGTGTTCGCAAGGCCCAGGCCTACCTGTCTGCGCAGCAGGGCTTCCAATCTGCGCCGGCACAGGACGATGTCGTCGTTCCGTTGCATGGCGATGCCCTGGTCGCACTGGATCTCTTTTCCGACGGCGTGGTGCAGGCCGCAAGCCAAGGTCTATATGATTATTGGCGGGCAAGCGGCGCCAAGGTGGGCTTCATAGTGTACGATTTGCTGCCCATTACCCGACCGGAGTTCTTCCCACCTTGGGCGCATGATACGCACACGGCATGGACAAGAGCCATCTGTGCGAATTCGGACATGCTCATCTGTATTTCCGAGGACGTACGGCAGTCTCTGTCTGACTGGTTGCGGGACAACCCGCCGGGCGCCAATCGGACCTCACCGGAATTGCTGGTATCCCATCTCGGTGCGGATGTATCGGCGTCATTTCCGACCACGGGATTGCCGGATGGCGCGGTAGCCATTCTGGATCGCTTGTCATCACGCCCCACCTTCCTGATGGTAGGGACTATCGAGCCGCGCAAAGGCCACCTGCAAACGGTTCAAGCCTTTGAGCGTTTGTGGCGTGCCGGCGTCGATGTGAACTTGGTGATCGTCGGCTATGAAGGCTGGAAGGCGCTGCCCGGACATGAGCGCCGGACGATTCCCGCCACGGTGGACGCAATTCGACGCTGCCCGGAGTTGGGACGGCGACTGCACTGGCTGGAGGGCATCAGTGATGAATACCTCGGTCGGATCTATGCAGCCGCTTCTTGCCTGCTGGCGCCGTCGGAAGGAGAGGGCTACGGCTTGCCCCTGATCGAAGCGGCCCATCACGGTCTGCCCATTATTGCGCGCGATATTGGGGTGTTCCGCGAAGTGGCCGGATCGGCGGCGTATTATTTTTCCGGAAACGAGCCGGCAGATCTGGAGCTGGCGGTGCGCGCGTGGATTGATCTCAGGCAGCACGGACGGGTTCCGGATCCGGCAGGGCTCAAGTGGGAGACCTGGGCGCAGAGCGCCGAGCGGCTTGGTGGCCTGCTGGCAAGCTGAAACAGGCAGGCGGCGGCTCGGCGGGTTCTGGTGCCTGGCAGAGTGAAGTGAGGGGCGGGAATGCATGCAAGTAGATGCCCCGCGGTAATGAAGAGAATATTGACTGGAAAGAATCAGATGAACGCTAAGAATACGACCGCAATTGTCACCGGTATTACTGGCCAGGATGGCGCCTACCTTGCCGAGCTGCTGCTCGAGAAGGGCTACGTGGTCTACGGTACTTACCGTCGTACTAGCTCCGTCAACTTCTGGCGGATCGAGGAACTCGGCATTCAAGATCACAAAAACCTGCATCTGGTCGAGTATGACCTGACGGACCTGAGCGCCAGCATCCGCTTGCTGCAGCAGACCGGTGCCACCGAGGTTTACAACCTGGCGGCACAGAGCTTTGTCGGAGTGTCGTTCGACCAGCCTGTGACCACCGCGGAGATTACCGGGATTGGTCCGCTGAATCTGCTGGAAGCCATTCGCATAGTCAATCCAGCGATCCGCTTCTACCAGGCGTCAACCTCCGAGATGTTCGGCAAGGTGCAGGCGATTCCCCAGGTTGAAGATACTCCCTTCTATCCGCGCAGCCCATATGGCGTGGCAAAGCTGTACGCCCATTGGATCACCGTCAATTATCGGGAGTCCTATGGCATCTTCGGTTGCAGCGGGATTCTGTTTAACCACGAATCACCGCTGCGCGGCCGTGAATTCGTGACGCGCAAGATCACGGATTCGGTTGCGAAGATCAAGCTCGGCAAGCTGGACGTACTGGAGTTGGGCAACCTGGATGCAAAGCGCGACTGGGGTTTTGCCAAGGAATATGTGGAAGGCATGTGGCGCATGCTTCAGGCTGACAAGCCTGATACCTATGTCTTGGCGACCAATCGCACCGTTACCGTCCGTGATTTTGTCACGATGGCATTCAAGGCCGCGGACATCCAGGTGACCTGGCAGGGCAAAGAGGAGAATGAGGTGGGTATCGATGCCGCGACTGGCAAGCCCGTGGTCCGGATCAACCCCAGGTTCTACCGCCCGGCAGAAGTGGAGCTCCTGATCGGCAATCCGGAAAAAGCCACCCGCGAGCTCGGATGGAAACCGCAGACCACCCTGGAAGAGCTGTGCCAGATGATGGTCCAAGCGGATTTGCGTCGCAACCAGCAAGGTTATTCATTCTGAGATGCGAACGGTTCTGATTACGGGGATCCGGGGCTTTACCGGCAGATACCTCGCCGATACGCTCCGGTCCAAAGGCTATCGTGTTGTCGGTCTGGCCCACGAAGGTGACGCGCCGCAAGAAGACGTCTACCAGTGCGATCTGATGGACCGGCAGCGGCTTGCCAGTGTGCTGGCCGCCGTCAAGCCGGAATTTCTCGTGCACCTGGCGGCCATTGCCTTCGTCGCGCATGGCAATACGGAGGCCATTTATCGCACCAACGTGGTCGGGACGCGCAACCTCCTGGAAGCCGCAGCCGGCATCACACCGGAATCGGTCCTGCTGGCAAGCAGCGCCAATGTCTACGGCAACACGCCCGTGGATCCGCTGACTGAGTCGGTAGCCCCCGCACCGGCCAACGACTACGCGGTGAGCAAGATCGCCATGGAAATGATGGCACAGCTGTGGACTTCCAAGCTGCCGATTACCATCGTACGGCCGTTCAACTACACGGGTGTGGGGCAGTCGCATGACTTCCTGCTGCCGAAGATCGTCGACCATTTCCGCCGGGGCGCGAAAGAGATCGAACTGGGCAATGTTGACGTGGCCCGTGATTTCTCGGACGTCAGGATGGTCGTGGATGCCTACGCGCGGCTGTTGCAGGCGGCACCGGCCGGAGAGGTCTTCAATGTGTGTTCGGGCGAGGCATATAGCCTGCAGGATGTGCTCGATATCATGGAGCGTATTGCCGGTTACAGGATCACGGTGAAGACAAATCCGGCATTCGTCCGTCAAGGGGATGTGAAATACCTGCGCGGAAGCAATCAGAAATTGCGTGACCGAATTGGCGAAATCAACGTGATTGCGCTGGAAGATACCCTGCGATGGATGTATGAAGCCTGACGTCAGCGGCCGCCCTTTGCGCGTTCTTCACATCTACCGCACATATTTTCCAGACCCGCCAGGCGGTTTGCAGGAAGCGATCCGGCAGATTTGTCTTGGCACGCGCGACTTCGGCGTGGAGTCGCGGGTTTTCACCCTGTCGCCGCAGCCTCAGCCGATGGAGGTCGAGCTTCCGGAGGGGACGGTGGTGCGGGCCAGATCGTGGGCTGCACCAGCCTCCTGCGATCTGGGCGGCCCCGGTTCGTTTCTGCGCTACCGGCAACTGGCGCAGTGGGCGGACGTGCTGAATTTCCATTTCCCCTGGCCATTCGCTGACGTCCTGCGCTTGCTCGGGGGGAGCCGCAAGCCCGCGGTCATGACGTATCACTCCGATATCGTGCGCCAGCGCCATCTCGGAGAAGTCTATGCGCCTTTGATGCGTTGGATGCTCAGCTCGATGTCGGCGGTCATTGCCACCTCGCCGACCTATTTGAAAACCAGCCCGGTATTGTTCGGGCAGGTCGATCGGGACAAGCTTCGCATGATCCCGCTTGGCATCGGCGACTATGCGGACAGTGCAGCGGCAGGGATGGCCGTGGATCGCCAGGCCTATGCCAGCGCACCGCCACGTCTCGGACTGGGGCAGGAGCCATTCTTCCTCGCACTCGGGGTGCTTCGGTATTACAAAGGATTGCATACCCTGGTCCAGGCAGCGCCCCGGATTGCGTCAAAGATCGTGATTGCGGGCTCGGGCCCGGAGATGGAGCGCCTCAAGGAATTGGCACGACAGGTAGGCGCTGCCAATGTGGTGTTCGCGGGCCAGGTGACCGATGAAGAAAAGCGGGCGCTGCTCGCCACATGCCGGGCCTTGGTGCTGCCATCGCACCTGCGCTCGGAAGCATTCGGCATGGTACTGGTCGAGGCTGCAATGTTCAGCAAGCCGATGGTGTGCTGCGAGATCGGTTCAGGCACCTCGTATGTGAATCAGCATGGCGTGACGGGCCTAGTCGTACCACCGGAATCGCCTGAGGCATTGGCCGAGGCCATTCGCACGCTGGCGTCGGAGAATGCGCTGGCCGGTCGCATGGGCAGAGCGGCGCGAGATCGATATGAGACGCTCTTCTCTGGTGCAGCGTTAGGAAAAGCGTACAGCGATCTCTACAGGGAAGTTCTAGCAGACTCCTGATGCTTCGGCGGCCGCGTTGCCACCGCAGGCGGTCCTTTTCGATACTTCTATGTTCGACTTCTTCTGGGTTCCCGCTGTCGTTTTCCTGATCAGCGTGCTTTGCATCTTCCTGCTTCGACCGCTCGCCGTTTTCATGGGGCTGCTTGATCGCCCCGACTCGCGCAAACGACACGTTGGGGATGTTCCGCTGGTAGGAGGGATTGCCATCACCCTTGCTGTCTGGGCAGGGGCAATTCTCTTCATGAGGACGCAGGGCTACTACGTTGCCCTGCTCGGCGGGCTTAGCGTACTGGCCTTGATCGGGGTCGTGGATGACCTGAAGGGAATTCCCCCGGTTGGAAAGCTGGTAGTGCAACTCTTCGCGGCGATACTGATGACGTCTTGGGGCGGCATCTATCTGGGATCGCTGGGCGATCTGCTCGGTCGCCGCGAGATCGACCTGGTAAATTGGGGCATTCCACTCACTTTGTTCGCGGTGGTCGCAGTGGTGAACGCCATGAATATGTGCGACGGCTTGGACGGCCTCGCCGGCGGGCTGGCGTTGATTATCTTTCTGTGGCTGGCATATCTGGCCGGTGAAGTCGGAAACGGTGCCGCGCAGCGGATCTGCGTCATTTTTTGCGGAGCGATCCTGGGGTTCTTGCTATTCAATATACGGAACCCGCTCCGAGGCCGCATGCGAGTGTTCCTGGGCGATGCCGGTAGCCTGATGCTGGGCTTCGCCATTGTCTGGTTCGCCGTTGAATTGTCGCAGGCGAACTACAACGGCGGGCGCCGGATCCCGCCGGTGGTTATGTTGTGGGTGCTTGGCTTCGTTCTTATCGACTTGTTGACGGTGGTGCTGCGCCGGCTTATCAAGGGGTCCAATCCCTTGTCCGCCGATCGCTCGCATTTGCATCACGTACTGTTGCGGCTGCGGGTGAGCCCGGACGCAACGGTTTGGATCATACTGGTCAGCAATGCGCTACTTGGACTGGCCGGGGTCTATGGATGGCGTATCGGATTGTCGGAGCAAGTATTGTTCCTGGCCTTCCTGGCAGTGTCAGCGATTCATTTGCTGGCGATGCGCAATGCCTGGCGCCTCCTCCGAATCGTGCGGAGGGTGCTGGCAAAGAAGCCAGTCAAGCAGTGAAAAGATGGTTTGACTTGGTCCGCGAGGAAGAGTAGACGGAAGGGCAGAATGCGCCGTCTCGTGAGTGATCACTTCACTTTAGCGCGCTAGTGCTGCGCCGCAGCGATGATCAGGCCGCTGAGAAGCATCAAGTAATTGTTGAAAAGAATGAAGATTGCATTGGATCTCCAGGCGGCGCAGAACGATAGCAGCTTTCGAGGCGTGGGCCGTTACAGCAAGTCACTGGCAAAGGCGATGGCGTGTCAGGCGGTTGAGCGAGCGCACGAGGTCTGGCTGGTTCTGAACGGGAACTTCCCGGATTCGATCATGCCGTTGTCGAAGGAATTCAGCGGGTTCATCCCCGCGAACCAGGTCGCAGTTTTTCCTTCAAGTGGTGCGGTGACTGCGACGGCTCCGGAAAACAGGGGCCGGACGCGGGCAGCGGAAATCGCGCGTGAGCGATTTATCGCGGCTCTGAAGCCTGATGCACTTCATCTGACGAGTCTGTTCGAGGGTTCGGTGGACGACGCGGTAACATCGGTTGGTCGTTCTGGAGTGTACGTGCCGACAGCGGTCACGCTCTACGATCTGATCCCGATGGCGTTGAAGGAGCTTTACTATACCGGCCAAGAGTTTGTAGAGTACTACGAGGGAAAGCTGCAGTCGCTTAGGCAGGCCGATTATCTTCTGGCGATATCGGAGTACTCTCGCAAGGAAGCGATAGAGCTACTGGGGTTCAACGAGGATCGAATTGTAAATATCTCGGGTGCGGTAGAATCCATGTTCGCGCCACAGCGGTATGGTGCGGATGAAGCGAAGCGCCTGTTGTCCAAGTATGAGATAACAAAGCCATTCGTGCTCTATGTGCCAGGTGGGTTTGACCCGCGCAAGAATTTCGCGAATCTCATTTCGGCGTTCGCGCGACTGCCGGCTGCGATCCGCGGCAACTACCAACTCGTCATTGGCAGTAATGTCAAACCGGCGGTGCGCTCGGAGTTGGGCGGGATGGCGCGATTGTCTGGCCTGCATGAGTCGGAACTGGTCTTGACTGGATATGTTCCTGACGACGAGCTGGTGGCTCTATATAACCTGTGCGAGGTGCATGTGTTCCCTTCGCTCTATGAAGGGTTCGGCCTTCCGGCGCTAGAGGCAATGGCCTGCGGGGCAGCCTCGATCGGTTCGAACACGAGCAGTATCCCGGAGGTGATTGGCGATGCTGAAGCGCTGTTTGATCCCCGTTCGGTGGAGGCCATCGCGAACAAGATATGCCAAGCCTTGCAGGATAAACAATTCCGCCTTAGCCTGAAGCAGCACGCCATCACGCATGCGGCCACGTTTTCCTGGGAGCGCAGTGCCAAGCTCGCGCTTGATCAGTTGGAGCAAATGCGAGGCCTGAATTCCCGTTGATCCAGTTTGAATGCGCAGCCGGGTGGATCGCGGCGCGCTAGGCAGGTTATGACGCTAATCGCCTCCAAAGTTCCAGTTTGGCCGAGGCAGCAGGTTTCTGCGGCCAGGGCCTGGGGTAGACGATAAACGTTGACACTCTGCTGCGGTTATTCGAAAGTGCCGTTCACAGAGAACTGAATCCAGCTCACATAGAGTCCCAGTTTTCTTTCGTCACTCGCAATTCCCATTGCTTCTGGTGAAATGGCGTCAGGCAGGGAAAAAGTAAGCTTCAGGCTCGGGCTATTCGCGGGGATGGGTAACTCGAGTATCTTCTGTTCTCCCTCTTTGTCGAAACGGAATTCCTTCGGTGCGGCTCCGTTTATAGAGATCGCGACACGTTGCACATGGTCGCCCGGCGCGAAGCCTTGGGCAATAATGCGCATTGCCTTGGGGCGATCCACGGCAAGGTTTGGCAATTGGCACGTCAGCGAGGCTTCGTTTCCGACCGTCCACGTACCGTGTGCCTCGGGATTTCCGAAGCCTTGCAAGACGCTACGATCCAACCAATTTTCGGGGGTAAGGTGAAACCAGCCCTGACAAACGGTGCGGCGAGGGACCAGCCTGGCGAAGCAGGCGCCATCGATGACGGCAAGCGAAGTGTCGGGAGTCGCTAGTCGGCATGCTTCGATATCATACGGCTGTCTTCCTTTCCCGGTGACAATGTGTGCGATCTGCTCCGGCTCACTTAGTATCCGATTTCGCAGGATGTCGTAGGCGTTATCCGTTCTCGGTGTCTTGAATATACTTATCGAGAACATATAGTCGATCAGTGGTGCCCAGCCAGGGAGCCGGGCGACGTAGTTGGATCTATCAATGCCGCGTGGGACGGCGGTATCGTTGAGTTGATTCAGTTCGCGTTCCAGCGAGACCAGCTTTGCCAGTGACCATTCCTTTTGGAATGGCAGACTCGTCAGGGATGAGACCAGAACAATGGCTGCGATCGCGCTCGTGTCAAAAAAAGACAATAGCTTAGTCTGCCGTCCGGCGGCGGGCGTCGCGTACGACAATGAAAACGCGGTTGGCAGCATTGCCAATTCGATCAGCAAAATGGTGCATAGCGCGAATGCATATTTGCGGCAGGCATATTCCGAGCCTTGTCCCAAAGCGTGCGCCACAACTTGAAGTATGCAGAGAATTGCGACAGACAGGCCAAACAGTCCAATATAGCTGAGGGTGAGGTTGGCACGCCGGATCTCCGGCTGACCAGACTTCAACCAGCGTATGACGAGAACCGTGGAGATCACGCCTACCAGAATCGCGATCCCGACCAGCACATACTGATTGGGAATGTGATGGAGCGGCAGTGTTCCGTTGTTCTCGCTGATGGTGCGCATTCCCCGGAATGTTGGATGTGCCACTACCGCGGCCGCCGCCAGCAAGAAGAGGCAAGCGCTTGCTGCAAGCTGCGTCAGACGCTTCCAGTTCCCTCCTGAGATCTGGTCCAGTGCCATCAGCAGACCCAGGAATCCCAGTAATTCGACAGCTGGCAGGAGATGGACGCTTTCGATCAGTACGGTCGAGCCAATCAGAAAGACGTATACCGCATACCGCGAAATCGACAATTGTGCCATTCGCAGTGCAACGGCGATAGCCAGCATGGCAAGCGACTGGCCGACGAGCTGTGAGTAGAAATAGTTGCCGACGAGTTCCCGGTCGAACAGCTCGAAATGCACCATGGTCGCGTTCGCAAGCAGCAACAGGAGCAGGGTGGCAATCGTGCGGCGAGCAGCCGGCCGAGGCAAAGACCACAGGATCCAGCCGATCGCGCCCCACAGCGCCACCGCTGCAAGGAGTGCGATGAATTGCATCCCCGCCAACGGTGAACCGAGGAATCTACCTGCGATCACCGCCATGTAATGGCTTGCCGAAGGATAGATCTGCATTTCTCCCAAAGACAGGTCCGTCTTGGCGGGCAAGCGGCCGAACTCCGTCAGTCGGACCACGAGGGCGTAATGATGGGCAAGGTCGACACTTTGCGTCCAGATATGGTCCCAGAATCCGTACATCAGCGCGGCGCTGGCCAATGCAAAGGTCAGGAATTGCAATAGTCTTGTCTTGATTGCCATGGGTCCGCGGGCATAGGAACGGTCGGAAGAGGGCAGACGCGCAGCGCATTCTCTGCGCGGGTCGAACTCGCGCGACCTGATCACTGAAGTTGCGCGTTGATCGCTTTCGCCACTTCCCTGCCCTCGCGGATGGCGTAATTGGTGCCGCGGTCTTCAGGGTAGATTTGTGCCATGGTGGAAATCGTCGCGTTGGCAAATGGCGTTTCCCGTCCAGGAACATACTCAGAGTAATTGCGTTCGGTCACGGGTTGGGCGTACTCGGCGCGCCAGACCCGGAAGTCCTGCACCCATGAGTGAGCGAATTCAGGGAACATCCTGCGCAAGTGTTCGATGGCGAAATCAAGGTACTCCTTGTCCCCGTAACTCCAGACCGGATCCTGGGTGGCAAGGTAGCGCGAAATGAAAACGATATGCTTGCCGTCGTAGTTCTCGGGCGCATCGAAGTTGGTGTGTTCGATGACGCCGACGAAGGGGAAGCCCGGATCGTTGACGTTGAGCCAGTATGTGTCGGAGAGACTGCGGTCCATCTGCAGCACGAGGCACATATTTCCAAGGTAGTTGACGCGGCGGAGCGAATCGAGCCATTTCGCATCGGCTGCCTGGCCAAAAATCTTGGCGATGATTGCAAACGACGGTGTTAGCAGGAATTGCTTCGCCATGATCGGGCCGTCGCTGGTTTCGAGGGAAATCACGCGACCATTTTCGGTTACCGCGGTGGCCACGTCGACGCCATAGCGTACTTCCCCGCCAAGCCGGACGATTTCTTCAGCCATGCGGTCGGCCAGGCGGCCAAAGCCGCCTTTGAAGTAGGCCAGCTGTTCACCGCCTTGCTTGTCGCGCGTGCTGCCGCGCAGCACCAGCTTTTTCCAGAACCACACGGCATTCACCGCGTCGCAAAAAATTGAAAATTTCGACTCGATCAGCGGTTGCCAGACAATCTGGAAGACGCGCTTTCCGCAAAGCGGTTCAAGCCATTCACGGATGGAAAGATGCTCGATTGTTTTCCAATCCTTGATCTTGCGGACCTTGAATACCAGCAAGCCCAGACGAATCCGGTCAAAAAACGACAGCGGTGTGAACTTCAGCAGGTCAAGGGGCGTGGACAGCCGCCAGAGCTTGCCGTTGAAGTACATGCCCGTGCGCGACGGGAGGGTAATGATCTGGTCTTCTACGCCGAGTTCGCGTGCAATCTGCGGCACGAACTCATCGTTGTTGAACCAGTGGTGATAGAACTTCTCGATGGTGACGCCATTCTTGAATTCAAAGGTGCTCGCCAGCCCACCAGGAACATTTTCCTTTTCGATGACGAGGACCTTGCGTCCCGCCCGTGCGAGGTCTAGGGCAGCCGTTAGACCGGTAAAGCCGGCGCCGACGATGACTGCATCATATTGGTTGCTCATGTGAAACTGATCCTCGATGAAAAAGTCAGAGCTTGGGCAGCTCTGCGGTACGGCCTTTAAATAGCGTCGGATGGGCTAGGATTGCGACGCTTCCCGCCAATGTCGTGGGCACCCATAAGCCGAGATGGGCAAGTAGTGCGAAGCTCGCGGCTTGCGCGGGCGAGCCACCGAACATGACCGCCGCGGAGTAGGCGGCCAGGTGGAATGGTCCGACATAGCCAGGAGAAGACGGAACCAGCGTGGACAGGGTGGCAATCGCCATGATCATCAGCGCTGCGGGGAAGCCGGCGTCAATGGATAATCCGCGCAAGATTGCCCAGAACAAACCGGTCTCTCCAGCCCATATCAGGGCCGAGAGCAACAGCAGAGTGCACAGGACGCGCGGGCGCGCCATGAGGCCAAGGTCGCGGGTGACGTCGATCATCACATCGAGCGCCTTGACTAGCCTCGTCAGTTGCCGCGTGGCGACTTGTACCTGAAGCTGCTGCAAGATGCGCACAAACAGCGAATGCATCGTGACGATCATCGTCAGCACCGTTCCACCAATGACGGCGAGTGTGACCACGGACTTGCCAAGCCATTCCGGCAACCCGGATGTCGGGCTTAGCCAAAGCCCGATTCCCAGAGCCAGCAGCAGTGTCAGCAGGTCGACTAAGCGCTCGAACAACAGGCTCGCCCCGGCAGTCACGCGGCGCACACCTATCGCGGTGGGGAAGACAAGCGCGCGGACCAGGTCGCCCGCACGAAATGGCAAGACGTTGTTCAGCGTAATCGAGCCAAGAAATGGCGCGGCACAGGCGATTCCCGAAACGCTTGCGCCGCCCGCGCGAAGCAATACGGCCCAGCGTTGGATGCGCATTGCATAATCGAACGCAAGCGAAGCGAGCCCCAACCCGATGTAGTGCCACTTGAAATGTTCGAGGGCAGTGCGCAGCTGAGCGAACTCGATCTTCCGGAACACGAGCACCAGGCACGCGATCGATATGCCTATCCCGAGAATCTGGCGTACCGGGAGCTTCCGCTTTCGTTCCGCGACATTTGCTGGAGCATTCATCGACTAGAATTCATCCTTTTGATAGGCGGTGTCAGCGCCAGACTGCCCACGGTGCCTTGCCACCTTCCCACAGGCCTTCAAGCAGGCGCTTGTCGCGCAACGTGTCACACGGCTGCCAGAACCCATGATGCTGGTAAGCCATCAGTTCGCCATCGAGGGCAATATTGCGCAGCGGTTCGAGTTCCCACGAGGTGGAATCGCCGGCGACGTAGTCGATGGCTTTGGGCTCAAGTACGAAAAAGCCACCATTAATCGAGCCGATCTCGTCCGAGGGCTTTTCCTCGAAGCTGCTGACGCGGTCGTTCGCGGCGATATTCAGAACGCCGAAGCGGCCTGGCGGCCGGGTTGCTGCAACCGTTGCAAGCTTGCCGTGCTTGCGGTGGAACTCAACTTCCGCCGAAATATCGATGTCGGAAAGGCCGTCGCCGTAGGTGAGACAGAAAGTTTCCTTGCCAAGGTGAGGCGCAACCCGCTTCAGGCGGCCACCGGTCATGGTGTCGGCGCCAGTATCGATAAGGGTGACCCTCCAGGGCTCCGATTGCGTGTTGAGCACGCGGTGCTCGCCGGTAGCCAGATTGATTTCCAGGTCCGCGGTGTGCCGGTAGTAATTGAAGAAGAACTCTTTGATGACGTAGCCTTTATAGCCAAGGCAAATGACGAAGTCATTGATGCCGTGATGACTATAGGTCTTCATGATGTGCCAAAGCAGCGGCCGGCCGCCGATCTCCACCATGGGTTTTGGTTTGGTGTCCGATTCCTCGGCGATCCGGGTGCCCAAGCCTCCAGCAAGAATTACCGCTTTCATACGCGTCCCTTTGGTGAGTTTTTCAGGGTTCAGAGTTTCAATTCGTCGGCGCGCAGGTTCAGCGCTTGCTCGACGATAGCGGTCGGTTCGGCGCGGAGCAGCAGATAGATGCGCTGCATATATTCGCCAAGAATGCCAAGCAGCAGCGACTGGAACCCGATGCCGAACAGAACCAGAATGTGAATGCTCGCGAGCCCGCGAGGCAATTCCGGATGAAATAATTTCAGGATCAGATAATATGCGGCGCCGAGCATGCTTATGCCTAGCAAGAAAACCCCGGAATACGTCGCGATTCGCAGCGGCACGACAGAATGATTGAAGACCCCGGTCAGTCCGAGCCTCAGTACCTGACCGATATTGAACTTGCTGGCGCCCGCGACCCGTGCCGACCGTTCATAGGACACGCCGATCTGCTTGAATCCGAGGCCGGCGATCAGGCCACGCAGATACGGGTTTGTCGAGCGGAATTTCTGTACGGTCTCGATGATCTTGCGATCGACGAGGCGAAAGTCACCCGCATCGCGCGGAATCGGGTGTTCGGCGATCTTGTCGATCACCCAATAGCCAAACCTGCGCAAGCCATTCATGATCGGGCCTTCGCGTCGTTTTGCGCGGATGCCGTAGACCACGTGATAGCCTTCCCGCCAAAGATCGAAAAACTGGTCCAGAAGTTCTGGCGGATCCTGCAGATCCGCGTCGATCTGCAGCACCGCGTCGCCTCGCGTGTGCATATAGTTGGCGAGAATCGAGCGTTGAAAGCCTACATTCTTGGAGAAACGGATTGCCCGTACGCGAGGATCCTGACGTGCCAGCTCCGATAGCATGGCCCAGGTCTGATCATCCGAATGATTGTCGCTGAAGACAAACTCGAGGTCGCACCGGCTTGCCATGCGGTGCGACAGTTGATCCAGGCGCGCATACAAGGCTTCGAGATTGTCGGCCTCGTTCAACACCGGGATTGAAATTGAAATCAGGGGGCGAAGGCTGGCGGTCGGGTCGTTATGCATGGGCTTTGGTCGGGACGGGGTATCTCCCCCTTGTCGATATTTTCAGCGTTCCGCTATGGTGCGAGCGATGCCTGCCTCAAGAGGGATGCATGGTGTCCAGCCGCAAGCATCTCGCAGTTTCGACGAATCTCCCACCACATATGGAAGATCGTCTGGTCGGAAGGGTAGGGCGCCGAATCGCAGCAGCGCCGGATCGGCGTTCAATTCCGCCGCAACGGCCCGCGCAAAGTCACCGACGGAGACACCTTGTCCGGACGAAAGGTTGTATGCCCCCGATTGCATGCGACCTTCTGAGAGTGTGGTCAACGCGGCAACGAGACCGTCGCAGACGTCGTCGACATGGACGAAATCGCGTATCTGCGTTCCAGGCGACAGCCTGACCGGCTCGCCAGCGTTCAGGGCGTGGGCGAGCGAAGGCAATAACCGGTGCGGTGCCTCCCCCGGTCCATACACGTTGAAGAGACGCACGACGGCAACTGGAAGGGGCAGGGCAGCGCCTTCTGCCAGCGCGAGAATTCCGCCGGCCGCCTTCGAGGCCCCGTAGATTTTCTGCGTTTCCAGAGGGACTTGCTCGGTCATCGGGGAGAACGTAGCGGGCGCGCGGTATTCCGCACTGCTGCCAGCCACTATCACAGCCTTTGCACCAACGGATGCGGCAAGCGCGACGATCTGCGGGGCGAGCATGGCGTTGACCCGCCGGATCGTCTCCCGGTCCCGGTCGCCTGGATTGACGCCGGCAGCCACCAAGTGAATCACACCGTCAAAGCTAGATGCAGGCGGCAGCACAGCGCCAAGCTGCTCCATTGCGGCGACTGTGATATTGGCGACCCCCGGCACGATGCAGGGCTTTCGGCCAGCATTGGTAACCGCGACGCCTCGCTTCACCAGTAGCTTGGCGAGTCGGCTGCCGATGAAACCCGATCCACCCGTAAGAAGAATGCGCACAACGCTCATTTCCCAAAGGTTGCAGCCATATCGGCACGCCACGACTGCAGTTGGCGACGGCAAATCTGGTGCGTATCCGCGGGTGAGCGATAGTAGTCGCGATACCAGTTTGCAGTCTCAGCCACGACCCGGCGCGTGTCCCAGGGCGGTATCCATTCCAGCTGATTGCGGGCAAGCGAGCTATCGAGCGCAAGTGCGCCGGCTTCCGGCAGTGGCGCGTCCATGTACTCCAGCGCCGGGCGCTCCCAGTGCTTTGCCAGTTCTTCTAGGACATCCCGTACGCTGAAGCTCTTCGGGTCCTGAGGGCCCAGGTTCCAGGCGCGCGCGTAGCGAGCCGGCTGATCGACAAGGCCGGCCAGCAGCATCAGGTAGCCCTGCACCAGTGCAAGCACATGCTGCCACGGCCTAGTCGCCTCGGGATAACGCAGGGTAAGGGTTGTCTTCTCTACGACCGCACGGACAAAATCCGGGACGAGGCGATCCTCGGACCAGTCGCCCCCGCCGATAATATTGCCGCCACGTGCGGTGGCGATGGCCAGGCCACTGCCATCGGTTGTCCCGAATGAGGTGCGATAACTATCGATGATCATCTCAGCAGCGGCCTTCGATGCGCTATAGGGATCTTTCCCGCCAAGCGGGTCGTTCTCACGGTACGGCCAAGCCCATTCGTTATTCTTGTAGACCTTGTCGGTCGTAATGCAAACGGCTGCCTTGGTCTGCGGCGTCAAGCGCGCGGCCTCCAGAACATGGGCAGTACCCATGGCATTGACGGCAAAGGTGCTTACCGGCTCGCGATACGAGCGGCGCACCAGGGGTTGAGCCGCAAGATGCAATACCGCATCCGGCTGGAAGCGCTCAAATGCCACCTTGACCGACTGGTAGTCGCAAACATCTGCATACTCGGATGCAATCGACGCGCCGATGCCCATCTCCGTATAGAGAGACGGAGTCTGGTCGGGGGCAAGTGCGTAGCCCGCGACTTCCGCGCCGATTTCCGTCAGCCAGAGGCTGGCCCAGCTGCCTGTGAAACCCGTGTGACCGGTCACAAGAATTCGCTTGCCCGACAGCTTCCGTTCGAAATCGAATGACGGAATGGTATGCATTGCGGAACCTTTGAAGTACATGTTCAAATGGCGCTATTGGCCAGACGAACCGGGATTATATTCGAAACGCTCTGACCCGCTGAAGGGGAGCTTTGCGCAGAACGACGGAAGTAGGTCGGGCAGATATAGGAAGCCAGCACGAGAAAACCGGCCCGCAAGAACATAGCGCCTGCCAGCCGATGGCTTTGGCAAAATGGGGACTTTGGCGGGCCGGATACCTGGATTGCATGCGGCCGGCCGGCAAGTACTAACCTTTGACAAGCTTTATGCAAATAGCTCGCTCCATCTTCAAGGCCAATGACATCCGCGGCATCGTGGGCAAAACGCTGACGTGCGAGGTGGCGCGCCAGATCGGGCTGTTGTTCGGTACTGCGGCCGTGGAGTTGGGCGAGAAATCCATCGTAGTCGGCCGCCATGCGGCTGGCCGTCAGGCGCTGGCTTCCCATGCGGCGGCGGCTGCCGGTACCTGCCGCAGCCAGACGGCGGCCCCGAACAGAACCGCCAGTAGGTTGGCTACCGCATATCCCAGGATTGCGCCGGGCGCGCCGAAGGCTGGGATCGTGAAGACATCAATGGCAATGGTCACGACAAACACCAGTCCCCATTTGATGGCCACCAACTGGGGCCGGCGCAAGTAGATAGGCAGCAGGGTCAGCGCAACATCGGCAAAGACAAGCGTTGAAGCCAGTGCGGCCATCTGCAGCAGATTGGCGGCCTCGGCAAAGGCCGGGCCGTAGAGCAGCCGGACGATCCAGTGTGCGCAGGCGGCTATCGCCAGTCCGCCTGCCATGCCTATGGCGAACATCGCGCCGGCTATCTTCATGATGTTGCGCCGCGCCTGAGCGATGACGGGCTGTGCGTAGACGTACATGGGCGCGATACCGGCGGACAGGATCGTGGCGAGCACGACAAAGTTGTCCAGGATCTGCATCGTGGCCGCATAGGCTCCGAATTCGGTCAGAGGCACCAGCGGCTTCAAGAGCAACTGATCCACGCGCCGTGATCCCATCATCAGCATGAAGCTCACCCAGAACAAGGCGCCACTTCTAACGAGCTCACGAGCCAGCGGCGGGTCGGCTTCCACGCGTGTCCGTGGTGCGCGGACGAGGTAGTACAGTGTCAGCAGGATCGAGGCAATGACCGGCTCAATGGAGAACGCGGCCGCGTAGGCAGGAACGCCTCGGCTGCCGAGCCAGAACAGCAGTGCGACGCAGACTGCCTTGACTGTCAGTGCGGTGATATTGAAAACAGCATTGGGCCTGGTCCAAGTGCGTGACTGCATCCAGGCAGTCACCACACCAAACGGTTCACGCAGTATGACTGCGACGCCTAGTATCAGCGCAGGGATCCAGATATCCGGGCCCTGGCCTGTGGCAAGCATGAGCGCGCCGATCAGCATGTAGGCCAGCACGCCTGCCACCAGGCGCAAGCCAAAGGCGTGAACCAGCAAGCGATGCTGTGCAATTGGATCGTTATTTGCCACAAGCCGCGGGATGATCACCTCTCCCCCGCAGATCAGCGCAACTGAGGCAGCGACATACACCACTGCCTGCGCATACTGAAAATGCGCAAACCCCTCGGGCCCCAACCCGCGCGCCAGCATGGCCACGATGCCGATGCCGCCCGCTACCTGCAGGCCGCGTTCGACAAGCATCCAGGCAAGGTTGCCGGCAACCTGGCGCCGCATCAGGTCGGCTCCGCGCAGGTTACGCCACCATGGGCGCCGACTATTGCCGCATAGCAGGCAAGCCACCGGCGCGCCACCGTGTCCAGGCTGCAGTGGGCCAGCACGCGCTGGCGCCGACGCGCCTGGTCGGCGTCGGATCCGATGCCGCGCGCCAGTGCGCCGGACATGGCTTCGATGAGGGCACTGGCATTGCCGCGTGGGACGACGACCCCTGCGTCCCCGAGCAGTTCGGCAACGCCTGCCGCATCAGTGGCAACTACCGGACAGCCGCAGGCCAGTGCCTCGCCCACGGCCAGCGGCATGCCTTCCACGTCTGATGACAGCACGAAGAGGTCAGCGGCATTGAGCAGGGCGGGTATGTCGCGACGGTTTCCGGCCAGGGTTATGAAACCCGCCGCATTATGCTGGCGGATGGTCGTTTCCAGCACGCCGCGCATGGGGCCTTCACCAGCAATTAGGAGCTGGGTATCGGCATGGCCGGGTGTCTGCACCAGGCCGGAGAACGCATCGATCAGTAGGGGTTGAGCCTTCTCTGGCGCCAGTCGGCCGATATTGATCACCAGCCTGGTATCGGCATCGATGTCCAGCGCTTTGCGCGTGGCCTGCCGCAGTGCCGGGTCGGGGTGGAAGCGGTCGGTATCGATGCCGTTGGGCATGACGATGATGCGGTCCGGCGCCACGGCACCGGCATCGATCATGGCATGCCTGGCGCTTTCGCTGACGTGCGAGTTCAGGGTGGCCCAGCGGTCGGTCAGACGGTAGGCCATCATGCGCATGCGGCCACCTTCGCGCGCGCTGTGCGCTGTGCAGACGAGCGGCGGCGCAGCGGTCAGCGCCGCGAGCATGCGCCCCATCAGGTTGGCGTGCACCATGTGGGCATGGATGATATGCGGCTGCCATTGCCTGACAAATTTGTGCAATTGCCGTAGGGCGCGCACCATCGACGGCACCGTTTTGCGCATGTTGAGGTGCACGAGCGTGACGCCTGCCGGCAACGCAACCTCACATCCGGACGTGAGACTTACGATTGCCACGTCATGCCCGCCTTGGGCGAACGCTTGCGCCAGCCCGGCCACCTGCTGTTCGGCACCACCGGTCTTCAACCCGGTGCAGAGCAGGAGAATGCGCATGCGGTGTGGGATGGCTGGACTGGTCACCGTGCCCCGTACCCCGTCACGAGCGTCCGCAATGTCTTCACCGCAATCAACAGATCCAGTGCCAGCGAGCAGTGCTTGACGTAGTACAGGTCATAGCTGAGCTTGGTCACGGTCTCTTCGTGGCTGCCCGCATACCCTTGCTGCACCTGCGCCCAGCCCGACAGTCCGGGCCGCACCAGATGCCGGTACGGGTAGTAGGCGATGGTCTCAGAGAACTCTTCGACCATCGGCGCCTGCTCCGGCCGTGGGCCGATCAGGCTCATATGGCCGAGCAGGACGTTCCAAAGCTGCGGGATCTCGTCCAGCCGATACTTGCGGATGACCCGCCCGACACGCGTGACACGCGGATCGCGCCGCGCGGCGAACTGTGCCGGGGCGCTTTTATCGACGCCCATGCTGCGGAACTTGAGCATGACAAACGGCTTGCCGAACAAGCCCACTCGTGGCTGGCGGTAGATGGCGCCGCCGGGTGTCTCGATTCGGATCGCCAATGCCACGGCCAGGCCGACGGGCAGAGCGAATGGTGCCAGGCAAACCACGCCAAGGATGTCGACGGCTCGCTTGAGATAACCGTAGAGGTAATGGGCCGCGTAGTCATCGAGGAAGTTCTCATCGATGTGGGACAGCCCAACTCTTCCGGTCAGCATTTCGCCAACGCGCTCCACCGAATACATCCGCACGTCGCTCATCTTGTACCGGGCGAGCTGCCGGGTGCGCTCCGGGTCTGCCGTGGCGCCTCGGTCGAGCATCAGCCCGTCACAATGCTTGGCGTCTTCCAGGGAGCGGATGAGTTCGAATCGCATGCGCGCGGCTGGTGCTGCACCGGGCATGGCCAGTATGGTGTCCAGTTGCTCTAGCGCATGGGGGTCCGTATAGCCGAACAGCGGAACGTAGTTCTGCACGAAACGGCGGTAGCCCAGCCACGTCCAACCCAGCGTGATGATGTAGGCGAGCAGCATCGCGCCGCGGGAGTATTCGATATGGAATGCAGCGAAGATGAATAGAAGCGCCACGAATGGCAGTGTGGCGGCCAGCCCGACAAGGCTGTTCCCTTCCATCGCCGGCAGGTGCAGGGAGCGATGCAGGAGCATGAAACCGGCCAGATACGGCACGATCGACCACAGCAGCGTGCGCGTGAACACGTGGGTCACGAACCCGGCCCGATGGGCCAGCTCCGCCAGCGCCGCATTGACTGCAAACAAGGCCAGTCCCAGCGCCGCCCATGCCAGCATCCGGCTGATGCGGCGAATGGTTTCCGAGCCGGCGATGCGCCGGCGGACCGTATGGCTAGTCAGGACGTCGGTCTTGGTGGAGTGCATCATGTCGGCACTCGCGTCGCGCGCGGCAGGGTCGGGAGCGCGGCCTGGTAAATGGTCCATGTGGCGTCGGCCATCCGTTTCAGGCCGAAAAGTTGTTCCCAGCGTTGGCGGGCAGCGCGGCCAAGGCTGGCACGAAGAGCGGGTTCGCCGGCAAGGCGCTCGAAGGCTGCGGACAATGCGGATTCGTCATGGTGATTGACCAGCAGGCCATGCTTGCCATCTTCCAGCTGTTCCCGGATTCCGGGCAGGTCAGAGGCGATGATCGGCAGCCCGGCTCGCATGGCTTCCAGCACGGAGAGGGGGAAGCCTTCATGGTTGGAGGCCAGCGTGAATGCCTGGGCCGTGGCCAATAGTCCGGCGATATCTGTAACGCTGCCTGGGAATGAGACCCGGCCGGGCGCGATGGCCTCGGCCAACTGCTGCATTGCCTCACGCTCCGGACCATCCCCTGCCAGAACGAGTTCGCAATCGGGCAGGCTGGATCGCGCAAATGCCCGGATCGCCGCATCGGGCCGTTTCGGCGCCGCAAAGCGTGCCACCATTACAATCCGGCGCATCGGATTCTCAGGCGTGGCCTGCTGCATGGTATCCGCGATCCCATTTGGAACGACAGCGATTCGATCAACCGGCAAAGGCAGTGCCTGTGCCAGCCGCCGCTCCGCTTCCGCCACGCAGATTACGCGCGCCGTCAGCGGCGCCAACATCCATTCCGCCACGCGCGCAGTGATGCGCTGGCGCGCCGGAGCCTCGGGCTTGAACGCGAAGCCATGGACTGTGTAGATGACAGGTATGCCGAGCAGGAATCCGGCGATGCGGCCCAGCGCGCCGGCCTTGGCGCTATGCGCGTGGATCAGGTCGGGCGCAGCCTGTTTCAGCGCCTTGACCATCTCGCGCAGGGCAGCGATCGCCCGCCACGGGGACAGCGCGTTGTCTAGCCGCTCCAGCCGGATGGCCGGGGCGCCCGCCTGTTTTGCGATATCGAACAGGGGGCCGTCGCCGCCGGCCAGCAGGACGGTATCGGCCTTGCCCGCCATCGACTGCAACAGGTCGGCGACATGCGACTGCGCGCCGCCGATCTCCGAGTTGGTGATCAGATAGGCGATGCGGGGGCGTGGCGAAGGCTGGGCAGTTGGTCTCAAGGGTCTGTACGTCTGTAGCGGGGTCGCGGCCGCCATATGTCACAGGGCAATGCAAGCTGAGAGGGCGGTTGCCGAGTTCCCGGGCAGATTGCTGCCGGCTATCATGGCGCCCCAAACGGGGGAGCGGCCCAGGAGCGGCGGACAGGGCACCGCTCGATGTAGGACAGACTCCGAAAATTGTGTCCATCCGTGATAATGCGGCGATTATACCGCCCGGGGCTGCCGCAATCCGGCAAAATAGCACCCTTTGGTGCATTGCATTTTCTGTTTTTGAAAGTGCGGTGCGGCTGGAAAGTGATACAGGAAGCCACATGCAAATCGATCCCACCATTTTTAAAGCCTACGACATCCGCGGAATCGTGGGTAAGACTCTCACGCGCGACGTTGCCCACCAGATCGGGCTGTCGTTCGGTTCGGCGGCTACGGAGCTGGGCGAAAAAACCATCGCCGTAGGCCGCGACGGCCGCCTCTCTGGCCCCGACCTCATCTCCGGCCTGGTAGAAGGCCTGCGCGCCGCCGGCCTGGACGTGATCGACATCGGTCTGGTCGCCACCCCGATGGTCTACTTCGCCACCAACATCGAGATCGACGGCGTCCGCCCGACCTCCGGCATCATGGTCACCGGCAGCCACAACCCGCCGGACTACAACGGTTTCAAGATGGTGCTGGCCGGCAAGGCGATCTATGGCGAGCAGATCCAGGCGCTGCGCCAGCGGATCGAAGCGGGCCGGTTCAGGAGCGGTGCCGGTACCTACAAGCAAGTCGATGTGCGCCAAAAGTACCTCGACCGCATCATCAGCGACGTCAAGCTGGCCCGGCCGATGAAGATTGCCCTGGATGCCGGCAACGGCGTGGCCGGCGCTTTCGTGGGTGACTTATTCCGTGGCCTGGGCTGCGAAGTGACGGAGCTGTTCTGCGACGTGGACGGCAACTTCCCGAACCACCACCCTGATCCCGCACATATCGAGAATCTGCAGGATCTGATGAAGGCCCTGCGCGAGACGGACTGCGAGCTTGGCCTGGCTTTCGATGGCGATGGCGACCGCCTTGGCGTGGTGACCAAGGACGGTCAGGTGATTTTCCCGGACAGGCAACTGATGCTGTTCGCTGAAGAGATCCTGTCGCGTAATCCGGGCGCCCAGGTTATTTACGACGTGAAATGCACCGGCAAGCTGGCCCCCTGGATTCGCGAGCATGGCGGTGAGCCGCTGATGTGGAAGACCGGCCATTCGCTGGTGAAGGCGAAGCTGAAGGAAACGGGCGCGCCGATCGCGGGCGAGATGAGCGGCCACGTGTTCTTCAAGGACCGCTGGTATGGCTTTGACGATGGCCTGTACACGGGTGCGCGCCTGTTGGAGATCCTGTCGCGTCACGCGGATCCGAGCGCGGTGCTGAATGCGCTGCCGAATGCCAACAACACGCCGGAACTGCAGCTCAAGTGTGCCGAGGGTGAGCCGTTCACGCTGCTGGACCAGATCAAGGCGAACGCGAAGTTCGAAGGGGCGCGTGAGGTGATCACCATCGATGGCGTGCGCGTGGAGTATGCCGATGGCTTCGGCCTGGCGCGCCCGTCCAACACCACCCCGGTGGTGGTGATGCGTTTCGAGGCTGACAACGACGCCGCGCTGGCGCGCATCCAGGCGGAGTTCAAGCGCGTGATCCTGGCAGAGAAGCCGGATGCTCAGCTCCCGTTCTGAGCGCGCGACAGTGCCGGCGACATCGTCGGACGCGGCCGGTGTGGCGCAGCCCACGCCGGCCGCGGTGCCTTTCACACTGCCGGATCGGCCGCGCATCCTGCTGGTCAAGGTGTCGTCGCTCGGTGACGTGGTGCACAACATGCCGCTGGTGCACGACCTGCGCGTGCGCTGGCCGGGTGCCGAGATCGACTGGGTGGTGGAAGAGGGCTACGTCGAGCTTGTCCGGTTGTTGCCGGAGGTGCGCCGGGTGATCCCGTTTGCGCTGCGGCGCTGGCGCAAGCGCATCCTGCAGGGCGGCACCTGGCGCGAGGTAGGCGAGGTGCGTGACGCGTTGCGCCAGGAGCGTTACGACGCGGTGATCGAGAGCCAGGGTTTGCTCAAGACCGCGGTGGTTGCGCGCGTGGCCGCGCGGGCGCCCGGTGCGCCGATTATCGGGCTGGGCAATGCCACGCAGGGCTCCGGCTATGAGCCGGCGGCGCGGCTGTTGTACACCGATCCGGTGCGTGTGCCGCGCCAGACGCATTCGGTGCGGCGCTCGCGCTTGCTGGGGGCTGCGCTGACCGGGCTTGCGCCGGCGGAGCCACCGCAGTTTTTCGGGTCTGCCGCGCAGTCGCTGCATGTGGACGATCCGCTGTGGGGCGACCTGCCTGCGCGCTATGCCGTGTGCTTCCATGCGACAGCTGGCGCGCGCAAGAAATGGGCGGTGCAGAACTGGCATGCGCTGGGCAGGCGGTTGGCGGATGAAGGTCTGGTGATGTTGCTGCCGTGGGGCAATGACAAGGAACGCCAGGCTGCCGAAGAGATTGCTGCCGGTGTGCCGCAGGCGAGAGTGTTGCCGCGTTTCTCGGTGATGCAGGGCTTCGGGCTGATCAACCGGGCCGAGGTGGTGATCGGGGTCGATACGGGCCTGGTCCATATCGCCGCGGCATTGTGCCGGCCGACGGTAGAGATCTATACGGCCACGTGGCGCTGGAAGACTGAGGGCTACTGGTCCGGGCGCATCGCCAATGTCGGTGACGACGGCGTGGTGCCATCGGTCGATGAGGTCTACGACGCGGCTTGCCGCGTGCGCGGAGTGGCTGCCTGATGCTGCGTTTGCTCTATAGCATGTTGTGGGTGGTGGTGCTGCCGCTGGCGCTGCTGCGCCTGGCCTGGCGTGCGCGCAAGGAGCCGGGCTACTTGCAGCATGTCGGCGAACGCCTGGGTATATACGGCAGCCTGCCCCCGAAAGGTCCGTGGCTATGGGTCCACGCAGTGTCGGTGGGCGAGACCCGCGCCGCGCAGCCGCTGATCGAGGCGCTGCTCGGCGCCTATCCGCACCACCGCCTGCTGCTGACGCACATGACGCCGACCGGCCGCCAGACCGGTGCGCAGCTGTTCGGCAAGGAGCCGCGCATCCTGCAGTGCTACCTGCCGTATGACCTGCCATGGCTGGTGGGGTGTTTCATGCGGTATTTCCGGCCGCAGGCGGGCATGCTGATGGAGACGGAGGTGTGGCCCAACCTGGTGCGCGGCGCGCGCAAGGCCGGTGTGCCGCTGTTCCTGGTCAACGCGCGCCTGTCGCCGCGCAGCTTCCGGCGCACGGCGAGGTTTGGGCGTGCGGCGGCGGTCATGTATGGGGATTTTGCGGGCGTGCTGGCGCAGACGGCGGGTGATGCCGAGCGCTTTCAGGCGTTGGGCGTGCCGGCGGTGCAGATCACCGGCAACCTGAAGTTCGATATGCAGCCGGCGCCGGCAGGCGTTGCGCTGGGCGAGCAGTTGCGCAAGGTCTTTGGCACGCGTGCGGTGCTGGCCGCAGCCAGCACGCGTGAGGGAGAAGAGCCGATGTTGCTCGATGCCTTCTCCCGCTGGCAATCATTGGCGGGCAATGTCCCGCGTCCCGCTCTGCTGCTGATTCCCCGTCACCCGCAGCGCTTCGATGAAGTCGCCGCGATGGCGGCGCGTGCGGGGTTCTCGGTAGAGCGCCGGAGTGCACTGGATCTTGACGGCATCCAGTCGCCGCTGACTGCCGATATCGTGCTGGGCGATTCGATGGGCGAGATGGCAATGTACTTTGCTGCGTCGGATCTTGCCTTTATCGGTGGCAGCCTGTTGCCGTTGGGCGGGCAGAACCTGATCGAGGCCTGCGCGGTCGGCACGCCGGTACTGGTTGGCCCGCATACCTTCAACTTTGCGCAGGCGACGGAAGACGCGATTGCCGCGGGCGCTTGCCTGCGCGTCGACAATGCCGATGCGCTGATGCGCACCGCGGCAAGCGTGCTGGCCGATCCGGCTCGGCTGGCGGATATGCGCGCGCATGCGCAGACCTTTGCAGGCCTGCATCGGGGCGCCACCGTGCGCACCCTCGCTGCGCTGGCCCCTGCGCTGGAAGGCTGATTCGGTGCTTACCCTGGTGCCTTGACCAGGGCATCCCACTGCAGCGCAAGCCGCTCCAGCGTGAAATGGCTAGCCTTGTCGCGGCCGCCGGCGCCAAGGCGGCTCGCCAGTTCCGGCTGGCGGATCACCGTCAGCAGCGCCTTGGCCAGCGCATCGGCATCATCCGCTGCGACCACCAGCGCATCCTGTCCTGGAACGAGCAGTTCGCGGGGTCCGGTCTCGCAATCGGTCGATACGATCGGCAGGCCAAAGGCCATCGCTTCGATCAGCACCAGCCCGAATCCCTCATAGCGCGAACTCAGGCAGAAGACCGACGCACGGCCGTAGGCCTGCGCCGGATCCTGGCAGATGCCCGGCAGGCTGGCCCGGTCTTGCAGTTGCAGCTGGCCGATCAGTGCAGTGAGGGCAGGGCGCTCTTCGCCTTCGCCGTGGATGGCCAGTTGCCATTCCGGTTCCGCTTGCGCCACCTGTTGCCAGGCGCGCAGCAAGACGTCAAAGCCTTTCGCCGGAACCAGCCGGCCCATGGCCAGCACGGTCTTCTGCATGCGTGGCGCGGGTTCGGCCGGCGTCGGAAATGGCAACGGATTCGGCAGGCAGACAACCTCGCTGCGCGGCCGCAGTGCCTCAAGCCAGCGGCGGCGGTCCCGTTCTGTCAGCACGACCACCTGCCGGCAGAACCGCGCGGCCAGTCGACGTGCCACCTTGCGTGCCGGCTTGCCGAGATCCTCGTCGAAATGGCAATGCTCCCACGCGATATGGTGCAGGCCCAGGCCGAGGGTGGCAGGCAGCACGAAGAGTTCGAGCATGGTGTCGACCTGTACCAGCACATCGATGCGATGCGCGATGCAGTGCCTGCGGATGCCGGCGACCGTGGCGAAATAGGCGCGTTTGAAGGAGGGCCGTTGCGCGAACAGCGCTTCATGGCGCACGCGTGGATGCAACGGAAACTGGCTGGCAGCGTCCCAGAGGCTCAGGATCGTGACACGATGGCCAAGATCGGCCAGCACATTGGCGATCGTTGCGGTCATCCGCTCCGCGCCGGCCATCGCATTCAAGGTACCGGTTAGGAAGCAGATATTGCGTCGTGAGTCCTGGCTCAACTGGCCGCCCGCGCGGGCAAGGCGTCCTTGCGCGCAACCACATAGGCAAAGCACACGGCCATGGTCAGGCTGTAGAAGGCATTGACCAGGGTCGTGGCGAACATGACCTCGGTCAGGCCGAACACCATGAAGCCGCAGCACAGGGCCAGGCCCATGGCGCTGGCGACCTGCGTGCCCCGGTCTGCATTGCCAAGATGGCGCAGGAAGAAGGCGGCCGGTACCAGATACAGGGCAAGGATTGCCAGTAGGCCCGGGATGCCGAGCGTGGCCGTAGCATGCAGGAGTTCATTGTGTGAATGCGGCATGGTGGCAGCCATTGGGGTGATTACATGCCGCGCCGCAAGCGTTTGCAGGGTCCACTCGAACTTCTCTGGCCCTACGCCGGTCCAGGGGTGAGCCTGTATCATTTCCAGTGAGGCCCGCCAGAGCTGTAGCCGTATCCCGGTTGGGGTGTCCAGGGTTACATGTTGAGCGAATTGAGACACTTCGGAAACAACGTCTGCCGTGCGCTGCTGCACGCGGGCGCTGCCGAGCCACGCGAGGCTCATGAGGCCAGCCAGCCCAAGCATGGCCGCCGCTTTGTGCATCCGCGTCAGCCTGTGTGATGCAGCTAGCGCAATGAGTGCCAGCACGGGGATGGCGATCCAGCCGCCGCGCGTGCCGCTCATGTATGAAGCGTACAGGCCGGCAAAGCCTGCCAGCAGCTTCAGGCCCGATTGCAGGTAGTCCCTGGGACGATCCCATCCAATTGAAATCAGGGCGAGTATTCCCATCAGCATGGAAAGATTGCTAAGGGGAATGATATTGGAGGACCCTACGTGAGCTGGGCGACCGGCAGCTGTCGCCTCGTGGATCCAGGCCGCGGAAAGGAGCGCACAGACCACGAAACCCCACTGCACATTCCGCATCCCACCCCTGCCAAGCCGTACCATCCCAAAAACCAACGGAATGAACAAAGCAAAGCGCAGGTAAAGGTAAGAAACATGCGGCTCCTCCGCCCCAGACAGCAGTTGCTGCAACAGCACTGCCAGCGGCAACGCCGCCATGGCCAGCATGAAGAACCAGTACCTGCGCAACAGCCCCCCACATTCCGCCCGGCCCTCGCGCCCGCCGGCAACGAGAGTGATGGCGCTCCAGCCGAGCAGGAGTCCGTAGCAGAGGTTGCTAACCGTCGGCTTGACAAACATCAGCGCAGGGAACGCTGCCAGAACGGCACAGGCGGCCAGGTACAGAGCTTTGTCGACCCCATACGATTGGGATCTCTGCAATCTCGTCATCAAGAGCATGGAGAGAGGTTTCCGGAGGAAGGGTTGTGCACTCGGGATGCGGGCCGATCCATCCTTCTTATTATTTTGTCGCCGCCTGTTGAGCAGCGGAGCCTGTCGGTCACATTGCTGCGCCGGGCGAGGCAATTATATCGGATGGTCAGGGTGGGATATCTTGATGTTCCGCATCCTAGCCTGCCGAACCCGTTGGGACGTTACAGAATGTATGTGATTTAATCGATGCTGGACCGGCGCTTTGGCGCAATCGCCTTGCTAAACTGATGTATCAGTGGGGTGCACTTTTCGGCATGCCCTTTGTCAGATCTGTCGATTGCACCATGCGGCCGTCTTGAGCGGCCCTGTTACAGGAGTCCTTCATGCACAGCCGTACCAGCCTGTTCCCCTTCTCCCTGGCTGCCCGCAGCGCGGCCGCCTTGCTGGTGGCAACCGCGCTAGGTGCCTGCACGACCGCGGCGGCGCCTGACCTCCCCTCCGCCGGTACCAACCTCAACCAGACCCAACCCTCCGGCCCCAGCCGCTGGGAACTGGTGCGCTGGCAGCAGCCCGACGGCGCGCTGCGCGATATCCCGCACGGCGACAACGGCCAGCCCATCATTTTTGAGTTCAATGAGGGCATCGATGCCGCGCAGGGCACGGTCAGCGGCACCAGTGGCTGCAACCGCTTTACCGGCAGCTATGGCAAGACCGACACCGGCATCCGCTTTGACCGCATCGCCGGCACGCGCATGGCTTGCCCGCCGCCGCGCATGGAACTGGAGTCGGCTTTGCTCAAGGCGATGCAGACGCCGTTTGCCACGGTCGGCACGCAGCCGTCGGCGGGCAGCACGGGCCGGCAGATCATCTGGAAGACTGCCGGCGGCGACTTGCTGCAGTTTGTAGAGCGCGAAGGCCTGGGCAAGCGCGGTGCGAGCGTGGAAGCCGGCGGCGTGGAGAAGGTGGTCTATATCGATTCGCAGCGCGTGGAGTGCTCGGGGGTGGGCAAGATGACGTGCTACCGCTGGCGCGAATCGCCGGAGGCGCCGTGGCAGCTCTGGTATGGCCCGATCGAGGGGCTGGATTTTGAGCCGGGCGTGGCCTACACGCTGCGCGTGCGCGAGTACCAGGTGCCGAATCCGCCGGCGGATGCGTCGTCGATCCGCTGGCAGCTGCTGAAGGTGGAGTCGCGTACGCGGGCGAAGTAGGGTGCGATGCCATTCACGCAAACGGGCCGCAATTGCGGCCCGTTTTGCTTTGCGGCGCGCTGCGGAGGATCAGGAGCGCGGTGCGCCGGCGGGCGCGGCTTCGCGCCGCGTGCCGCGGCGCTCGACCGAGGCGCGCGGGTTTGCCGGGGCCCTGGCGCCGGCCTGTGCTGGCGCGGGCAGTTTGTACAGCGCGCCCGGCGACGAGGTCAGCAGGGTGTTGATCTGCACCACATCGGCTTCCTGCAGCACGCCGGTGGAGGCCTTCAGCCTCAGGCCGTTCATGATGGTGTCGTAGCGGGCCTTGGCCAGGTCGCGCCGGGTGGAGAACAGTTGCGCTTCGGCGTTGAGCACGTCGATATTGATACGCACGCCCACTTCATAGCCGAGCTGGTTGGATTCCACTGCGCTGGTGGCCGAGCGTTCGGCGGCTTCCAGGGCCTTGACCTGGGCCAAGCCGTTGGACACACCGGAGTAAGTCTGCCGGGCCGTCTGCGCGGCGGTGCGGCGCGCGAATTCCAGGTCGCTGGCGGCCTTGTCGGCCAGGGCCAGGGTCTCGCGCACGCGCGACTGGATCTGGCCGCCGGCGAAGATCGGCATGGTCAGCTGCACGCCGATCTGCGAGGCGTTGTAATGGGTGGAGATGGCCTGCGTGGCGCTGCCGGTCTGGTTGGTGAAGCCGTACGAGGCCACCAGGTCGACCGAGGGCAGGTGGCCGGCCTTGGCCTTGTTGGTTTCGCGCTGGGCGGTTTCCAGGTTGTAGCTGGCCAGGTTCACCTGCAGGTTGCTGGTCTCTGCCTGCGCGGCCCAGGCGTTGACGTCGGGCGGCTGCGGGCCGGGGATGGGTGCTTCGGGGCGCAGGCCCAGCACTTCGTCGACCGGCTTGCCGGTGATCTGCTGCAGCGTGGCGCGCTTGATCTCAAGGTCGCTCTGCGCGGCGATTTCGGTCGAGGTGGCCAGGTCATAGCGGGCCTGGGCGTCGTTGGTGTCGGTGATGGTGGCGGTGCCGACTTCGAAATTGCGCTTGGCCTGCTCCAGCTGCTCGGAGATGGCCTTCTTCTGCGCGCGTGCCAGGTAGAGGTTGTCCTGTGCCGCCAGCACGTCGAAGTAGGCCTGCGCGCTGCGCGTGATCAGGTCGAGCTCGGCCTGGTGGAAGCTGACTTCACCAGCCAGCGACGCCAGTTCGCCCTGCTTGTAGGTTTCCCAGCGGTCCCAGCGGAACAGCGGCTGGCTCAGTTGCAGCTGCCAGTTGTTGTTGTTGAAGAAGCGCGTGCCGGAGGCACTGGCCCCGGCGCCGACTGGCAGCGAAGCGGTCTGGTCGAGCTTGGTGCGGTTGGCGCCCGCGGTGCCGACCACCTGCGGCAGCAGCCCGGCACGGCCCTGGGGCAGCCGCTCGCGCGTGGCCAGCAGCTGCGAGCGCGCGCTGGCAAACTGCGCGTCATTGGCTTGCGCATCGCGATAGACCTGCAGCAGGTCGGCCGCGCTTGCCGGTGCCGCCGGCATCATGGCCAGCAGCGGGGCAAGCAGGGAAACCGCGATCGCCAGGCGTGTCCGGATCACTCCGGCCAGGGCGTTGGGCGCAAACGTCATGAAAGCTCCAGGTTGCCGGGCGCGGGCCGCGGCTACAGTCGATTTTTCTTGGTGTTGCTGTGCTGGACTGCCGCTTCAGTACTTCGGCATGGCCGGGTCGACATCGCTGGCCCAGGCGTCGACGCCGCCGGTCAGGTTGTAGACCTTGCCATAGCCCTGGCGCTCCAGGTAGGCCGCCACCTGCATGCTGCGTGCGCCGTGGTGGCAGATGCAGACGATGTCGGCGTCTTCGTCGAGTTCGGCCGCGCGCGCGGGGATGTCCCGCATCGGGATGTGGGTGATGCCGGGCATGGCGCAGGTCTGCACCTCCCAGCCTTCACGCACGTCGAGCAGGACCGGTTTGGCGCGGCTGGCATCGGCCAGCCACTGGGCCAGTTCGGTCGCTTTGATGACCTGCATGGTGGATCCGTCCTCAGAACTGGAATTGCGACGGCCGGGCCGCGCCCTGCAGGGGCTTGACCGCGGTTTCGAACAGGTTGACGACCTGGTATTCGGTCTCGGACACGCGCGTGACCAGGCGCGCTTCCATCACCGGCAGCTCGCCGATGAAGGCGGCGATGCGGCCGCCCACCTTGACCTGCGACAGGATCGACTGCGGAATCGCCGGCAGCGAGCCCGAGATGCAGATCACGTCGTAGGGCGCGGCGGCGCTCCAGCCGTCGGCGGCGTTGCCTTCGGCCACGTCGACGTTGGTGACGCCGGCGTTGGCCAGGTTGGTGCGGGCCAGCTCGACCAGCTCGGGCACGATGTCCACGGTCAGCACGTGGCGCGCGCGGTTGGCCAGCAGGGCGGCCATGTAGCCGGAGCCGGCGCCGATTTCCAGCACGTTCTCATGCTTGCGCACGGCCAGGTCCTGCAGGATGCGGGCTTCCACGCGCGGCGCCAGCATGTTCTGCCCGGCGGGCAGCGGAATCTCCATGTCGACGAACGCCAGCGAGGCGTACGCGGCCGGGACGAACTGCTCCCGCTTGACCACCGCCAGCAGGTCCAGGATTTCCTGGTCCAGCACGTCCCACGGGCGGATTTGCTGTTCGATCATGTTGAATCGGGCTTTTTCGAGATCCATCTTGCCATTCCTTACCAATGCCAACCGCTGTCGGTCTGTGCGCCGGCCGCGCGGTGCCACGGCCGGACAGTCTTATCAAACCCTTTATTTTAACCTTGCAGACGCCGCCAGGCTCATTCCGCGCTGGCCTCCGCCGGTGCCGGCCGATCCGGTGCCGCTTGCCGGCCGCGCGCGGGCTGCGCGTGCGCTGCGGGCTCGCTGGCGGGCTTGCCTTGCCACAGCCGGCGCAGCCAGGCGCCGAAATCATCAAGATACGTATAGATCACCGGCACCACCACCAGCGTCAGGATCGACGAGGTAATGATTCCGCCGATCACGGTCTGGCCCATCGGCGCGCGCTGCTCGGCGCCTTCGCCCAGGCTGAAGGCCAGCGGCACCATGCCGAAGATCATCGCCAGCGTGGTCATCAGGATGGGGCGCAGCCGCACGCGCGCGGCCTCCACCAGCGCCGCCTCGCGTGACAGCGGCTGGCGGCCGTCGGCGCCGTCCACATGGCCCTGGCGTGCCTGGTTGGCGAAGTCCACCAGCAGGATCGCGTTCTTGGTCACCAGCCCCATCAGCATGATGAAGCCGATGATCGAGAACATGTTCAGCGTCGAGCGGAACAGCAGCAGCGCCGCGAACACGCCGACCAGCGTCAGCGGCAGCGAGGTCATGATGGCGATCGGCTGGAAGAAGCTGGCGAACTGCGAGGCCAGGATCATGTAGATGAAGATCACCGCCAGCGCCAGCGCGGACACGGCGTAGCCGAAGGACTCGTTCATCGACTTGGTCGAGCCGCCGAAGCGGTACTTGTAGCCGGCAGGCCAGCTCATGCCGTCCAGCGCGGCCTTGACATCGCGTGCGACTTCACCGGCCGAGCGCCCGGCCACGTTGGCGGTCAGCTCGACCTCGCGGTTCAAATCGCGCCGGCTGATCTGGTTGGCGCCGGTGGTCGGCACCAGCTCGGCGATCTGGCGCAGTGGCACCATTTTGGGCGAGCCGTCGGCGTTGGTCTGGCTGCTGGCGATCATCAGCGCGCTCAGGTCGGCCATGCCGGTGCGCGCGTCCCTGGGCAGGCGCACGCGCACGTCGTAGTTCTCGTCATCGGGCGCGCGCCATGAGCTGATGGCGTCGCCGGCCAGCAGCGGGCGCAGGGCATTGCCGATCTGCGCCACGCCCACGCCCAGGTCCGAGGCCAGCTCGCGCCGGATGCGCACCTCGATGGTGGGGCGGTCGTCCTTCATGCTCGAATCCAGGTCGGCCAGGCCGCGGATCGCCTTCATGCGCGTGCCGGCTTCCCTGGACAGGCGCCGCAGTTCGTCCAGGTCATCGCCCTGGATCGATACCTGGATCGCCTTCTGGCCGCCGGCGCCGTCGGGCATGCCCACCATGGTCAGCGTGATGCCGGCAATGCCCGCCAGGCGCTGCCGGATCAGCGGGTTGAGCTGCGCGGTGGACAGCTGGCGCGAGCGCCGCTCGGTCAGGCGCACCGACACCAGCGCATTGTTGCGGCCCGAGGCATTGCCCGAGTTGATGGTGGCGTAGGTGTAGGCCACTTCGGGGAACGATTTGAGCGCGGCTTCCACCTGCCTCACCTTGGCTTCGGTGACTTCGATCGAGGTGCCGACCGGCGTGGTGAAGCCGACCTGGGTCTCGCCCAGGTCGGCATTGGGCACGAATTCGGTGCCGATCAGCGGCACCAGCGCAAAGCTGCCGAAGAAGGTCACCGCGGCGATGATGGCGGTGGCCAGCCGGTGCTTCAGCGCCCAGCCCAGCATGCCGGCGTAGCCGTTGCCAAGCTTGTCCATCTTTGCCGAGAACCAGTCCAGCAACCGCCCCACCGTGCGCCCGTACCAGCTCTTCTTGTTGCCGGTGCCGTGCAGGTCCGGGTCGTGCCAGACCGACGACAGCATCGGGTCCAGCGTGAACGAGACGAACATCGAGATCAGCACCGCCGCGACCACGGTGATGCCGAACTGGTGGAAGAAGCGCCCGATGATGCCGCCCATGAAGCCCACCGGCAGGAACACCGCCACGATCGAGAAGGTGGTGGCCAGCACCGCCAGCCCGATCTCGTTGGTGCCGTCAAGCGCCGCACTGCGGTGGTCCTTGCCCATCAGGTTGTGGCGCACGATGTTCTCGCGCACCACGATGGCATCGTCGATCAGCAGGCCCACGCACAGCGACAGCGCCATCAGCGTGATCACGTTGAGCGTGAAGCCGCACATATACATCACGCCGAAGGTGCCGATCAGCGCGATCGGCAGCGTCAGGCCGGTGATCACCGTGCTGCGCCAGGAGCCCAGGAACAGGAATACGATTGCCACCGTCAGGAAGGCGCCTTCGAGCAGCGTCGATCGCACCTCCTTGACGCTGCTGCGGATGCCGCGCGCGGTGTCGTTGACCACGTTCAGCTGCACCCCGGCCGGCACCAGCTTGCGTGTTTCTTCGGTCATGCGCACCAGGCCGTCGACGGTATCGACGGTGTTCTGGCCCTGTGCCTTCACCACCGACAGGAACAGTGCGCGCTTGCCGTCCAGCAGCGCCAGGCTTTCCTGCTCTTCCTGGCCGTCGCGCACATCGGCAATCTCGCCCAGCGTGACCGGCTGGCCGGCGCGGCGCGCCACGATGATCTGGCGGAACGCGTCCGGGGTGGGCACGCGGCCCTTGATCTGCACCACCGTTTCCGTGGCCGAGGAACGCAGCTCGCCCGCGGGCAGTTCCTGGTTCTCGTTGCGGATGGCGCTCATCACCTGGTCCACGCCGATCCCCAGCGCCTCGAGCTGCGCCGGCCGGATGCGGATCTCGACCTCGCGCTTGGTGCCGCCCACGATATTGATGGCGCCCACACCGCGCACCGTCTCCAGCCGCTTGCGCACGATCTGGTCGGCGATGGTGGTCAGCTCGCGCTGGCTGCGGGTGGCGCCCGGTGCGTTGGAGACCGAGAGATAGAAGATCGGCGCGTCGGACGGGTCATAGCGCAGCACGCGCGGCTCTTTCACCTCGTCGCGGAACTGCGGGCGGATCAGCGCGATCTTGTCGCGCACGTCCTGCGCGGCCTGGCCGACGTCGACGCTCAGGTCGAACTTGATGACGACGACCGAAGTGCCCTGGTAGGAGTGCGAGAAGATCTCGTCGATGCCGGAGATGGTGTTGACGATCTCCTCGACCTTGCGCGTGACGTCGGACTCCACCGACTCCGGCGCGGCGCCGGGATATTCCGTCTGCACCACCACCACCGGGAAGGTGATGTCGGGGAACTGGTCGACCGGCAGCCGCTGGTAAGAGAACAGCCCCACCACGATGAAGGCCATCATCATCATGGTGGCCAGCACCGGGTTGCGGATCGACAGGCGGGTGAACCACATGGCGCGGGCCCTTACGCCTTGACGCGCTTGACCTGGCTGCCGCTGCGCAGCGTGCCGAGGTTGTTGCGGACGATCTCGGTGCCGGCGTCCAGCCCCGAGACGATTTCCACCATGCCGCTGGCCTCGTCGCGGATGCCAAGCTGCACCGGGCGCTCGGCCAGCGTGTCCTTGTCGATGGCATAGACGAAGGCGCGCTCGCCTTCGGTGTGCACCGCCGAAGCCGGCACCGCCACCACGCCGGCACGCTCGCCCAGCACCAGCGCGCCGCGCGCGAACATGCCGGCGCGCAGCGTCTGATCTGCATTCTCGACGCGGATATAGACCATGATGCTGCGCGTGCCCTGGCTGACTGCCGGGTTGATGCGCACCAGCTTGCCGGTGAAGCGGCCGGCGCCTTCCACGTCCAGTGCCACCGGCTGGCCGACCGCGGCGCGCGCCACGTCCGCCATCGGGATCGGCGCTTCCAGTTCCAGCACGCGCAGGTCGACCACGTCGACCAGGCGCGTATCCGGCGAGACCTTCTCGCCCGGCTGCACCGCGCGCGCGGCCACCATGCCATCGAGCGGTGCCTTGACCACGGTGTCGGCCAGCGCCTTCTGCGCCACGGCCAGGCCGCCCTGGGCCGCGTCTAGGTTGGCGCGGGCGACGTCCAGGTCGGCCTGGTACTTGTCGAACGCGGTCCTGGAGATAAAGCCCTTGCCGACCAGCTCGCGGTTGCGCTCCCAGGTCTGGCGCGAGTTCTCGAACTGCCCGCGCGTGGCCAGCATCTGGCCGCGCGCCTGCGCCACCCTGGCCTCGTACTCGGTGGCATCGATGCGCACGATCACCTGGCCGGCGCGCACCGGCTCGCCCTCACGTACCAGCACCGCCTTGACCTCGCCGGAGACCTTGGCCTTGACCGAGGCCTGGTTCAGCGCACGCAGGCTGCCCGACAGCGGCAGCGACACCCGCAGGTCCTGGCGCGCCACGCTGACCAGGTCGGTCTGCAGGAATTCCACCACGTTGACGGCGGCCTGGGCCGGCGCCTGCGGCTGGCGCGCACTGACGGCCTTGCGCACGGCGACCGTGGCGGTCAGCGCGATGGCGATGCAGGCGGCGGTGATCAGCAGGGTCTTGCGCTTCATGTTCAGGGGCCGGGTCGCGGCGCAGGGGGATCGGGCTCGGCGTCGGCGTCCATGGCGGCGGCGCGTTGCGCCAGCATGTCGTCGCGGATGCGTTCCCAGATATAGGGGCCGGTCTGCGGCGGCAGCGGGCGATTGCGGGCATCGCCGCTGGTGAGCCCGAACAGCAGCGTGTCCAGCAGGCCGTCCAGGAAGGCCTCGGGGTCGATGTCCTTCTCGGCGGTGGCGCGCAGCGCGCGCTGCCACAGCATCAGGAACACCAGCGGCGCACAGACCAGCGTCGTGGTGGGGTTGGCCGGCATCGCGCGGAATTCGCCGCGCGCCACGCCACGGGCCAGCACCTTGGCGAACAACTCGTCGCCCGGCATCATCACTTCCTGGTTATAGAAACGGGCGATGTCCGGGAAGTTGGCCGACTCGGCCATGATCAGCTTGGTCAGCCCCGCCACCGGCGTGGCGCCGATCAGGCCCCACCAGCCGCGCAGCAGCTCGCGCAACAGCTCGGGCGTGTTGCCGTCGTAGGCGTCGACCAGGTCCGAGCCGCGCGCCAGTGCCGGCACCAGGTTCTCGCGCACCACCGACTTGAACAGCTCTTCCTTGTTGGCGAAGTAAAGATAGACCGTGCCCTTGGACACGCCGGCCGCCGCGGCCACGTCTTCCAGCCGGGTGGCCGCATACCCGCGCTCAACGAAGAGGTCGAGCGCCGCGGCCACCAGCTCTTGCGGGCGGGCGGCCTTGCGCCGGCTCCAGCGCGGGGTGTCGGCGTCCTTGTGCGGATCGGCGGGCGTTTTCACGGATGTCTTGCGGGTCCTGCGGGGCACGTGGAGGCGGGTCAGGAAGTTAATAACTTGTGGGTCAGTAATGTAGATGAGCGCCATGAGGGGGTCAAGCGCAGGCCGGCGACCCTCGGGTACACACCGAGGCGGCACTGAGGCTGATTTGCTAAGTGTGGCTTGTTGTGCGCTTTTTCCGGCGACGCTCGGCCGCGGCTTACGGCGTTTTCCTTTTCTTACAGGACGACAGCGGCCCTTCGGGCACAATGTCCGTTTTGTGCCGGCCGCCTTGCGGCTGTCCATTGCCCATCCTGAACCATCGTCATGAGTTGCCGGTCAGACCTTTCCTGCCGCGCGGGCTGCGGCGCCTGCTGCATCGCCCCGTCGATTGCCTCGCCGCTGCCCGGCATGCCTGCCGGCAAGCCGGCGGGCGAGCCGTGCGCGCAGCTGCTGCCGGATATGCGCTGCGCGGTGTTCGGCAGGCCGGACCGGCCCGCGTTCTGCGGCGGCCTGAAGCCGTCGGCCGAGATGTGCGGCGATTCGCGCGAAGCCGCGCTGCACTGGCTGACCCGGCTGGAAATCCTGACCGCGCCGCAGGCCGGGCCCGGGCGGCCCGGTCCGCTCGCATGACGCCTGGTACGCGACCTGACTATCCCGCAATCGGAGGCAATATGATCCGGACTTCCCGACGGCGCTGGCTCGCCGCGGCTGCCGCGGCCACGCTGGCCGTGGGCCTGGCCGCCTGCGGCGCCTTCCGCAACGAATACACCTTCTCGCAAAGCCAGCTGCAGGCGGCGCTGGAGCGCAAGTTTCCGTTCAACAAGCGCTATATGGAGTTGTTCGACATCCAGCTGGCCAACCCGCAGCTGACGCTGGACCCGGCGCGCAACCGCGTCAACGTGCAGTTTGACGCCGTGGTCGACAACAAGCTGTTCTTCAGCCGGGCCCTGTCAGGGCGTTTTGCGCTGGACAGCGGCCTGCGCTATGACGAGCCCACGCGCTCGGTGGTGCTGCAGGACCCCGAGGTGCAGCGCTTCGACGTGCAGGGCATGCCCGCGCAGTTCTCGCGCCAGCTCAACGCGCTGGGTGGCATCCTGGCCGAGCAGCTGCTGCAGGACTATCCGCTCTATACCTTCCGCGAAGACCAGTTGCGCGTTGCCGGCATGAATGTGGCACCCGGTACAATCACCGTTTTGCCTGACGGCATCAACGTCAAGATCAACCGCCCCTGACCGGGGCGCTCATATAACAATCCAGGCGGTCCGGCGCGCATGCCGGGCAACGCCCATGACCACGTTTCTCCGTTCCGCATGGAAATCGCACTTGCCCTGAAAGCCGTGATACTCGGCATCGTCGAAGGACTGACCGAGTTTCTCCCCATCTCCAGCACCGGCCACCTGATCCTGGCCGGCCAGCTGCTCGACTTCAACGACGAGAAGGGCAAGATCTTCGAAATCGTGATCCAGTTCGGCGCGATCCTGGCAGTCTGCTGGGAATTCCGCGCGCGCATCGGCAACGTGGTGCGCGGCCTGCACGCCGAGCCGCTGGCGCAACGCTTTGCCGCCAACGTGGTGATCGCCTCGGTGCCGGCCATCGTGCTGGCCTTTATTTTCGGCAAATGGATCAAGGCCCACCTGTTCAACCCGATCTCGGTGGCGCTGGCCTTTATCGTTGGCGGCGTGGTCATCCTGCTGGCCGAATGGCGCGACGCGCGCCGCGGCACGGTCTCGCATCCGCAGGGCAATGCGCTGCTGGAGGCCGCCAAGGCCGGCGCGCCGCGGATTGAATCGGTCGATGACCTGAACTGGCGCGATGCCCTCAAGGTCGGCCTGGCGCAATGCTTCGCGCTGGTGCCGGGCACCTCGCGCTCCGGTGCCACCATCATCGGCGGCATGCTGTTCGGGCTGTCGCGGCAGGTGGCCACCGAGTTCTCGTTCTTCCTGGCGATCCCGGTGATCTTCGGCGCCACCGTGTACGAGCTGTACAAGGCGCGCGCGCTGCTGAACGGGGACGACCTCGGCATCTTCGCGGTGGGCTTCGTCTTTGCCTTCCTGTCCGCCTTCCTGTGCGTGCGCTGGCTGCTGCGTTTCGTCGCCACGCATGATTTCAAGCCGTTTGCCTGGTACCGCATCGCCTTCGGCATCGTGGTGCTGTTGACCGCGTACTCCGGCCTGGTGTCCTGGCACGCCTGAGCGGGATTGCAGCAGGCAACAAAAAAGCGTGGCAGTTGCCACGCTTTTTTGTTTCTCCGTCGCCAGCGCTCAGGCGCGCTTGCGAAAGACCACGTCCCACACGCCATGCCCGAGGCGCACGCCGCGCCGCTCGAACTTGGTCACGGGCCGGTAATCGGGCCGCTCGGCAAATCCGTCCGCAGCGGTCGAGGTGTTCTCCAGCAACGGCTCGCCCGACAGCACTTCCACCATCTGGTGCGCATACTCTTCCCAGTCGGTCGCGCAATGGATATAGCCGCCCGGCTTCAGCCGCGCGGCCAGCACCTTCACCAGCGGCGGCTGCACCAGCCGGCGCTTGTTGTGGCGCTTCTTGTGCCAGGGGTCGGGGAAGTAGATATGCACGCCGTCCAGGCAGTCATCGGTCAGCATATGCGCGATCACTTCCACCGCATCGTGCTGGAGGATCCGCACATTGGCCAGGCCGCGCTCGTCGATCAGCTTGAGCAGCGCGCCCACGCCGGGCTCATGCACCTCGCAGCCCAGGAAGTTGTCTTGCGGCCGCAGGCCGGCGATATGCGCGGTGGTCTCGCCCATGCCGAAGCCGATCTCAAGGATCGACGGCGCCTTGCGGCCAAATGTTGCCTCCCAGTCCAGTGGCTGCGGTGCGTACGGCACCAGCATGCGCGGCCCGACTTCGTCGATGGCACGCTGCTGCCCGGTCGAGGTCCGCCCCGCGCGGCGCACGAACGAACGGATCCGGCGCGGATGCGCAACGCCTTCAGGATCGGCAGGAGAGGGAGCGGACGCTTGTCCGGCGCTGTCTACCAGCGCGGCGTCGTCAGCCGGCGTCGGTTCGGTGCTGGGGTCTTGGGGAAGCATGGCAACAAAAAAGCCGCCGGGCAGATCACCGTAATGGTGGCAAAGGCGGCTTGTCTCGACTGGAAGTGGAGCGGGCGATGGGAATCGAACCCACGTCTTTAGCTTGGGAAGCTAAGGTAATAGCCATTATACGACGCCCGCGAACCCGAGATTCTATGCGGATTTCTGGCGCGGACGCAAGCCGCCAGCTGCGGTGCGGGCAAAATAAGTGCCTGTGCCAGCACTAACGTCCTTATCCGCTACCACGTCGAAATCGCCTGCGGCGTAAACTCCGGCATCCCGATACCAGCCGCCGCATCCGTCAACGGCTCGATTTCCACCGCGGGCCGCTCCGACCTTACCTGGCCGAAGATGGCCGCAAATGGTATGTCCGCGGCATCCCGGCCGGTGCCGATGCGAAGCAGCCCGGTGGGGATCGAGATGCCCGAAGGGTCCAGCAGGTACCAGCGGTGCGACAGGTAGACCTCCACGACCGCGTGGAAATCCGGTGCGCCCATGCCTGCGTCCGCGCCATAGTCGAGGCTGCTGGACATCCGTGCCGGGATGCTCAGCGCGCGGCACAGGGCGATCATCAGGTGGGCGAAATCCCTGCAGACGCCGGTGCGCTCCACGACGGTGTCGGCAGCCGAGGTGCGTTCGTTGGTGGAGCGCGACAGGAAGCGCACGTGATTGCGCACCCACTCGCGGATGGCGTAGACGCGCACATAGCCCCGCAGCATGCCGCCGAACTCGCGGCTGGCGAATTCCATCAGGCGGTCGGATTCGCAGTAGCGGCTTGGTGCCAGGTAGGGCAGGACATCGAAGGGCAGTTCGGCAACGGGCACTTCTGCCAGCCTGTCGCCGTCTTCCAGGTAGTGATCGATGTCGATGATCGCCTCATAGCGGATGCCGAGGCGGCCCCGGGGCGCGCGCAGCCTGAGCAGCCGGTTGGCCAGCACGGGATCGGTGTAGCGGGTGGTCTCGAGGCCGGGCGGCAGCGTCAGCTGCTCCGAGACGACGAACTGCCGGGGCGTGCGGGCGGCTTCGATATTGAGCAGGAAGTCCGCCATGGGATCCATGACCTCATAGGACAGGCTTACTGCGTACCTGAGGCGGTTCATCGGGTGATCAGCACTGGCTGGGGCCGGGGAAAGGCGGCCGGTTCCCTTGGGCCGGAAATGGCGGTGCATCCATTTCCAGTGTAGTGCGGCAGCCAGCCCGTGACCCGTCAGCGGCGCCGCGCGCGTGCCGGCGGTGCGCCGGTGTCCTGCCTTGTCACCGTTTCGAGGGCTTCGCGCAACCGGATCACGGCGGGCGGCGCCTCGATCTCCGCCGGGGTGATGAAGACCAGCCGGCCCGAGGCAAACGGTGTGCGCAGCCGCACTTCCCGCACCATCGACATGGCCTGGTAGTGGGCGAGCGCCGTGGCCGGCGCCACCGTCAGGAAGCCGCCGGCGGCGGTCATGGCCAGGTTGCTGTGGAACGAGGCCGATTCGATATGCGGAACGGGCGGCAGCTGGCCGGCGTCGAGGAAGGGCTGCTCGAACACGTCGCGCGTGTGGGTGCCGCGCGGCGGCAGGATCCAGGGGCCTTCATGCAGGTCCGCCAGCGCAACCTCGCGGCGCCGCGCCAACGCGTGGCCGGGGGCGCAGACCACGGCCAGGTATTCATCGCGCAGCGGGGTGATGTGGACTTTGGCCTTGAGCTGGTCGGTATCGTCTTTCTGCAGCCGGCCCACGATGCAGTCGAGTTCGCCTTCGCAAAGCATTGCGGTCAGGCCGCCGACGGTATGTTCGCGCACTGCCAGCCGCGGCAGCGCTTCCTGGGCCAGCAGCAGCGCGACCGCCTGCGGCAGCACGTCCACGCCCACCAGCGGCAGCATGCCCAGCCGGACCAGCGGTACCTCCGGGCGCGCCTGCAGCGCCTCGCCGGCGGCGTCGATCACGCCCAGCACCACGCGCAGCCGCTCCAGCGCGCGTTCGCCCGCGGGACTCAGCCGCCCGCCGCGCGTGGTGCGTTCAATCAGCTTGCAGCCGAAGGCGTGCTCCAGCTCCTGCAGCATCTTGGTGACCGCGGGCTGGCTGATATGCAGCGCTTCGCCGGCCGCGGTCAGCGAGCCGCTGCGCGCCACCAGGTCGAGCAGGCGCAGGTGCCGGATGCGCAGCCGGTCGATCCGGTTGGGAGAAGGGGTGGCGGCGCTCGGGCGCGTAGGGGAGGCGGGACTCATAACAAAGCGTGATGGCTCCATCAAAACTGGATAATTGTTTCGAATGGCCCGGCGCCGGACAATCGGGGCAAACCATGGAGGAGACATGCGATGCATGCCAACGTCGGGCGCCGCCTGCTGCTGAAGTCCCTGCTGGCGCTGCCGGCCGCTGCCGCGCTGGGCAGGGCCGGTGCGGCCAGTCCCTATCCCAACCGGCCGATCCGGCTGGTGGTGCCCTACGCCGCCGGCGGCGGTCCGGATATCCAGACCCGCAAGCTGGCTGAGTTGCTTGCGCGCGCGCTCGGCCAGCCGGTGGTGGTCGAGAACAAGGTCGGTGCAGGCGGCATCCTGGCCGCGGAGTTTGTCGCGCAGCAGCCGGCGGATGGCTACACGCTGATGCTGGGTGCCTCGACCCATGTCACGCAGAAGCTGCTGCAGCCCGGCGCAAAGTTCGACCCGATGGCGTTCACCCACGTCATCCGCGTTGGCGTCAGCCCGGCGGTGCTGGTGGTCAGCGCCAGCTCGCCGTACCGGAACGTGGCCGACCTGGTCGCCGCGGCGCGCCGCGCGCCCGGCACGCTGAACTACGCCTCGGGCGGGATCGGCTCGGCCGCGCATGTGTCGGGTGCGGCGTTTGCGTCGGCCACCGGCATCGACGTGGTGCATGTGCCGTACAAGGGCTCGGTCGAGATCGTGCCAGCGCTGATCAAGGGCGACACGCAGTTCGGTTTCCCGGTGGCGGCGACGGCGATTCCGCAGATCGCCAGCGGCAAGGCGCGGGCCCTGGCGGTGACCTCGGCCAGCCGCGCCGCGGTGCTGCCGCAGGTGCCTACGCTGAATGAGGCGCTGGGCCGCAAGGATCTCGATCTCGATGCATGGAGCGGCATCTGGGCGCCGCCGCATCTGCCCGCGCCGATCGTGGCGCGGCTGCATGCCGCGGTGATGCAGGCGCTGGCTGATCCCGGCCTGCGCCGGCTCTATGCCGAGATGGGCGCGGTGCTTGCGCCGACGCCCACGCCTGAAGCCTTCTCGCGGCTGGTGGCCGACGAGACCACCCGCATCCGCCAGGTTATCGACAAGAACCGCATCACCATCGAATAGGCCATCCCATGACCCTCGCTCCACAACCGGACTTTGCCCCGCTGGCCGGCATCAGCGTGCTGGATTTCTCGCACGTGATCGCCGGGCCGTTTGCCACCTTCCTGCTGTCCCAGTTGGGCGCACAGGTCACCAAGGTCGAGAGCGCCGGCGGTGGCGACGTGATGCGCCGCGCGGGCAAGGGGCATGCCGCTTTTGTCGCGCTCAATGCGGGCAAGTCGTCGCTGGCGCTCGACCTGTCGGATGAGGCCGGGCGCGAACACGCGCTGGAACTGGCCGGCCGCTGCGACGTCTTCGTCGACAACCTGCGGCCGGGCGTGCTCGAGCGCTTCGGGCTGGGCTATGAAGCCGTGCGCGCGCGCAATCCGCGCGTGGTCTATTGCAGCATCTCGGGCTTTGGCCGCGGTGCGGCGCAGTGGCATGGCCGGCCTGCCTACGACCACGTGGTGCAGGCCGCCACCGGCATGGCCTGGATGGCCGGCACCGAGGGCGATCCGCCGATGAAGACCGGCTTTCCGGTGATCGACTCGGCCACCGGCATGCTGGCCGCCTTTGCCATCCTGGCCGGCGTGCGCGAGAGCGAACGCACGGGGCGGGGCATGCTGCTCGACGTATCGATGGCCACCGCCGGCCTGCAACTGATGTATCCGATGACATGCGATGCCATGACCACCGGCGGCGTGCCGGCGCGGCAGGGCAACCAGGGCTATTCGGGCAGCCCGTCGGCCGATTTCTTCCGCACGCAGGATGGCTGGCTGGCAATCGGCGCGAATACGCCGAAGCAGTTGCTGGCGCTGCTTGACGCACTCGGGCTGGGCGGGCTTGCGCAGGATCCAGCCTTGTTCGAGACGCCGCTGGATGCCGGCGCCTTGCCTGCCTTCGTGCGCTCGCTCGATCCGGCCGCGCTCAAGCGGGCGATTGCGGGCGCGGTGGCGGTGGGCACCGCGGAGCAGCTGGAATTGCGCCTCAGCGCGCTGGGGATCCCGGCGGCCCGCCTGCGCAATATTGCTGAGTTTGCGGGGGAGTCGATGGCCAATGGCAGCCTGCGGCCGGTGGCGCTGCAGGAAGGGGAGACCGCGGTGCTGTCGCCGGGGCTGGGCTTCCAGGTCTATCGCCCGGTATGACACCCGGCGGCGTATAGTTGCTGGCACGATGGCGCACGGTTGTGTGCCGCCATCGCTTCAACTCGCAACGTCAGGACGCCGCCACCTTGACCACCGATTTCTTCGCCCGCTTTGAAGCGGAATGCCTGCCGCGCATCGCCGCCGCGATTGGCCAGCATGACCGGCGCGTGCAACTCCAGTCCCTGCCCGCCGAAGCCCCCGGCCGGCCGCCGCGCCTGCGCGTGACCGGGGATGGCCCGCCGGACCTGCGGCGCCACCCTTATGCGCTGGATATCACGCTGGCGTGGGACGGGCTGGAGGTGCAACGGCTGTTTGCCGCAGGGGGCGAGACGCGCTTTGCCGGTTACCTGGCGGCGTTGCCGGCCAAGCTGCGCGCCTGGCAGGAGCCGCGCGGGATCGACTTCCGCTCGCTGTCGCAGGCTGACCCGGCGATCCTGATCGGCGGGCTGGATTTCGAGCACTGAGCCTGATGCACTGACTCAGCCAGCCACCCGCAGCCGGCATATCGCGCTTTCCGTTTGCCCCGGCTCGATCCAGCGCAGCCCCTGGCCGTGGTGGATCGCATCGGGCAGGCCTACCCACGGTTCCACGCAATAGAAGTCAGAGGTTTCGTTTTCGGCCCAGGTCGTCACGGCATGCCATGGCGCGCTGCCGGCGAGGTCGAGTTCGAACGTGACGCGGCGGTCCGGCATCGCCAGCGCGGCGGACGGGCTGTCGCGCAAGACGTGGAACGTGTCCTGCAGGCGTGCGTCGTCCAGCCGGTAAGTCGTCTCGCCCGGCTCTGCGGGCCCGGGGCTGCCATCGGGTAGCTGGCGCATGCGGTCCGTGCCCGGCAATGCCAGCGACGCGGCGGCACGTTGCGCGTGCGGCAGCGCGAAATAGAAATGGTGGCCGGGATAGCAGGGCAGGCGTTGCGCGCCGGTATTGGTGGTGCGCAGCGTGACTTCGAGGCCGTCGGGCAGCAAGCGGTAGATGGCGTCGAAGACAAAGGCAAAGGGGTAGCCGGCGCGCGTTGCATCGCTGTCGCGCAGCGTCATCGTGATCGCGCCTTGCGTGTCGATGGCGCTGACGTCGAAGGGCAGGTCGCGCGCAAAGCCGTGCTGCGCCAGCGTGTGCACGGTCCCTTGTCCGTCACGCCACTGACCCGGATTGCCATCGGCAAAATGCCGGCCGATGAACGGAAACAGCAGCGGGTTGCCGCCGCGGACCTTGGCCGGGCGGGACCAGTCGGCAGCGTCCGGCCAGTAGAGGATGTCCTGGCCGCGGTGCACCCAGCGGACCAGCCGCCCGCCGTGTTGCGGGGCGAGCAGCAGGAACGTGTCGGCAGCGCCGACCCGGACCAGTGGCTGGCCCTGGAAGTCTTGTGTCGGAAGCAATGGCATGTTGATCGTTGGTGCCGCGCCGTTCGCGTGCCGCCCGGCGCAGCTGCCATGATAAGCCAGGCCAGCGCGCTGCCGTCCTAGCTGCTGGTGTAGATGGTGTTGCGCACCAGCGGATACACCTGCGTCTCCCACCGCCTGCCGTTGAACACGCCATAGTGCCCGACCCCGGTCTGCACATGATGCATGCGCATGTAGGGGCGCAGGCTGGCGCACAAGTCTTGCGCCGCCACGGTCTGGCCGATGGCGCAAATATCGTCGCGTTCGCCCTCCACGGTGAGCAGGGCGGTGCGGTGGATGGCGTGCGTGCGGACACGGCGTCCGCTCACGTCAAGCAGGCCCTGGGCCAGCAGGAAGCGCTGGAATACCAGGCTGACGGTTTCCAGGTAGAACTCCGCGGTCAGGTCCATGGTGGCGAAGTACTCGATGTAGAAGTCGCGGATGGCATCGGCCTTGTCGTGCTCGCCGCGCTCGCGCAGGGCGTAGAGCTCGCGCAGCGCCTGTTCGTGCCGCTCCGGGTTCATGCTCATGAAGGCCAGCAGCTGCACATGGCCCGGGTAGACGCGCCGCATCGCGCCGGCAAAGCGCAGCGGCACCATGCCGATCAGGGTGCGCTCGAACCATTCGAGGGATTGGCTCATGGCCAGCGCGTTGACCTTGGTCGGGTTGACGCGCGCGTCGATGGGGCCGGCCATCAGCGTCAGGCTGGGCGGCTGGGCGGGGTCCCCGTCCTCGGCCATGAGTGCCGCTGCCGCCAGCGCCGCCACGGTAGGCTGGCAAATCGCCACCAGATGCGTGCCGCCGCCCAGCGTCTGCAGGAAGCCGATCAGGTGCTGCACGAATTCGTCGAAACCGAAGCGCCCGGCCAGCAGCGGAATGTCGCGGGGGTTGTGCCAGTCGGTGAGATAGACGTCGTGGTCGGCCAGCATGGTCTGGACCGTGCCGCGCAGCAGCGTGGCGAAGTGGCCGGACATCGGCGCCACCAGCAGCACGCGCGGCTGGCCGACGATGCCGTGGCGGCGGAAGTGCAGCAGCGAGCAGAACGGCGTGCGCGCGACGACTTCCTCGGTGACCGGCACCGGCTGGCCGCCGACGGTAGCGTGGTCGATGCCGAAGGCCGGCCGGTGGTGCGTGAGCCGCACCAGCGCGATGAGCTCGCAGGCGGCACGCAGGCGGGGCACCGCGTCGAAACCACCGGACCTGGGATTTGCCGCCAGCGTCGCGGCAGCCAGCTCCGCCAGCGTGCAGGCCGGCAGTATCATGTCCGCGTAGATCTGGTAGGCGTGGTACAGCATGGCTCGGTCCCCGCTATTCTGGCTCTTGCAAGCCGCAATATGCATGCCATCAGTTTATGCCTGGCACGCGCCTTGCGCTTTGTGCTGTGAGCGGGCGGACCATGCCGCGCAAGTAGCGAGGCATGCGCCTGGCGCATGGGCATGACGCCGCTTCGCGGCGCGTTGCGCGCAGCGGCTTCAGACTGGTGCCTGCCGGATGCACTGCATAGGTGCGCGGCCACGGGCGGCAACAAGCAGTAAAGGAGGCGCGATGTCCAAGACCACACTCACCATCAGCAGCAAGACCTATTCCTCATGGTCGCTGCGCGGCTGGCTGCTGGCGCGCTTTGCCGGCCTGGAATTCGAAGAAGTGCTGGTGCCGCCGGACGACGCCGCGGCGCGTGCGGAAATCCTGCTGCTGTCCCCGTCGATCCTGGTGCCGTGCCTGCGCCACCACGGCGTGACGGTGTGGGACACGCTGGCAATCGCCGAATACCTGAATGAAATCCACCCCAAGGCTGGCCTGCTGCCGGAAGACCGCGCCGCGCGTGCCCACTGCCGCGCCATCTGCGGCGAGATGCATTCCGGGTTTGCCGCGATGCGTTCGGCGCTGCCGATGAACCTGAAGGGGCATTTCCCCGGGATGAAGGTATGGTCGCGTGCGCAGGCGGACATCGATCGCATCACGGCGATCTGGACCGAATGCCTGACGCGCTATGGCGGGCCGTACCTGTTCGGCACGCGCACCATGGCCGACGCCATGTACGCGCCGGTGGTGACGCGCTTTGTCACCTATGGCGTGATGCTCGATCCCGTGCCGGTTGCCTACTGCAAGCAGATCCTGTCGATGCCGGAACTGCAGGAGTGGATCGCGGCGGCGCGCGAGGAACCCGACGAAATCAGCGAGCTGGATGTGGAGTTCTGATGTCCTCGCTGGCAACCGCCGCGTCCGCCGGCGCTACGCCGTGGCGGAGTCGGCCTGCCGTGCTTTCAGGAAGCGTGCGGCGTAGTCGAAGTACCAGTCGAGCGTGTCCGGGTTGGCCATCGCATCGCGGTTGGCGATGCCCTGCGGCGCATGGCCGAGCAGCAGCTTCTTGATCGGCACCTCCATCTTCTTGCCCGACAGCGTGCGCGGCACGCCGGGCACCTGCACGATCTCGTTGGGCACGTGGCGCGAGGACAGCGCGTCGCGGATGCGCGCGCGCAGGGTGTCGCGCAGCGCATCATCCAGCACCAGGCCTTCGCGCAGCACCACGAACAGCGGCATATAGGATTCGCGGCCCAGGTATTCCAGGTCGACCACCATGCTGTCGAGCACCTCCGGCAGGTCTTCCACCACGCGGTACAGCTCGCTGGTGCCCATGCGGATGCCGTGGCGGTTGATGGTGGCGTCCGAGCGCCCGTAGATCACAGCGCCGCCGCGCTTTGTGATCTTGATCCAGTCGCCATGCCGCCAGACGCCGGGATAGGTGTCGAAATAGCTGTCGCGATAGCGCTTGCCGTCGGTGTCGCCCCACAGGTAGAGCGGCATCGACGGCATCGGCTCGGTGCAGACCAGTTCGCCCACCGCGTCGAGCAGCGGCTGGCCGTGGTCGTCGAAGGCCTCCACCCTGGCGCCCAGGCAGCGGCACTGCATCTCGCCGGAATAGACCGGCAGCAGCGGGCAGCCGGCGACGAACGAGCCGGCAAAGTCGGTGCCGCCCGACATCGGCACCAGCCAGATGTCTTCGCGCACATGGCGGTAGATCCAGTCGTAGGCCTCGACCGGCAGCGGCGAGCCGGTCGAGCCGAGCCCGCGCAGGCGCGACACGTCGGCGATGCGCGCCGGCTCGATGCCGGCCTTCATGCAGTTGGTGAAGAAGGCCGCGCCGGCGCCGAACAGGGTCACGCCGGCATCGTCGACGAAGCGCCACAGCACGCCGGCATCCGGAAAAGCCGGGTTGCCGTCATACAGCGCGATGGTGGTGCCCAGCAGCAGCCCGGCCACCTGCGCGTTCCACATGATCCAGCCGCTGCTGCTGTACCAGTGGAAGACATCGTCCGGGCCCAGGTTGTTATGGAAGGCCATCAGCTTGAGCTGCTCGATGACGATGCCGCCATGACCATGCACGATCGGCTTGGGCATGCCGGTGGTGCCGGACGAATAGACGATCCAGAGCGGGTGGTCGAACGGCACCGGCTCGATCGCCAGCGGCACGTCGTGCGCCAGCACCTCCTGCCAGGCATGGGTGCGCACGCCGGCGGGCGGCGCCGCATTGCTGCCGACCTGTGGCACGAGCACGAGATCGGTCAGCGAGGGCAGGGTGGCGACCAGGTCTGCCACCACCGGGGCGCGGTCGTAGACCTTGCCGCCATAGCGGTAGCCATCGACGGCTATCAGCACCTTGGGCTCGATCTGGCGGAAGCGGTCGATCACTGCCACCTGGCCCATGTCGGGCGCGCAGCCCGACCACACCGCGCCGAGGCTGGCGGTGGCGAGGAAGGCGACGATGGTGGCGGGGATATTGGGCAGGTAGCCGGCGACACGGTCACCGCGCTGCACACCCATCTGGCGCAGCGCATGCGCCAGCGACGCGACCTGGGCTTCGAGGGTGGCCCAGCTCACTTCGGCCAGCGGCTGCGCTTCGCCGGCATAACGGATCGCGGCGCGCTGGCGGGCGGTGCCGGTGCCGGCATGGCGGAATACCTGCTGCACGTAGTTCAGCGTCGCGCCTTCGAACCAGCGCGCGCCCGGCATGGTGTGGCGGTCCAGCACCTGCGTGGCGGGCGTGTCGAAATGCACGTCGAAATACGCGCGCACGGCATCCCAGAAGGCTTCCAGCTCGGTGACTGACCACTGCCACAGGCTGTCGTAGTCGTCAAAGGCCTGGCTGCGCTCGGCGCGCAGCCAGCCCATGAAGGCGGCGATCTGGCTGCTGTCGCGGAACGCCTCGGACGGCGTCCACATCAGGTTGCCTTCGGTGAGCGGGGCGGCGGTCGTCATGTCTCCTCCTTGCGCCCGTCTGTCGCGGGCATGGGATGGTGCGATGGTCGTTCCGGGGGCGCTTGGGGCGACACCCGGCATCAGCCTGACATGATAACGGGGGACGGGCGCGGTTGCCCGTCAGCGGTTCATCAGCGGTTGGCGGGGCGCTCGAACAGCGTTTCCCACATGGTGTCGACCTTTGCCTTGACGGCCGCATCCATTGAGATCGGCGTGCCCCATTCCCGCGTGGTCTCGCCCGGCCACTTGTCGGTCGCGTCGATGCCCATCTTGGAGCCCAGGCCCGACACCGGCGAGGCGAAGTCCAGGTAATCGATCGGCGTGTTGTCGACCAGCACCGTGTCGCGGCTGGGGTCGACCCGGGTGGTGATGGCCCAGATCACTTCCTTCCAGTCGCGCACGTCGACATCGTCATCGACCACCACGATGAACTTCGTATACATGAACTGCCGCAGGAAGCTCCACACGCCGAACATCACGCGCTTGGCATGGCCGGCGTACTGCTTCTTCATGCGCACCAGCGCCATGCGGTAGCTGCAGCCCTCGGGCGGCAGGTAGAAGTCGGTGATCTCCGGGAACTGCTTCTGCAGCAGCGGCACGAACACCTCGTTCAGCGCCACGCCCAGCACGGCGGGCTCGTCGGGCGGCTTGCCGGTGTAGGTGGAGTGGTAGATCGGGTCGCGCCGCATGGTGATGCGGTCGATGGTGAACACCGGGAACCAGTCCTGCTCGTTGTAATAGCCGGTGTGGTCGCCGAACGGGCCTTCCAGCGCATGCTGGTAGCCGGACGGGTGGTTCGGGTCGGGCTGGATATGGCCTTCGAGCACGATCTCGGCAGAAGCCGGCACGCTCAGCTCGGACAGCGTCGGCGTGAGGCAGCCGGCCAGCGCGGTGCGGCTGCCGCGCAGCAGGCCGGCGAACTGGTACTCGGACAGCGTATCGGGCACCGGCGTCACCGCGCCCAGGATGGTGGCGGGGTCGGCGCCCAGCGCCACCGCGATCGGGAAGGGCTTGCCGGGATTGGCCAGCGCATGCTCGCGGAAATCCAGCGCGCCGCCGCGGTGCGCGAGCCAGCGCATGATGACCTGGTTGCGGCCGATCACCTGCTGGCGGTAGATGCCCAGGTTCTGGCGCTTCTTGTGCGGGCCCTTGGTCACCACCAGGCCCCAGGTGATCAGCGGCGCGGCGTCGCCCGGCCAGCAGGTCTGGATCGGCAGGCGCGCCAGGTCGACGTCGTTGCCTTCCCACACCACCTCCTGGCAGGCCGGGCTGCTGACGCGCTTTGGTGCCATGTCCCACACAGATTTGGCCAGCGTGAACAGCTTGCCGGCCTCGCGCAGGCCGCGCGGCGGTTCCGGTTCCTTCAGTGCCGACAAGACCCGGCCGATGTCGCGCAGGTCCTCCATCGATTCGGCGCCCATGCCAAGTGCGACTCTGTGTGTCGTGCCGAACAGATTGGCCAGCACGGGGACGCTATAGATACCTCCATCGGTGCTGGCTCCGGAAGGTTTCTCAAAAAGGACCGCGGGGCCTCCGGCGCGCAGCAGCCGGTCGCAGACTTCGGTCATTTCCAGGTTGGGCGCGACCGGCCGGGCGATGCGCCGCAGCTCGCCCATGCCTTCGAGTTGGCCGATGAAGTCGCGCAAGTCTTTGTATTGCATAGTGAATTCTGTTGTGGTGCGGGGCTGGGGGAAAGCCTCTGCAAGGCGGCGTCGAAGTCGGTGACGATACACATTCACCGGCGCCGCGGCAAAAAAATCATCAAAATCAAGCCACGCAAATTGTAAGTTTTTTGTCGCTGACAGCGTACTTTTCCGGGCGACCAGCCAAGGCCACGCCTGCGTTTGCGGGCAATCGGGTGATCCGATGGCGACATGGCAACCATTGTTACAAATAACTGTAAGTAGTAGAAATCGAAATTATTATTCTTGACGGGATATAACACCGTTCCTACAATCCGGTCTTGCTCCATGGAGTGTTGCGTCGCAACATGGATTTTCCCCCTGTGTCAAGGGGTGTACATAAAGAAAATGTGCCAGAAAGTCCCTCCAGCAAGGACCGATGTATGGACCCGAAGCAAAGCGGGCCGACCGGTCGCCTCCGGCGACTTGCCGGAGCGTAGTGAGTTTAGTCGTGGCAGGGTGCGCTCCCCCAGAGCGTAGCCTGTTTCCAGTTGGGCGCACGGGGAGCGCCTGCCAACAGATGCTTGGTCGTCACTGCTGGACGGCGCGGCATCCTTACTTGAGTACGTTGAGATCGGGCGCGTGCCGCAGTCGGGCGCGCGAAGCGGGCAACGGATGGAGGTAAGCATGAGCGGTTGGAAAACCCTTCATCTTCCCGGCATCGGGCGGGCCTTGCAGGTCCGTCTCCGACAGCCGGTACCCGGAGTGAGTCGGGCATTGCAGGTCCGTCTTGCGCATCCGGTCGCGGGCCGCGCGTTGCGCGGTGGCCGCACAACGCTGAAGTACGCCCTGAACAGCCTGGGCGTGGTCGCGGTCGTTTCGGCCGTGTCGCTGTCGCTGAGCCAGGAATGGCGCACCACGCTGGCCGCGCTGCTGGCGGGTGACGAAGCGCCCGCGGTGCTGGTTGGCGCCGCCATGCCGGCCGCGCCTGCCGTGGCCAGCACTGCCGTGCCGCCGCATTCGGCGGACGTCGCCGCGGCCAAGCTTGCCTTTGGCAAGGCCGGCCTGCCGACGGTGTCGGGCGTGGACGAATGGAGCCTGGCGGCATCCGCCAAGGTGCCGTCGGTCGCGCACCTCGCCGCGCGGATCCCGGTCACGCGCGTGGCGCAAGACGCCCGCAGCACCGCCACGCTGGGCAGCGCGCGCGAGCAGGCGGCCGTGGCCGACTATATCGCCCGCAAGTACCGCGTGGCGGCGCAGGCCACCGCGCAGCTGGTGAAGGCGGCCTACCTGACCGGCCGCGAGGTCGGCATCGACCCGCTGCTGATCCTGGGCGTGATCGCGATCGAGTCCAGCTTCAACCCGTACGCTGAAAGCGGCGTGGGAGCGCAGGGCCTGATGCAGGTCATGACCAAGGTCCACCAGGACAAGTACGAGGCCGTAGGCGGCGTTGCCGCGGCACTGAACCCGTACGCCAATATCAAGATCGGCGCGCTGGTGCTCAAGGACTGCATCGCCCGCGCCGGCTCGATCGAAGGCGGCCTGAAGTATTACGTCGGTGCCACCACGGCTACCGATGGCGGCTACGGCGCCAAGGTGCTGGCCGAGCGTGCCCGCCTGCGCCAGCTGCTGGGCGTGCGCAACGCGCCCGCCAACGCCGACAAGCCGGTCGAGGTCAAGGCCCCGGCCGAGCAGCTGGCCCCGACCGAGAAGCTGGAAGCGAACAACGGTCCGCACAACGCCTGAGCTCGGAACGGTACCGCCAATCAGAAAAGCACCCCGCGGGGTGCTTTTCTTTTGCCTGCTTCAGCCGCGGCAGAGGCCGGTCAGCGGAACAGCTTGCCGAGGCGCGCCATCGCCTCCTCGATATTCTCGCGCGAGGTCGCGTACGAGATCCGGATGTAGTCCTTCGCCGTATGCGGGCCGAAATCCTGCCCCGGCACCATGACCACGCCCGCATCGTGCAGCATTGCCTGCGTCAGCCGGTCGGCATCGCCGGCGGCGGGGTGATTGACGCCGCGGCAGTCCGCGTAGACATAGAAGGCGCCGTCCGGGCGCACCGGCACGCGCAGGCCAAGGGCCTCCAGCGCTGGCACGATCAGGTCGCGGCGGCGGCGGAACTCGGCCTTGCGTTCGTCGTAGATCGCCAGGGCCTCGGGGGTAAAGCAGGCCAGCGCAGCGTACTGCGCCACGGCCGACGCGCAGATGAACAGGTTCTGCGCGACCTTCTCGAAGGCTTCCACCAGCGCCTCCGGCACCACCAGCCAGCCCAGGCGCCAGCCCGTCATGTTGAAGTACTTGGAGAAGCTGTTCACCGTGACCACGTTCTCGTCCAGGCTCAGTGCCGAGACCGGCGGCGCGTCATAGGACAGGCCCTGGTAGATCTCGTCGAGGATGGCAAAGCCGTTGCGCGCGCGCACGGCCTGCAGGATGCGGGCGAGCTCGTCGGGCAGGATCGAGGTGCCGGTGGGGTTGGAGGGCGATGCCAGCAGCACGCCGCGGGTCTGCTCGCCCCAGTTAGCCTCGACCTGCGCGGCGGTCAGCTGGAAGCGCTCGGCCGGGCCGCTCGGGATCATGCGCGCGGCGCCGTCGAAGGCGGCGACGAAGTGCCGGTTACAGGGGTAGCTGGGGTCGGGCATCAGCACCTCGGCGCCGATCTCGACCAGCACCGCGCACGCCAGCAGCAGCGCGCCCGAGGCGCCGGCCGTGACGATCACGCGCCGGGCCGGGATATCCAGCCCGTAGGCCGTCTTGTAATAGCCCGCGATGGCCTCGCGCAGCGGATGGATGCCGAGCGCACCGGTGTACTGCGTCACGCCGCGGCGCATGGCGGCTTCGGCTGCGCGCACCACCGGCTCGGCGGCGGTGAAATCCGGCTCGCCGATGCCCATGTGCACAATGTGGCGTCCGGCGCGCTCCAGCGCGGCGGCCTGCTTGGCCAGCTCCATCACGTGGAAGGCGTCGATATTGGCGAGGCGGGAGGCGGTGGCCAGGCGCTGCATGTCCATGGTGGTCCGGGAAGGGCCTGGGGCCCGTTCAGCAAGAGGGTAGGTAGGAATGAAAACACCCGCCGGGGCGGGTGCCGTCCTCATCACTGCCGGCGCAAGCCAGCCGTGATGGCGTGGGCCGGCCCGCGGGCGGCTCAGTTGGCAACTCAGCGGCGCGCCGCGACCTCGGCCGCGCGCACCTGGGCGGCAAGCTTGTCCAGCACGCCGTTGACGTACTTGTAGCCTTCGACGCCGCCAAAGGTCTTGGTCAGCTCGACGGCTTCGTTGATCACGACCTTGTACGGGATGTCGAGGCAGTGCACCAGCTCATAGCTGCCGACCAGCAGGGCGGCACGCTCCACCGGCGACAGTTCTTCGACCTTGCGGTCCAGGAACGGCTCGAAGGCGGCGGTCAGGCGGGCTTCCTCGCGTACGGCGCCGTTGAGGAGCGCGTCGAAGTGCTCGCGGTCGGCCTTGTTGAAGCCTTGCGCATCATGCAGGTGAGCCTGGATCGCCCCGATGTCATTGCGGTTCAGCAGCCACTGGTACAGCCCTTGCAGCGCCAGCTCGCGCGAGCGGCGGCGCGCGCTCTTGGGCGGTGCCTTGGCCTCGGTGCGGGCTGCGACGGGCTTGCCGCCGGCTGCCTTGACGCCGTCGTTGTCGGGGGTGTTCGACGTATCACTCATCGTCGTCCTCGTCTTCATCTTCCTGGCCGCGCAGCGAATCGAGCGCGGCGACCAGGTTGGCCATCTCCACCGCGGCGCGGGCGCAGTCGCGGCCCTTCTCGCGGGTGCGGGCGTGGGCCTGCTCGTCGGTATCCACGGTCAGGATGCCATTGGCGATCGGCACATTGAAGTCCAGGCCGACGCGGGTGATGCCGGCGCCCGACTCGTTCGAGACCAGCTCGAAGTGGTAGGTCTCGCCGCGCACCACGGCGCCCAGGGCGACCAGGGCGTCGAACTGGCCGCTCTCGCACATCTTCTGCAGCGCCAGCGGGATTTCCAGCGCGCCGGGGACGGTCACCACCAGGGTGTCTTCGCCCTCGACGCCGAGCTTTTCCAGCTCGGCCACGCAGGCTTCGAGCAGTTCGGCGCAGACCGGCTCGTTGAAGCGGGCCTGCACGATGCCGATACGCAGGCCTTCACCGTCGAGGTTGCTGGGGTAGAAGCCGTGATCCATTGTTCAGTTCTCCAGTTTTCGGGGGCGGCAACGGCGCTGGTGCGCGCTGCCGGGGTGTCCGGGTGGCGCAGGCTCAGTCGGCCTGGCCGTTCATGGGTTGGTAGCCGGTGACTTCAAGGTCGAACCCGGTCATGCTGGGCATGCGCTGCGGCGACGCCAGCACGCGCATCCTGCCCACGCCCACGTCCTTCAGGATCTGCGCGCCCATGCCGTAGGTGCGCAGGTCCGGCTTGCGGCGCGGGCGCGACTGCGGCGCGTCCAGCGCGCTGAACTGCGTGAACAGCTGGTCGGCCGAGTCGCCACAGTTAAGCAGCACGATCACGCCGCTGTCGGCCTCGGCGATGGCTTTCATTGCCGCCGGAATGCTCCAGGAATGCGTGGTGCACTTCACTTCCAGCAGGTCCAGCACCGAGAAGGGCTCATGCACGCGCACCAGCGTTTCCTGGTCCGGCGCGGGCGAACCCTTGACCAGCGCCAGGTGCGCCTGGCCGGTGGGCTTGTCGCGGTAGGCGATGCTGTGGAAGGTGCCGTAGGGGGTCTGCATGGCGCGCTCGCCCACACGCTCGATAATGCTCTCGGTGCGGCTGCGGTAGTGGATCAGGTCGGCAATGGTGCCGATCTTCAGGTCATGTTCCTGCGCGAACTCGATCAGGTCCGGCAGGCGCGCCATGGTGCCGTCGTCCTTCATGATCTCGCAGATCACAGCCGCCGGCGTCAGGCCTGCCAGCGCGCCCAGGTCGCAGCCGGCCTCGGTATGGCCGGCGCGGATCAGCACGCCGCCGGGCTGGGCCGTCAACGGGAAGATATGGCCGGGCTGGACCAGGTCGGCCGGCCTGGCGTCGCGGGCGACGGCTGCCTGCACGGTGCGTGCGCGGTCGGCGGCGGAAATGCCGGTGGTCACGCCCTCGGCAGCCTCGATCGACACGGTGAAGTTGGTGCCGTGCTGGGTGCCGTTGCGGCTGACCATCGGGTGCAGGTCCAGCTGGCGGCAGCGCTCGGCGGTCAGGGTCAGGCAGATCAGCCCGCGGCCGTGCTTGGCCATGAAGTTGATCGCTTCCGGTGTGACGAAATCGGCAGCCAGCACCAGGTCGCCTTCATTTTCGCGGTCTTCCTCATCGACGAGGATGACCATGCGGCCGGCGCGGATGTCGGCAATGATGTCTTCGGTACGGGCGATTTTCATGGCGTGCTGAACGGCAAATTGGGGCGAATCGAGCGAAAAACCGGCGAATAGCTGGGGCAGGAAACATGGCCGCGGTTGAAAGCGGCCGGACTGAGGCGGGGCGTCGGGCCGGGCCGGCCAGGCCATATACGCCCGGCAGGTTGCCCAGTCAAGCCGGGTATTGTACGCCAAGGCAGGCAAGGCGTGAGGCGACGGCGCCGGAAAGTACGGCGCCTGCCTGAAGCGGGTGGGGAGCGCGGTGCTGCATGGGCCGCCCCGTTGCCGGCAGGGTGCCGGCGCCTGGCCCGGCCGGGGCTATGCGGCGGCGGCCAGCGCGGTGCGGTCGTGGCCTGCGGCACGCAGCCGCGAGGTCCTGGCGATGCGCGCCCTGGCCGCGCGGGTCGCGTCAGCCAGCGCGAGCTCGCGCGTGAGGAAGCCGGCGTTGGGTTTGGTGAACCTGGCATGCGCATCCAGCGCATAGGTCCATTCCCACTTGCCGAAAGTGACCTCGGCCAGTGTCACGACAACGTGGCAATGCTGATAGAAAAAACTCTCGCTCATGCTTGTTTCCTGTGTGGGACAGCGCGCTGGCCATGGCCTGCAAGCCATGCGGGCCAGTGGCGGTCTGTCAGCCAGCCGCGCAGGGGCAGCCGGCCATCCTGTGGGTCGATGGCGGCGGCGCCGGCATCCTGGGCGATCTCGCAGAGCCGCCCCTTTGCGTGCGGGTCGCATGCGCAGATCATCATCAGCTGGCCTGCGGTCATTTGTCGCTTCTGCCGCCTCAGGCCGGCGCGCATGATGCCGGCGCCGATCACGCTGCCCAGCCACCGGCCGACCACGGCGCCCAGCGCCATGCCGCCGAGGTAGGCCATGAAGCCCGTGGCCGCGTTGACCGGCGTGCCGTAGCGGAACACGATCCAGGCCACCAGCAGCGCGCCGGCGGCCATGCCGGCCGCCGCGACTTCATTGCGATAGGTGATCTGCGCCGCGTCGGGCGCGGGCAGGCCTTCGGCCGGCTGGTTGTCGCGCTGGAAGAACCATGGCCCGTCGATGCGTGCGGGAGTCGCGGCCAGCTCGCCAAGCTGCGCGTGCGCGTGCCTTGCCGCGGCAATGTCGTTCAGCCGGAAATACAACAGGGTGAGCATGGTCATGCCTCGCTTGGTGTCAGGTCCATTTGCCGCTGGACCACGGAAAGCCTGCGAAGCGCCGGGCGCCTGGGCGCCGGAATGTCTTCGCCAGGGGGGAGGACGGCGGCTGCAGCCGCGGCCATCCGTTGCCCACGGCCTGGTCCCAGTCGATCAGCAGCGTGGCGGCACGGTGCAGGTGGGTCGCGGCCAGGCGCACAAAGCCCAGGCGCGCGCGCATCGGCGCAGTGGGATGCCGGTCACGCAGCAGGCGCGTGGCCGGAAGTCGCTGATACAGGATTCTGGCGGTGGGATCGGGCACAGTGAGTTCCTTCATGGGTGCCGGGCAGCAATCCGGCCGGCAGTTGAAAGCAACGGCGGGAGCGCCAGCTCGCGGACGAGCGCGCGGCGCGGCGGGCAGGGGAGCATGAAGGTCCAGGTGGTCCCCGTGAGTGACTTCAGCAGTCACCGGTGCTAGACGTTGTCGAGGGGGGAGGCCCGGGAACGAGTGGCGAGCGCCTGTGGGCATACATGGACTGCAAGCGCTGCTCAACCATTCTAGGCTTCGGGCGCTGCAGGCACCAGCTGACTTACAACAAAGCTGCCAGGCCCCGCGCGGCGCACCTCCCAGGGGGCCGGCGGTGCAAGCAAATTGCCACAGGAGGGGTTTGTCAGCGTATGCTCGCGACCAAAGGGGGGCACGCCCCGCCCTGAATGCCGCCGCGCTGGCAAGCGGCGGCCCGGACTTCAAATCAGGGCGCCGGCCCGATCGCGCCCGCGGACTTTGCACTACAAAGGGAGACAACCATGTCGAGGCAGATCAAGCACAAGGCCGAACTGCGTGCCCTGGTACGCGCCGAGCAATCGAAGTTCGCCGCTTGCGAGGGCGCCTGCTTTGGCGACGTGGTCTGGCACGCGCCGGACGCCGGCGGCTGCAACTGGAGCCTGTCCACGATGGAAGGCGGCAACAGCAGCGCCTGCGTGGAAGCGCTGCGCCCCTTCACCGACAAGCTGCGCGAGGCCTATAACGTGCCCGACGAGGGCAGGTAGCCCGCGCTATTACGCGGGGGCCTGCGCGGTCGACAGCATCCGCTCCACATAGCGGGCGATCAGGTCGATCTCCAGGTTCACGCGCGCGCCCGGCTTCAGTTCCTGCAGCGTGGTGACTTCCACGGTGTGGGGGATCAGGTTGATGGAGAACACGCAGCCGTCGGCTTCGTCATTGACGCGGTTGACGGTCAGCGACACGCCGTTGACCACGACCGAGCCCTTGTAGGCCAGGTAGCGCGCCAGCTCGCGCGGGGCGCGGATGCGCAGTTCATGCGATTCGCCCACCGGCGCGAAGTGCACGACTTCGCCCAGGCCGTCGACGTGCCCGGACACCAGGTGGCCGCCCAGGCGGTCGGCCAGGCGCAGTGCCTTTTCCAGGTTGACGCGGCCGGTGCTCTCCAGCCCCACGGTCTTGTCCAGCGACTCGCGCGAGACCTCGACGTCGAAACTGTCGGGCGCCATGGCGATCACGGTCATGCAGGCGCCCTGGATGGCAATGCTGTCGCCGATGATGACGTCCGACAGGTCCAGCCCGCCCGCGGCGATATGCAGGCGCACGCCGGCATCGGCGGCGCCCAGCGGGGTTACGGAATCAATGCGGCCGACTGCCGCGACAATGCCTGTAAACATGGTGGTGTCTTCTGCTTTGGGTATTTGGAATCTGGATACGCGGTGCCGGTGGGTGGCGCGCTACGCGTCGTTGCGCCGGGCAATCAGGCGCAGGTCGTCGCCGATCTGCCGGATCTCATGCCAGCGGAACTGCGCGGCGTCCTGCAGCCGCGCCAGCGGCGGCAGGTTGAACATGCCCTGGGCATCGCCCAGCAGCTTGGGTGCGAGGTAGATCAGCAGCTCGTCGGCGCAATGCTCGCGCACCAGCGAACCGTTGAGCTTGAAGCCGGCTTCCACGTGCAGCTCATTGATGCCGCGCCGGCCGAGTTCTTCCAGCATGCGGCGCAACTCGACCTTGCCGTGCGGGTTGGGCAGGACCACGACTTCGGCGCCGCGGCCTTCCAGTGCGCGCTGGCGTTCCCGGTCCTCCACCGCGCAGAACACCAGCACCGGCTTGGCGAACTCGCCGGTGTCCGGCGTCAGGATCTGCGCGTCCAGCGGGACCTCCAGCCGCGAATCGACCAGCACCCGCTGGGGCTGGCGCGGCGTGGCGATGGCCCGCACCGTCAGCGCGGGGTTGTCGTCGCGCACGGTGCCGATCCCGGTCAGGATCGCGCACGCACGTGCGCGCCAGGCATGGCCGTCGTCGCGCGCGGCCTGGCCGGTGATCCACTGGCTGGTGCCGTCATGCAGCGCGGTGCCGCCATCCATCGATGCCGCCACCTTGACGCGCACCCACGGCAGCCCGCGCGTCATGCGCGAGACGAAGCCGATATTCAGGTCGCGCGCTTCCTTCTCCAGCAGGCCGCAGCGCACGTCGACGCCGGCCTCGCGCAACCGCTGCAGGCCGCGCCCGGATACCGACGGGTTGGGATCTTCCATGGCCGCCACCACGCGCGCCACGCCCGCGCGCACCAGCGCTTCGGCGCACGGCGGCGTGCGTCCGAAATGGCTGCACGGCTCCAGCGTGACATAGGCGGTGGAGCCGGCCGGGTCCAGCCCGCGCGCCAGCGCGTCCTTCATCGCCTGGATCTCGGCATGGTCCTGCCCGGCCGGCTGGGTGAACCCCTGGCCGATGACCTGGCCATCCTTGACGAGCACGCAGCCGACGCGCGGGTTGGGCGTGGTGATGAACATGCCCCGCGCGGCGAGCGCGAGGGCCTGTTCCATGGCGGCGTGGTCGGTATCGGAAAACATTCGGCGGTTGCGTTTGCCTTGGCGCAGCGATCTGGAATACAGGGCTGCCGGGTTATGGTGGTCCGGAGGACTCCGTCGCATCGCAGTCAGCGTCGCGGCCGGGGGTGCAGAGTCGGATACGTCCCTGCGCGCCCAGCCTGACTTGCCGCTGCTCGCCACGGCAGCCGAGCGTGAAAGTGGCGGCCTGGAAACCGCCCTGCTCAGAACGAGAGTATCCCACAGGCAGGAATTTCAGCACATTCGTGCCGCGGGCGGTCTGGCGCAGCGTCACCCACAGGCAGGGCATGGCCGGTTCGACCACGGCCAGCACCGCGCGGCGCTCCGGGTCGCCGTCTGCCGCGACCAGTTGCCAGCCAGGGCCCAGCGTGGCCTCGCCCGGCAGCGGCTGCAGCGTCACCTCGAGGCGGCGCGCCAGTGCGGTGGCCCGCGCCAGCGCCAGCGATGCCGCCAGCCGGTCGGCCGCCAGTGTGACCTGCTGCCGGGCGAGCAGGCCGCTGAACACCGGATAGGATGCCGCCGCCAGCAGTGCCAGGATGGCCAGGCCGGCGAGCAGTTCGGCCAGGGTCAGGCCATGGTTGCGGCGGGGTGCGTGGCTGTTCATCGCGCCTTCAGCAATGGGACGGAAGCGGCCGTGGCACGGCTTCACCTTCGGGCAGCGTCAGCCACTGTCCGGTGCTGCGCAGGATCAGCACGCCGCACTCCGGATCTGGCCGCTGCGGCACGGCACGCAATTCAACACAGGTATCCAGGCCGGCCTGCGGGCATGCCGCGGCTGTCACGACATGACGCACGGTGCCGGTGTCCGGTACGGGAAGTGGCCATTCCCCGGCGGCCACTCCGGCACCGGGTTCGGCGGCAAACGTCATGGCGCCGACGGCATGGCGTTCCAGTTGCAGCATTCCCTCGGTCAGCGCGGTACGCGCCTGCGCCCGCCATCCCCGCATCAGGTGGCCGTGCCAAGCGGGCACGGCGACGGCCGCGAGGATGGCGAGGACGGCCAGCGCAACCGCAAGCTCGACCAGGCTGAACCCGGCCCGGGGCCGGGAGGCAGGCGCCGCGGCAGTCATGGCAAATCCTCCCGTGCCGGTCCGACGAGCTCGCGCCAGCGCAGGCGCCCGGTGCGCCGGCTGGCCATGGTTTGCGACACCCGCGTGACCGAGTTGCCATCGACAGCCCACAGCGACAGCTCATAAGCCTGGTGCGCGGTGCGGCCCGGCTGCACCGGTGCGGCGGGCAATTCGGCAGCGGTCACGAACACGCTGGCGCCTGGAGGCAGCAACTGGCCGGTGGCCACGTGCAGGCGTTCGCCGGTTCCGCTCTGGCTGACCGATTCCCCGGTTGCCGCCAGCACCAGGTAGCTGCGTTGCGCGCCATCGGGCGTGCGCGTCACGAACAGCAGATGGCCGGGGAAGACCGGCTGGACCTCCACCACCTGTTCGCCGGCATGGGGCAGGGTCAGATGCCAGCCGGCATCACCGGCGCCGGCAGGCTGCGCGCGCAGGATGTGCCCGCCATCTGCGGCCTGCGCCGCGACTTCCACCAACGGGCCCGCCGTGGCGGCGCGCGTGGACGACAGGTCGGGCACCGCTGCAAGTTCGTTGCCCGCGCCATAGACCACGACCGGCGCAGTCGGCGATCCGAGCAGCACGGGCGCTTCGGGCATGAGCGGTTGCGCCGACGCCTGCATCCGGTGGAGGCATGACACCGCGGGCGCACCGCCCGGCTGGGGCGCCTCCGTGAGGGGGAAGCGCCATAGCTGGCCGGCATCGTCCGTCGCATAGGCAGCGCGTGCCGTGCCTGTCATGTCAGACAGCACGCTGGCCGCCACCAGGTTGCCGGTTGCCGGCCAGCCCAGGCAGTCGTGCTCCGGCAATGGCAAGGTGCGGACGGCGTACTGCCCGGCCCATGCCGCGCCGGCAGGCTTGTCCAATGGCAGCAGCGCAAGGCCGGAGCGGGCTGCCTCCGACTTGTCATGGGTCGCGGCAGCCAGCGTCACGACTGCGTACCAGCGCAATCCGTCCTGGCCGGGAATGCCGGCGGCACGCACCGGGCCGCGCGCTGATAGTGGCAATGTGTCCGCGGCGGCGATCTCCCACAGCAATGCAAAGGGCATCGGACCGTCGGGATCCGAGATGTCTAGCGCGAATGCCGCAGCGGGGTTGCCGGTCCTGGCGCTGCCAGGGATGCCGCACAGCAAGACCGTGCGCCACTCGCCATGGATCGTCACATCCTGCGCTTCGGGGCGAGGGCAGGGCGGGGGCGCCAGCGGCGCGTCGTTCGCCGGCGTGGCGGCGGCATGGGGCAACAGCACGCCGGGCAGATAGGCGGCGCGCTCCTCGCCGGTCACGGCGTCGAACCCGTGCAGCAGGCCGTCGTTGGTGCCCAGCCAGACGACATGCGGGCGCAGGCTGTAGCGCGTGCGAAAGCCGGCGTGCCCGGGTTTGCCAGGCGCCCAGGCCGGAGGCGCCACCACCCGCACGCGCGCGCCTGCGGCATTGCCGAGTCGCGTGTCGCGCTGGCGCAGGGCCGCCTCGGTGCGGTCGCCGCGCAGCCATTCGAGGTGAGCGCGGTCAAGGCGGCCAAGCATGTCGGCGCTATCCGTATTCCGGAAGGCGGCATCGATGGCATCCCATTGCAGCGCGATGACGCGCTGCGGCGGCGCTGACGACGTGAATATGCGACGCGATCCGACAGGCCGATGGTCGAGGCTTGCGCCGGCCTCCCATAGATAAGGCGACAGCACTGGCGCCGGTCCTTGCCAGCCGACAGCGAACAAGCGCCCGGTCCATGGATATGCGCCGGCCGCGGTCCGGTAAGCCAGGGGCAGCCGGCCTGTTTCGGATCCGGTGGCGGCGGACGCTGGTGCAATGGCGATGGCCAGGCAGGCGAGGGCAAAGGCAACGAGGCGATTCACGGCTGGATCACGCTCTGTATCACGGCACGTGTCGCACGGCTGCGGCCGAAGCCGATGGCCGTGATCCGGATCCGTGGTGCCGGTGTGGTAGCGGAAGGGACATCCGGAGCGCTGTAGCCGGACGGTGGCTCTTCCAGAATCTCGGCGACATACCGCGGCAGTTCGCGCGTGCCGGCGGCACCCGCGGGCAGCACCGGCAGCGTCGCACCGGTGAAGCGGCCGAATGGCACGCCGACGGTGTCCGCGCTGGTGTCGGCCAGCAGCCAGGGCTGCCACACGGGCGGGCCGGTCACCGCTGGCCGGCACACGCCAGCCTGTTGGCCGCTGCCGCAGTGTCCCGGTGCCGGCCAGATGCCAAGCCGGCCCATCATGTCTTGCGATATGGCGGCCGCAAGCAGGTCCGACTCGGCATCAAGCAACGCGACCTCGGCGGCCCGGAATGCGATTTCGCGTTCGAGCTGCATGACGGCAAGTTGCCGCGCGGACAGCAGCATGTGCAGCGTGCCGGCAGCGGTCAGCACTATCAGCAGCAGCATCGTGGCGCAGAGCAGCAGCGTGACGGCGCCTGCATTGTGGCGACGTGGAAGGCGGCGGGCTAGCACAGCGTCTCCTGGCAGCGTGGCGCATTGCGCAGCCGCACCGTGGTGGCGAAGACGCGGCGGGCGGTGCTGGCCTGCGACGGCGGCACCGGCGCCAGATCGCCGGCGGCGGTGCCGGGTGCTGGCAACGGGTCGTCGCCTTTGCCCGGGCTTGCCGCCGCCGAACCCGGGCGCTCGCCGCGCACGGCAATGGCAATCTGCACGGCCACCACGCGATGCCAGGCGGATTCATCCAGCGAGTGGATCGCGGATGCCGTCTCGAAGCGGTCGGCCCGGCCGTCGCGGTCCGTATCCAGGCCGTAGCGCACTTGCAGTGATTCAACGCCGCGGACCAGCGCGCCGGAGGTCCAGCCAGTGCCGTCGATCACGCCACCGCGGCGTGCCGGGTAGCGGCACAGCAGTTGCGGCACGCCATCGCTGCCCGCCGCGACATAGATCAGGTTGGCTGCGACGTAGCCACTGCGCGCGTCAGCACTGGCCACGCGCGCGGCGACGGCGTAGCCGCTGCAGTCGGTCATGGTTTCATCGGGCTGCGACGGCGCCGCCGGCAGGCCGCTGCCGCTGAAGCGGACCAGCAGCGCATCGCTGCGGCCGACGCCGGCCCTGCCGCAGGACGGCACCGCACCGATGGCAGGCTGGCCGCAGTCGTCGGCGCCGCTGACGGCCGGTGGCGCAGGGTAGGAGGTGGCGGAAAGGGGCTCGCCCGGCCAGCCGGACTGGCGCAGCAGCGCGGCGATGATCGTCAGGGCGCGCTGGCCGCGTTCTTCGAGCAGGATGCGGTCGGTGGCGGTGAGGTAGGCGGTACGAGTGGCATGGAATGCCGCAACGGCTGCCGCGGTGACGATCAGGCCGAGTATCATTCCGACCAGCAGCTCGACCAGCGAGAATGCCCTGGATGCGTCCCGCCTCATGGCTGCCTCCACAACGCGATCGCGGGTATGCCGGCCTGCCCGCCAAGCCATCCTGCCATGATCAGTGGCGAATCTTCCGGGCACGGAAACGCCGGGTTGTTCCCGCACCGGCTCGACCAGAGGTCTGGTCGCCCGCTTTGCAGTGCCGGCTGCGCTGTATCCAGCTCTGCTATCTCCACGGCAAGGCGGGCGGACCGGGCCAGCGCGTCGAGTTCGCGCAGCTGGGCCAGCGCCTTCGGCGCCAGCCCCATCATTGGCATCAGCCCGGCACCAAGGACGATCAGCGCGCACAGCGTTTCATGCAGCGCGAATCCCGCGGGGCGGCCGGCGCAGCGCGGTCTGCGGCGCGGGCGGGCAGGTTGATGTGCTGGCTTGCGAAGATCCGGCATGGGCGGTCACCGAGACTGGCAGGGACCGTCAGACTAGCTGTCGCGAGCAGGCGAATACGTGCCTAAGCGTGGAGGATTTGCAGAATGTTGTTTCGGTCTTCCTGGGAACAGCTACCAGGCAGCCTCGCTTACTGGCACACCGTGGCTTGTGTCGGCACGGGCGCGCATACGCGGACCCTGCCCAACTGGCTGATATCGATGAGTTTCTGGTTGCCGGTGCCCAGTCCCATCAGCACCTGGGCAGACTGCATCGCATCTGCCAGCGTGCGGGTATAGCCTACGGGCGAGTAGGAGAGGACCCCCGACTGCGGCGTGCTGGAGAATGCTACGGTCAATCCCTGGGCGGAGGGTACATGCTGAACCAGCACGGTTTGGCCCGTGCAGTCCGCGCTTCGATTTGGGTTCAGGCAGACAGTCCAGCCGTTGCGCCAGTCATTACTGACCGGCGCCACGGTAACCCAGCTATTGCGCGATAGCGCATTGGCCCGTGCCAGGGAAAGCGAGGAAGCCAGCGCGTCTGCTTCAGTGGCAAGCGTGTTGCGCTGAATGAAGGAGGTGTAGGCGGGTGCCGCCATGCCGGCGAGGATGACCAGCACGACCAGCGTGACCAGCAGTTCGATCAGCGTGAACCCGGTCTGGGGTCGGGGGGCTTGGGCGCGCATCACCAGCACTCCTGGGGCAGGTTCGCGAAGGCGGCGACATTGTTGATCAGCACGCCGCGCTCGCCGGTGCTGCGCAGCAGCAGCGTGCCGCACCGGTTGTCGGCGATGGCGGGCGTGGCGCTGACCTGCACGCATTCGTTGAATGCCAGGCCTGCGCACGCGCCGGATGCGATCGTGTAGTTGCCGCTTTCCGAGGCTTGCGGGAAGCCGCGCCAGGCGCGCGTGCTGTCGGCGGGGTCGACATAGGAGTTGGCCTGTGCATACCGACGCTCCAGTGCCTGCATGGCCGTCATCAATGCGGCCTTGGCTTCGGTGCGGCGCCCGCGGGCAACATGTTCGGCGTAGCTGGGATAGGCAATGCCGGCGAGGATGCCAAGGATGGCGATGGCAATCAGCATCTCCATCAGCGTGAAGCCGCTGGCGTGGCGACGCCGGTCACGGTGGCAGAGCGTCATTTTGCGGCTCCGAAATTACGAATCTCGCGCCAGCCAAGGCGCCCGGTGGCGGGGTGCCCCCCGTCGGTGGCTGTGTTGCCGGACACAAGCGGCCTGCTGGACAACGACGCGCCTCCGCTGCGGCCGCCACCCGATGCACCGAACGAAAACACGTCGATGAACTTCAGCGTGGTGATCTGGCCGACTGCATTGCGCTGTGGATCCACCGTGGTCTTGGTCTGGATCAGCACCGGCGCTCCCAGGATGCCGAAGGTGGAGAGATCGCCGGTCGATGTCCCCGTGGCGGGCATGCCGGTCAGCGCATTGATCTGGTAGCGGCCGCTGTTGCTGGAGGCACCGCAAAGGTCATCGCCGGTCATTAGCGAGTTGAACCAGATCTTTCCGTAGGCTGGCACGAGCGCGGTGACCTGGCGTTCTCCGTTGCCCGGGAAATCAAAGTACCACCCCGCTTTCTGCCCAGTCTTTGAGCCGAGGCTATAGCTGCGTGACGAATATTCGTAAGCGCCCTTGCTGTTGCGGGTCAGGGTGACCGGGTTCAGCATGCTGCGGTCTGCGATCGACTGGGAGCCCCCCGCATCGTAGATGCCGTACATGGCGTTCCGGGTCAGCGTGCCGGTGGTGATGGTGTCGGCAGGCTCCAGGTACTTCCCGGTGCCGAACACCACCATGTAGCCGCCGGGCGCGTAGACCCACTTGGGCTGGACCGTGATCGGCTGCGGTTTTCCGCTGGCATCGCGAGCCTGGAACAGCGGCCGGCCGTAGTTGCCGCCGCCGTAGTAGGGCAGGGCCCCGGCAGCGTTCCAGGTGGATGGGCCGCCATTGAGGATGAACTTCCAGAGGCGGCCCTGGAGGTCGCCGGCGTAGGCGGCGACGGTCTGTCCGTCGGTAAGCCGCACCAGCGCCGGCGAGCTCAGCCCGTTGGCAATGCCTGCGGTGGCGTCCGCCGCCATCGAGATCTTCCAGTAATTGACGCCCAGTTGCCACGGCGTCCCGGCCGGCTTGTCCAGTGCCACGATGAACAGCACCGAAGGCGCGGCCGGATTGCTCGCGCCATCCGCATCGTTGGCATTCAGGCCGTTGCCCGTCATGGCAAACCACTTGTACACAGGCTTGTTGTCGGAGTCCTTGCCGGCAAACAGCTTGACGATCTGGGGCGGCGACATGACGTTGCCCATGTCGGCATCATCCTTGTCCGTGAACTCCCACAAGACATTGCCGCTTCCGACGCTGGCGGGATCGCTGACATTCAGCGCAAAGAGGCCTTGCGCGCCGCCACCCATGCCAGAAACCAGCACGGTCTGCCAGGCGTTGCCGACCCGGGCTTCCGCCACGGCAGGCGTGGCGTCCACGTACGGACGATGGATATAGCTCGGCGAGGTCAGCTGGGCCAGGCTGGCGAACACCGCGTTTGGCACGTAGGCAAACAGTTCAGAGCCATTGGCGGCATTGAATGCGTGGAGCATGCCATCGTTGGCGCCGATATAAACGGCGGCGGTACGCTGGCTGTGGGCCTTGTAGAAGGCGGTGTAGTCGCGTTCGGCGATGGTGCTGGACGGGGCCGCCATGTAGACGGGGCCCGAGTTGACGATGTCGCCCAGCAGTGAGTCGCGCAAGCGCATGGTCCCCGTGCTGCCGGTGGATTGCTCCTGGCTGCGTTCGCCGCGCAAATAGCTGAGCCGGCCCTGGGCCACGGTGTCAGTCTCTGTCGGCGCGAGCTTCAGTGCGGCCTTCTGCGCGGCGTTGAGGGATTTCCACTCGAAGGTGGCGCCCGCACCCGCGCCGGTTCCCGCATTGTCGGCCGTGCCCGACGGGACCCAGGTCAGCAGATTGCGGGCAGCGGTGCGGGCAGTCAGCACCTTGCCGGCCTCCCAGGTTTCGGTATTGGAGATCTGAACGCCGGTATTGGGATCATTGATCACCGCCAGTGCCGACAGGCGCCCGTTCCATCGCTGGTCGAATCCGGGAGTGAACAAGAGGGTGTCGCTCGCCACCTGGGAAGAGGTCAGTGCCACGCCAGACAATGTGCCGGCCGCGTTGACGATTTGCGCGAAGACCCTCTTGATGGAAGCGATCATGGCGGCCGGCTGCCCGGCCAGGAACCAGTTGGCGGGGACGTTGGATCCGCCCGACGATTCCCATTCGGCATTGCTGGTGACGGTGGCGCCGCTGGCCCCCTTGGTGCGGAACGGATTGCCATCACCGTTCTGGTCGTCAAAGCCGCCGTACTTTGCCGCCAGGTACATCTGGCTGCGGCGCTGTTCGTCGCCGACGCTGCCGTTCCCGTTCTCATTGACGTCGATGCTGAACGTGGTGACGCGCAATTCCGGCATATCCGGGCGGAAGCCGTAGGTATGCGCCCAATACGCGACGCCGGCCATATAGTAGGTGCCGTGGCCGCCGGAGCCGGTGTCGGCGCCAGCCAGGTTGGCGAGCGAGCTGTCGGGGCGGCTGTTGCCGGATGTTCCCGAACTCTCGAGATCGGCCACCGCCTGCGTCCAGGTCGTGACATCGAAGCTGTACTTGCTGTATTTCGATATCGCGTCAGCCGGCCGGGCCGAATCGTTGGCAGAGACCGGCTTGCCACCGGAGAGGTAGGTCGTCCTGATGTTGCCTGGGATGTATCGGTCCCAGTGCGTATTGATATCGGCAATGGCAAGGACGTAGTTCTTCTGGCAGCTGGCAAGGATGGGGTCTGTCCATTGCGTGTAGACCGGGAATCCATCCTTGTAGGCGCTGGCATTGTCGATGGCTTCGGGCGTTGGTTGCCGGCCTTGCAGGTAGCGGATGCTCTCGTAGTAGAGTTCGCCGACCGGATCCAATGACTTGTAGGCGCCGGAACGCCCGAACTGATTCAGGTAATTGATGACGCCGCTGATGTTCTCTGACGCGCTCTCGGGGTTCTGGATGAATACGCCGTCGTCATCCCATTCCCGGCGCAGGTTGCTGGCTTGGTTGAAATTGCTGTCGACGGTGTTCGGCCCCACATACTTCAGGGGCGCCCGCAGGACACCGCCATAACGGGTATTGGCGCTGTCGTTCAGGTAGCCAAACGCGCCAAAGCGGACCTTGTCGGCATTGCGCTGCATTTCGCCAACCGGCTTGTACCCGGTGCGATACAGCTTGCAGAGATCGGTGCGGGACCTGGCTTCGCTTGCGTCGCAGACTTGCACCCGTACCAGGTAGGTGCCCTGGTTCCTGTACTTGCCGGGGCTCGAGCAGCTGGCGCCGGATTCGGTGCTGTCCCCAAAGAACACCTTGTTGCCACATGAGGTGATGTACAAGGTCCTGCTGCTGAAAGGCGTGACCGAGGACGCCTTGTCGTAGGTCTTGCGGGGGAAGTAGGAGTTGCTGTTGAAAAAACTCTCCTGCAGCACAGCACGTTGCAGGATGGTCTGCGTGGCGGTGTCAACGACGCGGTCGCCCCCGGTCAGCGCGTAGCGCAGCATATCGATGGCCGAGGCCGTGGCCCAGTTCATGAAGTTGCCGCTGAACTGGCCCGCGCATGTGTGATCGGCCGTGTTGGCGTCGCCGGCAATGACAAAATAGCCATTGCTGGCGCTTCCGCTGTAGGTGTAGCACTTGAGCGGATTGAAGTAGCCAATGTATTCGGTGGTCGGCGAATACGAGCCGGAGCGATAGGCTGCCCCAACCGTGGGGAACTCCACCGAGAGCGTCAGCAGCAGGTTGGGATGGATATTCTGGTTGCGGCCGTACAGCGGCGCCTGCGCGATCTTGACGGTCGCGAGGCTGCTCTGTTCCGTTGCGGCAAGCAGCGGGCCCGCGGGCAGGCTGAGAAGCGCAGCCATTGCCGCGAAAATGAATTTCCGGATGCGGCTCATTTGCCGTGCTCCGCGACAGGCATGGACGTTGCCATTCATTCCCCCTTCCGGTAGTACGACTGCAACATGACCCGGGTCGCCGGGTTAGCGCCAAAGCCGACGGCCGTGACGCGGAAGATGTATGCGCCCTCGCTCGCGCCTGGCGACATGTCGCTGATCGGCTCGATGATGTAGCGCGGCAAGGCCGCAGGCAGCAGCCCGCCTGTCGCGGTCGGGAACCTGCGGCCGGTGAAGGTGCCGTAGGCGGTGGTGCGTGCGTTGGCGCCCGTCTGGCTGAAGTCAACGGCAAGCCAGTTCGGCGTGCCGTCGAGCACCGGGTCGCACAATCCCTGGAAGGGTGAGGCGCCGGTCACGCCCGTATTGCAGCCCGCCATGAACGGCAGCACATTCATCGTGGTGCCGGAGAAGATGGCCGACCGGCTGGTTGGGGCGGAAACACCCTGGATGTCGATTTCTGCATCCAGCAAGGCTGCCTCGGCCGCTTGCTGAGCCAGGTCCCGGTCGCGCTGGTTCGATGCCATGCGCTTGCTGCCAATGGCCAGCCGGGCACCGGCGATGGCGATGACGCTGATGATCAGCAGCATCACCAGGGCGGTGATCAGCGCGATGCCACGTGGGCTGGGGTGCGCGGTGCGGACGTTCATGTCGGCGAGCAGGTGGTGCAGGTGGCCATGTTCCGGAGCTGTACGGTGACGGTGTACAGGCGCCGCATCCGCTGCAGTTGCGTGGCCGGCGTGAAGGACGTGTCGTTGCCCGGTGAGCCCGGGAACAAGCGCCCGAACAGGCGAAAGGTTGGTGGATCCCGAGGCGATGCGCTGGCGGTATCGCCCATCAGCACCATGGCCATCTTTATGGCGACGACGTTCTGCCAGGTGGTGGGCAGGGCCAGCACCTCGGTGGCCGACAGGAAGCGGTCCGGGGTCTGGTCGAAATTCGTATCCACGCCGTAGAGCACCTGGAAGACTTCGACGCCTGAGATCAGCGAAACAGCCTGATATGCCGTGCCGGCCGTGAGGATTTCCTTGTTGGCGGCGTCCCGTGGACGATAGCCACACATCAGCTGAGGCATGCCGCTGGCATCGTTGCTGACATAGAAGACCGCCATGCCGCGCGCGAGGTCTGCGTCTTCCCAGGCCTGCGGCTCGGCGACGCCATTGCCGGAGCAGTCGATCATGCTGTTGTCCGGAACGGTGCGGTCCTGCTGTGTGCCGGAGCCGAAGAAGCGGACCTGCAGCACGTCGCTCTTGTTCACGGCGCCCGCCTGGGCTGGACACGCGAGGTTTTGCGCCGGATTGCCGAGGTCTTGCGTGGGGGCGCCGCAGCTGTCGAGCCCACTGATGGTCGGCGACAGGCTCGTGGTGGTGAGCATGACGCCTCCAGGGCTGGGCGCCGGTGGCCCGCTGGCGCCGGGCGAGGCCGCGGCGCTGTTGCCCGCATAGTTGCTCCAGGCGGCCTGGCGCACGATCCGCACCACGGTATCCACCGCAAAGCGGCCTTTCTCATCCAGCGCAGTGGTGTCGTCGATGCTGTTGTAGTTGGCTCGCCCGGTCAGGTAGAGCGCCGCGGCAGCCATGATCAGGAGCAGGCTCAGCGTCATCGCCACCATCAGCTCCACCAGCGACAGCCCCAGTTGACGATGCCGACCGGCGTTGGGATACGTCCTGGCGTTGCGCATGTCAGTTCACCGTACCCTGCGTGGCCACGATGACCACCTGGGGGCGCGTGCCCATATCGGACATGTCGACCCGTGCCGCGACCGTTTTGGCTGCAAGCCGGGAGATCCAGCCGATCTTGATGACTATCGGGGCGTCGTCCGCGCGGCCAGTGGCCGAGGGCGTGCATCCCCATGAGAAGCCGGTGGCCTGGTCGTAGGCGACCATGTCCCGGCAAATCACGGCGCGTCCGCCAGGCAGGCCTGTGCTGACACGTTCCCAGAACTCGGCGACATCGAAATCCGCCAGTTGCTGCGCGCACCCGGCCGCCGTGCCCGGGCAGGCGACAGCGTACGGGCTGTTTGCCGCCGTGAGCGCAGGCGGCTGCCCGCTGGCCGTGTCGATGAAGTAGCGGTTCGGGGTGATGGCTTCCGCCGCCGCGCCGGTTTGCGAGACGGCCGGATTGGCACGCATGCGCTCGGCCATCTCGGTGGCCAGCTGCATGGCAGTGGTGTCGTAGGAAGCTTGTTGCGTGAAGCGGGATGAATTCAGCAGCAGGCTGGCGACGCCGAGCACGCCAACCGCCAGAACGACAATTGCCACCAATGCTTCGAGCATGGCAAAGCCGGCTGCCCCGCGGCAGCGTTGACCCATTCTGACCCCCGTCAAAAGACGTCCGACTTCGTTAACTTCTTTTTTTTGGTCTGCAATCCCGGGCCCTTTTAATATGCGACAGCGGGCCTTGCGGAAATGCAACGGGGATTAAACAACGATTTTGTTACTTTTGCTACCCCTTCCGAGGGGTGGACGCCGCAAACTCATCCAGCACGTCGCGGAATTCCGACACGTCCTCAAAGCTCCGGTACACCGAAGCAAAGCGGATATACGCGATCTTGTCGAGCTTGCGCAATTCGCGCATCACCAGTTCGCCGACCTGGCTGCTTGGGATTTCTTTCTCTCCCAGTGCCAGCAGCTTTTCTTCGATGCGGGTGATGGCTTCGTCGATGGCTTCGGCCGAGACCGGGCGCTTGCGCAGCGCCAGGCGCATGGAGTCCTTCAGCTTGGCGCGGGTGTAGTCCACGCGCGAGCCGTTTTTCTTGACGATGGCGGGGAAGAACAGCTCGATCCGCTCATAGGTGGTGAAGCGGCGGTCGCAGGCTTCGCAGCGGCGGCGCCGGCGCACGGCATCGCCGTCTTCCGACATGCGCGTGTCGAGTACCTGGGTATTGGAATGACCGCAAAAGGGGCATTTCATGCCGGACCACCTTCAGTTGAACCCCGTCGCCTTGTCCGTGTTGTCGTTCTGCGGAGGCGGGGCGGGTTGGCGAGGCCCGCAGGCCGGTGCCCGAGGACGCCGGCTTGCGGAGCTGCCGGCCGCTCATGCGAAATCCGCATGGGCGGCCTCGATGCATCAGCCGTAGACCGGGAAACGCTTGGTCAGGGCTGCCGCCTGCTCGCGCACGCTGGCGATATTGGCGGCGTCGTGCGGGTTGTCCAGCACGTCGGCGATCAGGTTGCCGACGATGCGGGCTTCTTCTTCCTTAAAGCCGCGCGTGGTCATGGCCGGCGAGCCCAGGCGGATGCCCGAGGTCACGAACGGCTTTTCCGGATCGTTGGGGATGGCGTTCTTGTTGACGGTGATATGCGCCTCGCCCAGGATGCGCTCGGCTTCCTTGCCGGTGATGTTCTTGGCGCGCAGGTCGACCAGCATCACGTGGCTTTCGGTGCGGCCCGAGACGATGCGCAGGCCGCGCGCGATCAGGGTCTCGGCCAGCACGGCGGCGTTCTTCACCACTTGCTGCTGGTATTCCTTGAACTCAGGCGTCAGCGCTTCCTTGAAGGCGACGGCTTTGCCGGCGATCACGTGCATCAGCGGGCCGCCCTGGATGCCGGGGAAGATGGCCGAGTTGATGGCCTTCTCGTGCTCGGCCTTCATCAGGATCACGCCGCCGCGCGGGCCGCGCAGGCTCTTGTGCGTGGTGGTGGTGACGAAGTCGGCGTGCGGCACCGGGTTCGGGTAGACGCCCGCGGCGATCAGGCCGGCGTAGTGGGCCATGTCGACCATGAAGTAAGCGCCGATCGACTTGGCAACCTTGCTGATGCGCTCGAAGTCGATGCGCAGCGCGAAGGCCGAGGCGCCGGCGATGATCAGCTTGGGCTTCTTCTCCTGGGCCAGCTTTTCCAGCGCGTCGTAGTCGATGTCTTCCTGGGCGTTCAGGCCGTAGCTGACCACGTTGAACCACTTGCCGCTCATGTTCAGGGCCATGCCGTGGGTCAGGTGGCCGCCTTCGGCCAGGCTCATGCCCATGATGGTGTCGCCCGGCTTGAGCACGGCGAAGTACACGCCCTGGTTGGCCTGCGAGCCCGAGTTGGGCTGCACGTTGGCGGCTTCGGCGCCGAACAGCTGCTTGACGCGGTCAATGGCCAGCTGCTCGACGACGTCGACGTACTCGCAACCGCCGTAGTAGCGCTTGCCGGGGTAGCCCTCGGCGTACTTGTTGGTCAGCTGCGAACCCTGGGCGGCCATCACGGCCGGCGAGGTGTAGTTCTCGGAGGCGATCAGCTCGATGTGGTCTTCCTGGCGCTGGTTCTCCTGCTGGATGGCGGCAAAGACCTCGGGGTCGATCTGGTCGATCGTAAAACGGCTGCGTTCGAACATGGCGAAACTCGTCTGAAAAATAGGGAATCCGATTCACGCATCGGGGATAGGGCGCGCGGGGAAGGCTAGCGGCGACCAGCACCGGCGGCTCGTTGTAACCGTCGGTGCAGGGCGCACCCTGCTTCCCATTCGCTGCCCAGGCGAGCGGCAGGCGCAAGCAACTTCACGCCTAGGCGTGCTGAACGTTACGCGAACGCGCAATGAACGTCACGCCAGAGAACTTGCGCTTCCTCGTGGTAGTGCCCACTGACTTCGCCAGTCGCGCAAGATGGAATGGTTGCGCGCAGTGTAGCGCGAGGCGGGCGCCCGCCGCAAGCCGTCGGCCCCGCCAGGCAAGCACTGGCAAGGGCTGGCCAGCAACTTGCTGTTGCAAAGTCGTCATGCGGGTTTACACGAAACCGCTATCGCTCTCCGTTACAATCGCGGCCATGACAAACTTTGTCTGGACCCTGCGGGTGTACTGGGAAGACACCGACGCGGGCGGCGTAGTGTTCTACGCCAACTACCTGAAGTTCTTCGAGCGCGCCCGCACCGAGTGGCTGCGTGCGCTCGGCATCGAGCAGCAATCGCTCGCCGACGAGGCGGGCGTGGTCTTTATCGTCCGCAGCACGGCGGTGGACTACAATGCGCCCGCCCGGCTGGATGACCAGCTCGAAATCCGCACGCGCATCGACCGGGTCGGCCCGGCGTCGGTCCAGTTCACCCAGGAAGCCTGGCGTGGCGAGCTGATGCTGGCCTCTGGCGCGATCCGTGTTGGGTGTGTCGATCGAAGCACTTTCCGTCCCGCCCCGATTCCCGACCCCGTTCTAGCTACCATCAAGTCCGCACGATGAATCCCGTGACCGTCACGCAAGACATGTCGATCGTAACGCTGGTGCTCCACGCCAGCCTGCTGGCACAGGCCGTCATGGCGCTGTTGCTCGTCATGTCGCTGTTTTCGTGGACCTATATCTTCCGCAAGCACCTGGCGCTGCGCTCGGCGCGCACCCAGACCGAGGGGTTCGAACGCGACTTCTGGGCCGGCGGCGACCTGCAGGCGCTATATAACAGTGCCGTCAACAACCGCCACAACACCGGCGCGCTGGAGCGGATCTTTGAATCCGGCATGGGCGAGTTCCTGAAGGCGCGCGAGCGCGGCAACGAAGCCGGCGCGCTGCTCGATGCGGCCCGGCGCGCGATGCGCGCGGCCTACCAGCGCGAGATGGATGTGCTGGAATCGCACCTGCCGTTCCTGGCGTCGGTGGGTTCGGTGAGCCCATATATCGGCCTGTTCGGCACGGTCTGGGGGATCATGAACGCTTTCCGCGGCCTGTCGAATGTGCAGCAGGCGACGCTCGCATCGGTGGCCCCCGGGATTGCCGAGGCGCTGGTGGCGACTGCGATCGGCCTGTTCGCTGCCATTCCTGCCGTGATCGCCTACAACCGCTATGCCACGGAGATCGACCGCCTGGCGATCCGGTTCGAGAGCTTCATGGAGGAGTTCCTGAACATCCTGCAACGGCAGGCGCGTTAACCGCACACGTATCGAATCTAATCCAGACGGTCCGGGCGCAAGCCCGGGCCGGCGTTTCCAGGAGTCCTGCAATGGCAGCCATTCAGCGCCGTGGCGGCTCGCGCCGCCGGGCCAGCGCCGACATCAATGTCGTGCCGTACATCGACGTCATGCTCGTGCTGCTGGTCATCTTCATGGTGGCGGCGCCGATCGTGAGCCCCGCCACCGTCGACCTGCCCACCGTGGCCAACGCCACGCCGCAGCAGAAGGCGCCGCCGATCGTGGTCACCGTGCACGAGAGCGGCCAGCTGACCGCGCGCGGCAAGGACAGCGCCGGCAATGCCTTCGAGCGCAAGCTCGACAAGCAGGGCCTGCTCGACTTCGTGCACCAGCGCCAGAACGAGAATCCCGACCAGCCGGTGGTGATTGCCGCCGACCGCGCGGTCAAGTACGAGGCGGTGCTGGACGTGATGTCGATCCTGAAAGCCGACGGCGTCAAGCGCGTCGGCCTGATGGTCAAGTCCAAGACCTCCTGACGCATTGAAGCGCCTATCTGATTGCCGTTGCGCCTGATGAAGACCGTCGCCGCCTATCCCTACCAGCCGGTCAAGGAGCGGGGAACCCTGCGTTCCTTCCTGTTCGCGCTCTTCATGCACATGCTGCTGGCTGTCGTGCTGTACTACGGCGTGCGCTTGCAGAGCAGCACCCCCGTCGGCGCCGAGGCCGAGCTGTGGGAAGAGATTCCGGCCGCCACCGCGCCCCCGCCGCCGCCGCCGCCGGAGCCGGAGCCGGTGGTGCAGCCGCGCCCGGCCCCGCCGCTGCCCGAGGTGAAGAGCAAGGTCGAGGACGACGCCGACATCGCGCTGGAGCGCCAGAAGCGCCGCGCCGAGGCGGCGGCGCGCGAAGAGGCCGAGCGCAAGCAGGCGGCTGCCCGCAAGGAAGCCGAGCGTAAAGAAGCGGAACGCAAGGAAGCTGCGCGCAAGGAAGCGGAGCAGCGCGAGGCCGAGCGCAAGGAAGCCCAGCGCAAGGACGACGCGAAGAAGAAGGCAGCGCAGCAGGAACAGCAGCGCAAGGAACAGGCCGAGCGCAAGGAAGCAGAACGCAAGGAAGCGGACGCCAGGGCCAAGGCCCAGGCGGACGCCAAGGCCAAGGCTGACGCCGAGAACAAGGCCAAGGCCAAGGCGGATGCCGACGCCAAGGCCAAGCGCGAGGCTGCGGCCAATGCCCAGCGCAAGAGCGAGCTGGCGCGCCTGCAGGCGCTGGCCGGCGGCTCCGGCGCGGGCGGCGGCGGCGTGGGCAGTACGGCCGGCGCGGGTGCCGGCGGCGGTGGCAAGGCGTCGCCGGGCTATGCCGACCGCGTGCGCCGCCGCGTCAAGCCGAATATCGTCTTTGGCGAGGACGTGCCGGGCAACCCGACCGCGGTGGTGTCGGTGCAGCTGGCGCCGGATGGTTCGCTGCTGTCGGCGCGGCTGTCCAAGTCCAGCGGCAACTCGGGCTGGGATAATGCCGTGCTGCGCGCGGTGGAACGTTCCGACCCGCTGCCGCGTGATGAGAACGGCAAGGCGCCGGCCAGCTTCACCATTACCTTCCGGCCGAAGGACTGAGTGGCCTGGGCGGCATGATTTGCAACATAATGCAACCTTCATCGCCGGGTCTTGGTCCCAGCGCTAGCATGACAGGTTGCCTGACGCGGCCGGCAGTGTGCGATACGCACGCAGACGGGGCATGCGCCACGCGCTGCAATGCCCATTTGCCCGTGTTGCCGATTGCCTGCCGTGCCCGACGAAACTTGAAATCGACTGAGGAGCAGCATGCGAAAGCTTTGGGCCCCCAACTGGCTGTCCGCGAGGCGGCACAACGCAACCCAACCCGAATCCCAACGCGCCATCGGCCGGCATCCGCTGGCCGGCCGCCGCGCGCTGATGGCCTGGCTGGCCGCGGCGATGACGATGGCAGCCGGCGCCGCGCACGCGCAACTCAACGTTGAGATCTCCGGGGTCGGGTCCAGCCAGATCCCGGTTGCGACCGCCAACTTCCAGGGCGAGGCCCAGTCCCCGCAGAACCTGACCGCGATCATCCGCGCCGACCTGGCGCGCAGCGGGCGCTTGCGCAATGTCGATCCGGGCGGCGCCACGGTGGCGGAATCCGCCAATGTCGACCTGGGCAGCTGGAAGTCGCGCGGCGCCGATGCCTTCGTCGCCGGCAGCGTGACTCCGGCCGCCGGCGGCAAGTATGAGGTTCGCTTCCGCCTGTACGACACCGTCAAGGGCCAGAGCCTGGGCGGGCTTGCCTTTACCGTCAACCAGTCCCAGCTGCGCGTGACCGCGCACAAGATCGCCGACTACATCTATGAAAAGCTGCTCGGCGAGCGCGGCGTGTTTGCCACGCGCCTGTCCTACGTGTCGAAGGTCGGCGGCCGCTACCAGCTGCTGATTTCCGATTCCGATGGCCAGAACGCGCAGGTGGCCCTGACCAGCAACGAGCCGATCATTTCGCCGTCGTGGTCGCCGGACGGCGCGCGCGTGGCCTATGTCTCGTTCGAGGCCAAGAAGCCGGTGGTGTACGTGCACGACCTGGCCAGCGGCAAGCGCACCCTGGTATCGAACCAGAAGGGCAACAACAGCGCGCCGTCGTGGTCGCCTGATGGCCGGCACCTGGCGCTGGCGCTGTCGCGAGACGGCAATACCCAGGTCTACCAGGTCAATGCCGACGGCTCCGGCATCCGCCGTCTGTCGCGCAGCAGCGCCATCGACACCGAGCCGCAGTATTCTCCGGACGGCAAGAGCATCTACTTCACCAGCGACCGCGGCGGTGCGCCGCAGGTCTACCGCATGCCCGCTTCCGGCGAGGAAGGTGGCGGTGCGCAGCGTGTCACCTTCAAGGGCAGCTACAACGTCAGCCCGCGGGTTTCGCCAGACGGCAAGTACCTGGCGTACATCTCGCGCGCGGGCGGCTTCAAGCTGCAGCTGCAGGACCTGAGCAACGGCGACGTGACGTCGCTGACCGATACGGCCAACGACGAAGCGCCCAGCTTTGCCGCCAACGGCAAGTACATCCTCTATGCCACCCGCGTGGGCGGTCGCGCGGTGCTGGCGGCGGTTTCCACTGACGGGCGTACCCGGCAGGTTCTGTCCCTCCAGTCCGGCGATGTTCGCGAGCCGTCCTGGGGTCCTTTCATGCAATAACAGGAGTCATTCACCATGCCCCAACTGATGAGCAAAACCCTTGCCGTTGCCGCACTGCTGGCCCTTGGCGCCTGCAGCTCCGGCGTCAAGCTGGACGACACCGCCAAAGCCGGTGCCGGCGCGGGCACCGGTGCCGATCCGCGCGCAGTGACCCCGGTCACGGCCGCCGATCCGCTCAACGATCCGAACAGCCCGCTGGCCAAGCGCAGCGTGTACTTCGACTTCGACAGCTACTCGGTCAAGTCCGACTACCAGGGCATGCTGGGCGAGCACGCCAAGTACCTGGGCTCGAACAAGGGTCGCAAGATCCTGATTCAGGGCAACACCGACGAACGCGGCACCAGCGAGTACAACCTGGCGCTGGGCCAGAAGCGCGCCGAAGCCGTGCGCCGCTCGCTGGCTTCGATGGGCGTGCCCGACGGCCAGATGGAAGCCGTCAGCCTGGGCAAGGAAAAGCCCAAGGCCACCGGCCATGATGAAGCCTCGTGGGCCGAAAACCGCCGCGCGGACATCAACTACTGATCTCTGGACTGCCTTTCATGAAAGCACGCGTTTCCACCCTGTTGTGGCTCGCCGCCGTCGCCGGCGGCGGCATGCTGCCGCTGTCGCAGGCGCATGCCGGAGTGTTCGATGATGACGAGGCGCGCAAGGCGGTCATCAGCCTGCGCGACCAGTTCAACGGTTTCCAGGCAACCGCGACGCAGCGCATCGAGCAGAACAGCCGTACCACGCTCGACATGCAGAACCAGCTCGAGGGCCTGCGCCAGGAAGTGGCGCGGCTGCGCGGCCAGAACGAAGTGCTGCAGAACACGGTGGACACGCTGCAGAAGCAGCAGAAGGACTACTACGCCGACCTGGATGCGCGCCTGAAGAAATTCGAGCCGCAGCAGGTCACCGTCGAAGGCCGCGAAGGCCTGTCGCAGCCGGGCGAAAAGCCCGAATACGATGCCGCGCTCAAGCAGTTCCAGGCGGGCGACTTCAAGAGCGCCGGGAGTTCGTTCTCGGCGTTCGTCAAGAAGTACCCCCAGAGCCCGTACGTGCCGCTGGCGCAGTACTGGCTCGGCAACTCGCTGTATGCGCAGCGCGACTACAAGGGCTCCACCTCGGTGCTGCAGACCATGATCAATAACAACCCGACGCATCCCAAGGTGCCGGATGCGATGATCGCGGTCGCCAACAACCAGCTCGAGTCCGGCCAGAAGGCGGCCGCGCGCAAGACACTGGAGCAGGTGGTGGCCAAGTATCCGGGCACCGAAGGCGCGCAGGCGGCCAGCAACCGGCTGAAGACGTTGAAATAACACCGGAAGCGGCCGGCACGCCCGGTCCTGTCTGCAAGGCCCGCTTCGGCGGGCCTTTTTCTTGGGTCGCGCTAAAATACGCGATTCGCCTGAATCTTTTGCGCGCCGAGGCGGCGCGCTTCCCATCATGACCAAACGCGCCATCGTCCTGCTGTCCGGCGGACTAGACTCTGCCACCGTACTCGCCATGGCCCGCGCCCAGGGCTTCGAGACCTATGCGCTGTCGATGCGCTATGGCCAGCGCCACTCCTCTGAGCTGGAAGCCGCCAAGCGCGTGGCGGCCGCGCTGGGCGCCACCCGCCACGAGATCATCGACCTGGACCTGCGCCGCTTCGGCGGCTCGGCGCTGACCGACGACGCGCTGGCGGTGCCGACCGACGGCGCTTCCGACGGCATCCCGGTCACCTACGTGCCGGCGCGCAACACCATCATGCTGTCGCTGGCGCTCGGCTGGGCCGAGGCCGTCGGCGGGCGCGACCTGTTCTTCGGCGCCAATGCGGTCGACTACTCCGGTTACCCGGACTGCCGCCCGGAATACGTCGCGGCCTATGAAACGCTGGCCAACCTCGCCACCAAGGCCGGGGTCGAGGGCGACCGCTTCCGCGTGCATGCGCCCATCATCGACATGACCAAGGGCGAGATCATCCGCGCCGGCATCGCGCTGGGGGTGGACTACAGCCTGACGGTGTCGTGCTACCAGGCCGACGACGACGGCCGCGCCTGCGGCGTGTGCGATTCGTGCCGCATCCGCCGGGCCGGCTTTGAAGCCGCCGGTGTGCCCGATCCGACCCGCTACCAGGCCGCTGCCTGATCACAAGCCGACGTCCACGCCCCTACATGCCTGAAATCGACCTCGCCGCGCTCTCGCGCACCGTGCTGCTGAGTACGTTCGTCCTGACCTTCCTGTTTGGCGCCGTGCTGCAGCGCACGCACTTCTGCACCATGGGCGCGGTCTCCGACATCGTCAACATGGGCGACTGGAGCCGCATGCGCATGTGGGTGCTGGCGATCGGCGTGGCCATGATCGGCACCGGCGTGCTGGCCTGGACCGGCGCGATCGACCCTACCAAGACCATCTACACCGCCAGCAAGCTGGGCTGGCTGTCGGCGCTGGCCGGCGGGCTGATGTTCGGCTTCGGCATGGTGCTGGCGTCGGGCTGCGGCAGCAAGACGCTGGTGCGCATCGGCGCGGGCAACCTGAAGTCGCTGGTGGTCTTTGTCTTCCTGGGCCTGTCGGCCTACATGACGCTGCGCGGGCTGTTCGGCGTGGTGCGAGTGAATACCGTCGATGCGGTGGCGCTGACGCTGCCCACCACGCAAGACCTGCCGTCCATGCTGGCGCAGGGCACGGGGCTCGCGCGCGGCGCGCTGCAGCTGGGCCTGGGCCTGGCGCTGGGCGGCGTGCTGGTGGTGTGGGCGCTGGCGGGCCGCGGCTTCCGCTCGTTCGACAACCTGCTTGGCGGCATCGGCGTCGGGCTGATCATCGTGGCAATGTGGTATGTCTCGGGCCACCTCGGCTATGTAGCCGAAGACCCCAATACGCTTGAGGAACTGTTCGTCTCGACCAACAGCGGCCGCATGGAAAGCCTGAGCTTTGTCGCCCCCTATGCCTACACGCTCGACTGGCTGATGATGTTCAGCGACAAGAGCAAGGTGGTGACGGTCGGCATCGTCAGCGTGTTCGGCGTGATCGCCGGCGCGGCGGCCTATGCCCTGGCCACGCGCACATTCCGCTGGGAAGGCTTCGGCAATGCCGAGGACGTCGCCAACCATATGGTCGGCGGCATCCTGATGGGTGCGGGCGGCGTGACCGCGCTGGGCTGCACGGTCGGGCAGGGGCTGTCGGGCGTGTCGACCCTGGCGCTTGGCTCGTTTATCGCGCTGGCGGGTATCCTGGCCGGTGCAGTGCTGGCATTCCGCTACCAGATATGGCGTCTGGAGCGCATGGCCTGAGGAGCGTGCTTGACACATCGAGAACCGCATCCCTATAATCGCGGTTCTGTTTTTTCGGGTCGTTAGCTCAGTCGGTAGAGCAGCGGACTTTTAATCCGTTGGTCGCGTGTTCGAGTCACGCACGACCCACCAGTATTACGAAGGGCCTGTGGCGCAAGCCACAGGCCCTTTTTGCGTCTGGCATGCCCCGCTAACGGGGGGGTGCTTTAACTAGTTCGAGGTAGAGACTTAGGACTGCCTGCGCAGCACAATGGATCAGCCGCGGCGTGTTGACCGCGGTCCATCAGGATGGCCGCGAGACACGGCCCACCAACAAGACCCTATGCGGCAAGCAGGCGTTTCCTTGCCGGCCAGCGGGCACGTGCTGCGCATTATCTGGCCGTTCGTACCGGTGGTCGTTGCGCTGGCGTTGTTCTGCATCGCCAGCCTGGACCTGTTGTCGGCCGCGCGCGCCTTTGTCGCGGGCGAGAGCCAGTGGTCCAAAGGCCAGAAGAACGCCGTGCTGCACCTGCTGCGCTACGGCGAGGATCGTGATCCGGCGGATTTCGAGGCATACCTGGAGTCGATCGCGATCCCGCTGGGCGACCACCGCGCGCGCCTGGAGCTCGACCGCGACGAGCCTGACCTGGAGCGCATCCATGAAGGGCTGCTTGCCGGCGGCAACCATCCCGAAGACATTCCGCGGATGGTGCGGCTCTACCGGAATTTCCGCCATATCCAGGAGGTCGATGCCGCGATTCGCGTGTGGGCCGCGGGCGACATCGAGATCTTTGCGCTGCACGAACAGGCGCTGACCCTGCGCCGGCTGACCAGCCAGCCCGGCTGCGGCGATGAGTGCGTGGCGCCGGTGCTGCGCAACATTGCGCGGATCGACGCCAGGCTGACGCCGCTGGAGCGGGCCTTTTCGGGCCATCTGGGCCAGGCCTCGCGCCGCGTGACGCGGCTGCTGACCAACGGCAGCGCGGTGATGGCGGCCGCGCTGCTGATGTCGGCGATCCTGCTGTCGGTGGGGCCGCTGCGGCGCGAGCGCCGGCTGCGCGAGGCGCTGGCGCAGCGCGAAGAGCAGCTGCAGCTGGCGGTGGAGGGCAGCAACGACGGCCTGTGGGACTGGCATCTCGGCCGCGGCGAGCTGTACTTCTCGCCGCGCTGCGCGCAGATGCTGGGCTACCAGGACACCGAGCTGCCGCATGCGCGCGAAACCGTGCTGGGCCTGCTGCATCCTTCCGAGCTGGCTGCCTTCGAGGCCAAGCTGGCGCACCATCTGCGCAGCGGCGAGCCCTACGATGCCGAATTCCGCCTGCGCAACCGTGCCGGCGATTACCTGTGGGTGCGCGCCCGCGGCCGGCTGGTGCGCGGGGCGGGGCGCCGGCGCGCGCGCATGGCGGGGTCGCTCACGGATATTTCCGACCACAAGCGCTACGAGACCCAGCTCTTTGCCGAGAAGGAGCGCGCCCAGGTCACGCTGCAGGCCATCGGCGACGCGGTGGTGACGGCCGATGTGTGGGGGCGCGTGGAATCGCTCAACCCCGCGGCCGAGGCCCTGACCGGCTGGCGCGAAGCCGACGCCCGCGGCCTGCCGCTGAGCAGCGTGTGCGTGCTGCGCGACGAGGAAAGCCTGGCGCCGCTGCCCGATATTGTCACGCTGGCGTTGCGGCAGCGCTGGCGCAGCCGGTCGGCGCAGCTGGTGCAGCGCGATGTGTCCGGGCTGCCCGGACAGGCGCTGGCGGTCAAGCCATCGGTAGCGCTGATCCGCGACCGTGCCGCGCAGGCCATCGGCGTGGTGGTGGTGCTGCACGATATCAGCCAGGAACGCGCCCATGCGGCGCGGCTGGCGTACGAGGCCAGCCACGATGCGCTGACCGGCCTGGTCAACCGCGCCGAGTTCGAGCGCCGGCTGGACGCGGCGATCACGCGGGCACGGGTGCAGGGCACCACCCATACGCTGATGTACCTGGACCTGGATCAGTTCAAGGTGGTCAACGACACCTGCGGCCATGCCGCCGGCGACGAGCTGATCCGGCAGATGGCTGAGGTCATGCGCAGCCAGCTGCGCCGCAGCGACACGCTGGCCCGGTTGGGCGGCGACGAGTTCGGCGTGCTGCTGGAGCAATGCGGCCACGCCGACGGCGAACGCGTGGCCGAGGCCTTGCGCCACGCCATTGCCTGTTTCCGCTTTGCGCATCGCCAGCGCACCTTCACGCTGGGTGTCAGCATTGGCCTGGTGACGCTGGACCGCCAGACCGTCAACGTCGCCGAGGCGCTGAGCGCGGCCGACGCGGCCTGCTACGTGGCCAAGGAGGGCGGGCGCAACCGCGTGCAGGTCTACCATCCGCTGGACAGCGTGGTGCAGGCGCGCCACGGCGAGATGGAGTGGGTCAGCCGCGTGCATGCGGCGCTGGCGGCTGGCCGCTTCTGCCTGTACTCGCAGGAGATCGTGCCGGCGCACGATGGCGCGCTGCCGCAGACGGGCCGCCATGTGGAACTGCTGCTGCGCATGGTCGATGAACGTGGCCGGCTGGTGCCGCCGATGGCCTTCTTGCCGGCCTGCGAGCGCTACAACCTGATGCCGATGATCGACCGCTGGGTGGTCGAGACCGCGTTTCGCACCCTGGCGGGACGGCAGGCGGAGATTGCCACCTGCGCGATCAACCTGTCAGGCTCGTCGCTGGCGGACCTCCAGTTTCCCGACTTCGTGCGCGAGCAGGCGCAGCGCTTCGGCATTGCGCTGGACGGCATTTGCTTCGAGATCACGGAAACCGCAGCGATCTCCAACCTGGCGCAGGCCGGCGCGTTCATCCTGCAGCTGCAGCAGCTGGGCTGCAAGTTTGCGCTGGATGACTTCGGCGCGGGCATGTCTTCGTTCACCTACCTGAAGCACCTGCCGGCGGCCTACCTGAAGATCGACGGCAGCTTCGTGCGCGACATGCTGGCCGACCCGGTCAACCTGGTGATGGTGGAGGTGATCCAGCGCATCGGCCACGCCATGGGCAAGCAGACCATTGCGGAATTCGTTGAGAGCGAGGCCATGCTCGAACGGCTGCGCGAGCTGGGCGTAGACCTGGTGCAGGGCTACCACATTGCGCAGCCGGTGCCGTTTGCCCCGGCGGATCCCAACGCCGGCGACCGGGCGGCGCTGGCGCTGGCGGGCTGAGCCGCCAGGCCCGGCGGCGGGTCAGGGAACGAGCGGGTCGCGGAAGCCGGTATCGGCGCCGGGCGGGGTGCCGGCCGGCGCGGGCGTCGGCGCGGTTGCGGGCGGCACGGCCTGGTGCCTGGCTTCGCGCCAGGTGTTGTACACCCAGTAGGCGGCGCCGGCTGCCAGGCCGACCTTGGACAGCTTCCAGGTCCAGCGCAGCACCGGCGTGCGCTTGACCAGCGGCAGCGCCAGCGTCATTACGGTGCTCAGCAGCGGGTAGTCCTTGGTCATGCCGACCACTTTCATCCACGACCCCGGACGGGCGATGCGCGGCAGCCAGTGGCCGATAGTGCCCAGGCGGTGCGCGCCAGCCCGCACCTCATGCAGGGCCTGCAGGCAGTCGTAGCGTTCCAGCGCGGCGCGGGTCAGCAGCAGTTCCTTGCGCACCGCCAGCGGCAGGCGCACCTCTTGCGTGAACCGGGCCCGCCGCGGGTGTTCGCGGCGGTCGTGTCCGGCAGCGCTGTCGTCGGGTTCCAGGGGGCTCATCGGCGCAGGATCTCCCGGTCTTTGTCGATTTCGGCGAGCGTGGCCTCCAGCATCGGCGGGGCGTTGCGCACCAGGTTGCGTGCGTACGCCAGGCAAATCGCGCACAGCACCAGGTAAAGGACCGTCAGTGCGCCCAGTGCCTGCCAGCGGTAGGTGTCCCAGAACAGGATGGCGATCAGCCCGGTCAGCGTGACCAGCCCGATGCCAAAGAACACCAGGCCGAAGCAGGCCAGCAGCGCGACCTTCATCAGGCGCGTGCGTTCCTCGGCAAGCTCCACGCTGGCGAGTTCGAGGCGGGTCTGGACCATGGCCACCAGCGAGCCGGCCAGGTTGCGCACGGATTCGAGGAGCTTGGGGGAAGGGGGGGATTCGCTCATGCGGCTCCGGCGTGAAAGAGCGGCGCGACGGCGTGGGCCGTACGCGCCTTTCCAGCAGGCGGGCCGGGTGTGGCGGCTGTTGTGTCGCCAGCCCCGGCCACTGGCAACCCGATGACCGGGTTGCCGCTCAGGCGCGGCACACCAGCACGCCGCGCCGGGTTGGAATCGCTTACTTGCGGTTCAGCAGCAGACCGATCAGCAGGCCTACGCCGGCCGCCACGCCCACGGCGCGCCACGGGTGGTCATGCACGTAGTCGTCGGTGGCGCGTGCCGCGGCCTTGCTCTTGGTCACGACGGCGTCTTGCAGGTCCTGGGCCTTTTCCTTGGCTTGCTTGAGCAGGCCCATGCCACGCTCGCGCAGTTCGGCGGCCTTTTCCCCGGTGGTCGAGGCGGCTTGCTTCAGCAGTTCCTCGGCGTCGGACAGAACGGTCTTGACATCGCTCATCAGTTTCTCCTGTTTGCGGGCGGTTGGTTCGGTTTGTGCGGATTCTGACATTTTCTACGCTCCGAGGCTAACGGCAATTGTCGGTCTGATACTTAGCATATGTGGCGGGCGGCCGTGGTTTCAAGGCTGCAAGCCAGTGCGCGTGCCGCTTCGCTGCCTAGTATCGTCAGCATGCCGGAAAGCAAGCCTGATGAATGTCAGAAAATGTCTATATGACTTCGAGTGATTTTGTAGTGACTTTATATTCGTTTGGGTTGGATATCAATCCGGATACTCTGGTTCCACCCCGAAATCAGGAGAACAGAACATGGCTTTGCGTCTTGGCGATATCGCCCCGGACTTCGAGCAGGATTCGAGCGAAGGCCGCATTGGCTTCCATGCGTGGCTTGGCGACAGTTGGGGCGTGCTGTTCTCGCACCCGGCCGACTACACCCCCGTGTGCACCACCGAGCTGGGCCTGACCGCGAAGCTGAAGGATGAATTCGCACGCCGCGGCGTCAGGGCGATCGCGTTGTCGGTGGACAACGTGGACTCGCACCGCGGCTGGATCCAGGATATCAACGAGACCCAGTCGACCACGGTCAACTTCCCGATCCTGGCCGATGGCGACCGCAAGGTGTCGCAACTCTACGACATGATCCACCCGAACGCGAACGAGACCCTGACGGTGCGCTCGCTGTTCATCATCGACCCGAAGAAGAAGGTGCGCCTGATCATCACCTATCCGGCCAGCACCGGGCGCAATTTCAACGAGATCCTGCGCGTGATCGACTCGCTGCAGCTGACCGACAACCACAGCGTGGCCACGCCGGGCAACTGGCAGGACGGCGACGACGTGGTGATCGTGCCCTCGCTGAAGGACGAGGCGGTGATCCGCGAGAAATTCCCCAAGGGCTACCAGGCGGTGCGGCCGTACCTGCGCCTGACGCCCCAACCCAACAAATGAACGCGGCCCCGCGTGAAGGCGGGGCCGGCGTGCAGGACAGGCGTTTTATCGACGGGGGCAGCCTCGTCGTCTCCTTGGTAGTGTGCTTGGCCCGGCTTTGCAGCCGGGCTTTTTTATTGCGGAGAGCTGTCCGTTGGTCGCGGATGCGATCAGAAGAAGGCCTGGAGGCCGGTCTGGGCACGGCCCAGGATCAGCGCGTGGATGTCGTGGGTGCCTTCATAGGTGTTGACCACCTCCAGGTTCACCACGTGGCGGATCACGCCGAACTCATCCGAGATGCCGTTGCCGCCCAGCATGTCGCGCGCCACGCGGGCGATGTCGAGCGACTTGCCGCACGAGTTGCGCTTCATGATCGAGGTGATTTCCACTGCGGCGGTGCCTTCGTCCTTCATGCGGCCCAGGCGCAGGCAGCCTTGCAGGCCGAGCGTGATCTCGGTCTGCATGTCGGCCAGCTTCTTCTGCACCAGCTGCGTGGCGGCCAGCGGGCGGCCGAACTGCTTGCGGTCCAGGGTGTACTGGCGCGCGGTGTGCCAGCAGAATTCGGCGGCGCCCAGCGCGCCCCAGGCGATGCCGTAGCGGGCCGAGTTCAGGCACGTGAACGGGCCCTTCAGGCCGCTCACGCCCGGCATGATGTTCTCTTCCGGCACGAACACCTGGTCCAGCACGATTTCGCCGGTGATCGAGGTGCGCAGGCCGACCTTGCCGTGGATGGCAGGTGCCGACAGGCCCTTCCAGCCTTTTTCGAGGATAAAGCCGCGGATCGCTTCCTTGCCGTCGTCGCCTTGCAGCTTGGCCCAGACCACGAACACGTCGGCGATCGGCGAGTTGGTGATCCACATCTTGGCGCCGGTCAGCTCATAGCCGCCGTCGACCTTCTTGGCGCGGGTGACCATCGAGCCCGGGTCGGAGCCGTGGTTCGGCTCGGTCAGGCCGAAGCAGCCGATCCATTCGCCGGTGGCCAGCTTGGGCAGGTACTTCTGCTTCTGCGCTTCGGTGCCGAATTCAAAGATCGGCACCATCACCAGCGACGACTGCACGCTCATCATCGAGCGGTAGCCCGAATCGACGCGCTCGACTTCACGGGCGATCAGGCCGTAGCTGACGTAGTTCAGGCCCGGGCCGCCGTATTGCTCCGGGATGGTGGGGCCGAGCAGGCCCAGTTCGCCCATCTCGCGGAAGATCTCCACGTCGGTCTTCTCGTTGCGGAACGACTGCAGCACGCGCGGCATCAGCTTGTCCTGGCAGTACGCCGCGGCGGCGTCGCGCACCATGCGTTCGTCGGCGGTCAGTTGCTGGTCCAGCAGCAGGGGGTCGGCCCAGTGGAATTCGGCGTTGGCAGCCATGCAGGTCTCCTTCGGTAGCGCGGGGGGAAGCATCGGGGGCGGGGCGAATGGTCGCTTGCCGCACCGGCGCTTCCGGGAATCATGACGGGTTCGGTGATCTTCGCGGAGGGTTTTTGTAGTTCCGCATTGCGGAACTGTGTTCCGTTGAATTAGTATATCGCAATGGCTTTGCCGTGCAACAGGCAAAACCCCCGACACCCATGCCTTTGTGCGATGAGCGGACAACCGCCGACCTGAGAGGAGCCGCCTTGACCAGTCCGTCACTTTCTCCCGATGCCACGCCGCCCGCGCCGGTGCGCGACAGCGATCCCAACTTCGTTACCGCGCTGGCGCGCGGGCTGGAGCTGATGCGCTGCTTCCGCACCGGCGAGGCAATGCTCGGCAACCAGGACTTCGTGCGCCGCACTGGCTTCCCCAAGGCCACGGTGAGCCGGCTGGCCGGCACGCTGGTGCAGCTCGGTTACCTGCGCTATGACGAAAGCCTGGGCAAGTACGCGCTGGATGCCGGCGTGCTGGCGCTGGGCTATGCCTACCTGTCGGCGTCGGACGTGGTGTCGCTGGCGCGGCCGCATATGCTGGCGTTCGCGCAGTCGTACGGGGTCTCGGTCTCGCTGGGCAAGCGCGAGCGCATGGAAGTGATCTACCTGGAATCGATCCGCAACGATGCGGGCGTGATGCTGGGGCTGGGCGTGGGCTCGCGGCTGTCGCTGGTGTCCAGTTCGATGGGGCGGGCATACCTGGCCGCGCTGCCGGCGGCGCGGCGCGAGCGGGTCATGGCTGAGTTCAGCCAGGCGTTCCCGGAACAGTGGAAGCAGCAGGAGACGGCCACGCGCGCCGCCCTGGCCGAGGCGCAGCAGCGCGGCTATGCGGCGTCGTTCCGCGACTGGCATCCGGCCATCCATGCCTGTGCGGTGGCGTTCCGGCCGGTGGGGGAGAAGGAGCTGCACATGCTGAGTTGCAGTGCTTCCTATGGGGCGGTGGATGAATCGGTGTTCCACCAGACGCTGGCGCCGGCGTTGCGGGCGCTCGCGGCAAGGTTGTCGGACCCGGCGGGGTGACGGCCAGGTCCGACGCGCAAGGCGTTACAGGTCGGTGCGCAGCTTCCACAGTTCCGGGAACAGCACCACATCCAGCATCTTGCGCAGGTAGCTGACGCCCTCGGTGCCGCCGGTGCCGCGCTTGAAGCCGATCACGCGTTCGACCGTGGTCACATGGCGGAAGCGCCACTGGCGGAACGAATCCTCCAGGTCCACGAACTTCTCGCCCAGCTCGTACAGCTCCCAGTGCGCCGACGGATTGCGATAGACCTCCAGCCACGCCGCCTCGACCGAGGCGTTGTACGCAGTCGGCTGGGTCCAGTCCCGCTCCACGCAATCCGCATCGACCGCAAAACCACGTCGTGCCATCAGCCGGATCGCCTCGTCATAAAGCGACGGCGTCTTCAGCGCGGTCTCCACCAAGGCCAGGTGCTCCGGCCGGTGCGCATGCGGTTTCAGCATGGCCGCGTTCTTGTTGCCGAGAATGAACTCGATCTCGCGATACTGGAACGACTGGAAGCCCGACGACATCCCCAGGTAAGGCCGCATCGCGGAATACTCCGGCGGCGTCATCGTCGCCAGCACGTTCCACGCCTGCACCAGCTGGTCCATGATGCGCGACACCCGCGTCAGCATCTTGAACGCAGGCGGCAGGCTGTCGGCCTTGACCGACTCGCGCGCGGCGCGCAGCTCGTGCAGCATCAGCTTCATCCACAGCTCGGTGGTCTGGTGCTGCACGATAAACAGCATCTCGTTGTGGTCCGGCGACAGCGGGTGCTGCGCATTCAGGATCTGGTCCAGGCCGAGATAGTCGCCATAGCTCATGTCCTTGGCGAAATCCATCTGCGCGCCGTGCCAGCCGTCGCCCTGTGCTTTCGTGCCTGCCTCGCTGGCCGCGGCGGAGAAGGGGCATCCCTTGAATTCACTCATGATGCGCTCCCGATCAGGTCACCTGGCCGCGCGTCTGGAAGCGCGCGTCGCGATAGGCGCCGCTGTCCAGCACGTCGCGCAGGATTTCCACAGCATCCCACACCTCGGCGAAGCTGGTGTACAGCGGCGTGAAGCCGAAGCGGGCGATGCGCGGCTCGCGGTAGTCGCCGATCACGCCCCGCTCGATCAGGGCCTGCACCAGCGCATAGCCGTCCGGGTGCTCCAGGCTGACCTGGCTGCCGCGGCGCGCGTGCTCGCGCGGCGTGACCAGCGTCAGCGGGTGGTGGCCGCAACGCGCCTCCACCAGTTCGATGAACAGGTCGGTCAGCAGCAGTGACTTGGCGCGCAGCACCTGCATATTGGTCTGGGCGAAGATGTCCAGGCCGCATTCGACCATCGCCAGCGAGGTCACAGGCTGCGTGCCGCACAGGAAGCGGCGCACGCCTTCCACCGGGCGATACTGCGGATCCATCGCGAACGGCGCGGCATGGCCCCACCAGCCCGACAGCGGCTGCCAGAAGGCATCGCGCAGCGCCGGCGCGACCCACACGAAGGCGGGCGAACCCGGGCCGCCGTTCAGGTACTTGTAGGTGCAGCCGATGGCGTAGTCGGCCCCGGCCGCCTTCAGGTTGACCGGCACCGCGCCGGCGGAGTGGCACAGGTCCCACACCGTGAGCGCGCCGCGGGCGTGGGCGAGTTCGGTCAGCGAGGCCATGTCGAGCATCTCGCCGGTCTTGTAGTTGACGTGCGTGAGCATCAGCACGGCGGTGTCGGCGCCCACGGCGGCGTCGATCTCGGCCGGCGAATTGACCAGGCGCAGCGAATAGCCCTGCTGCAGCAGATCGGCCAGGCCTTGCGCGATGTACAGGTCAGTGGGGAAGTTGCTGGCCTCCGACACGATCACCTTGCGCGCCGGGTCACGCGACTGCTGCACGCGCAGCGCCGCGGCCAGCACCTTGAACAGGTTGATCGAAGTGGTGTCGGTCACCACCACTTCATCCTGGCCGGCGCCGACCAGCGGGGCCAGCTTGTTGCCCAGCCGCTGCGGCAGCTCGAACCAGCCGGCGGTGTTCCAGCTGCGGATCAGGCCCTCGCCCCATTCCTCGGCCACCACCTGGGCGGCGCGCGCGGCGGCGGCGCGCGGGCGCGCGCCCAGCGAGTTGCCGTCGAGGTAGATCACGCCCTCGGGCAGCGCGAACTGGTCGCGCAGCGGGCGCAGCGGGTCTTGCTGGTCGAGCCGGATACAGTGCTCGCGGTCAAATGTCGTCATGTCGTGGGATTGGCCAGGGGTTGTTCGGGAATGGTTCAGTCGAGGCTGCGCAGCACCGCGCGCACCGGGCTGGCATCGAGCCCGGCAAAGCGCAGCGGCAGCGCGATCAGTTCGTAGTCGCCGGCATCGACCTCATCCAGCACGATGCCTTCCAGGATGGCCAGCCCGTGCCGGCGCACGGCGTTGTGCGCGTCCATGGTCTTGGATTCCTGCGGGTCCAGCGACGGTGTGTCGATGCCCACCAGTTGCACGCCGTGCGCGGCCAGCAGCGCGATGGTCTCGGCCGCGACCGCGCAGAAATGCGGGTCCCACTGCGCCAGCGGCGCCTGCCGGTAGGTGCGCAGCAGCACGCGCGGCGGCAGGCCGGCCAGCGCGTGTTCAATATGGCGCGGCTCGACCACGGGCGAGGCGCCGATGCAATGGATCACGCGGCAGGTGCCGAGGTAGGGCGTGAGCGGCACGGCGCCGATCGGCGCGCCGTCGGCAGCGTAGTGCAGCGGGGCGTCGGCGTGCGCGCCGGTATGCGGGGATAGCGTGATGCGGCCGACATTCACCGGGCAGTGCTCGTCTATCTGCCAGGCCGGCTGCTGCTGGAACGGCGTGTCGCCGGGCCAGACCGGGGTGGCGGGGGAGAGCGGCGGGCTGATGTCCCAGAGCCGGCGCGGGTCTTGATTGGGGGCGGTCATAAGGGTGCGCGGCGCCTTTGCAAGGCGCCGTCGTTGTCTGCCTCGATGACGGAAATCATAGTCAAAATTGCCGGCAAGAGGCTTGCTAAATGAACCGCCGATGCCATCATCTTTCGCATAAAATGCGAAGAATTGATGATTAGTCGAAGGAAATTCGAATGAACCTCGATCCCACCGACCTGCGCATCCTGACCTGCCTGCAGGAGAACGGCCGCATCAGCAACCAGGACCTGGCCGACCGCGTGGCGCTGTCGCCTTCGGCATGCCTGCGGCGGGTGCGGCTGCTGGAAGAGTCAGGAGTGATCGGCGGCTACCGCGCCTGGTTCGACGCCGAGCAGCTCGGGCTGGAGCTTGAGGCGATCGTGCAGGTGTCGATGCGCCATGACGTGGAAGGCTGGCACGACACCTTTATCGCCGCGGTTCAGTCATGGCCGGAAGTGCTGTCGGCGTACATCATCACTGGCGACAGCAACTACATCCTGCGGGTGCAGGCGCGCAACCTGAAGCACTACTCGGACTTCATCGTGAACCGGCTGTACCGCACCAAGGGCGTGATGGATATCCGCTCGAACATCGTGTTGCAGCGGATCAAGGTGGACAGTTCGCCGCTGGCGATCCTGAAGGCGGCGGAGGGCGCCTAGCGCTGCGTATGCAGCGCGATCAGCTGCCGCAGGGTTTCTTTCAGCAGCGCACCCTGGCGCGGGCCAAAGTCGTCCAGCACTGCGCGCTCGTGCTGGGCGGCGCGCGCCAGCAGCGGCTGGGCCAGCGCGAGGCCGCGCGGGGTGATCGAGATCAGCGCCTGGCGGCGGTCGGCCTGGCCGGCGCGGCGCGTCACCAGCCCGTCGGCGGCCATGCGGTCGACCAGCTTGGTCAGCGTCGGCTGCTTGGTCAGCGTGATTTCGGCGAGCGTGCCGATGGTGCAGTCGGGGCGGTCGGCCAGCGTGGCCAGCACGCGCCATTCCTGCACGGACAGGCCGCTGGCCTCCACTTCGCGGTGGAATTCGCCCGAGATCAGGTGGCTCGCGCGGGCCAGCAGGTAGGCCAGGTAGCCATCGACAAAGGGCAGGGGGGAGTGCGCGGGCAGGTCCGCCATGATGGGCCCGGTGCGGTCAGGGGACGAGGGGGGCGGTGGTGGTGAACTGGCCGCCCTGGAATACCAGCGGGCCGTCGCTGCCATCGAGCACGCCGCAGCGCTCGACCTCGCCCACGAAGATGATGTGGTCGCCCTCGTCGTAGCGGCTGCGGTTGTGGCATTCGAACCAGGCCAGGGCATTGGACAGGATCGGCAGGCCGGTGGCCGAGAGCCGGTAGTCGACGCCGGCGAAGCGGTCGCCCTTGAGGGTGGCGAAGCGCTGGCACAGCTCCAGCTGCGAGGCCGACAGCACGTTGATGATGTAGTGGGTGCCGTCGCGGAACATCGGCAGGCTGTTGGCGCGCGTGGCCATGCTCCACAGCACCAGCGGCGGATCCAGCGACACCGAATTGAACGAACTGGCGGTGATGCCGATGAACGGCGCCGCGCCGGCGGCGACCGACGCGGCGCTGGCGCGCGTAGTGATCACCGTCACCCCGGTTGCGAACTGCGACAGGGTGCGGCGGAAGTGCTGCGCATCGAAATCTGGTGCGGCGGCGCTGGTGATCTGTGGCTGGGCCTCAGGCATGCCCATGGGGGCTCCGCTGGAGTTCATGAAATTTCATATATATTATTCGCGCCATGGGCATCGAGTACAAGCCCGGCGACCACCAATCCGCGATGCGGGCGTTGGCTGGCGCACAAAAACAGGCGAGCCCTGCCGCCAGACAAGAACAACCGGAGACAAGTCATGCTCATCGAGCAGATCGAACACCGCTGGCTGGCGGCGTTCCGGCGCACGCTGGAACTCTGTGCCCTGCAGGGTGCGGAAGTCGTTGGAATTGTAACGGAGTCGCAATCCCGCCCTGTCAACGTGGCCTTGGCCGAACTGGCCGTGCAGTCGCTGGGCGCCACCCCGGTGCGGATCCAGGTGTCGACACCGGCACTTAGCGCGCCCGCGCCGGTGCGCTCCACCGGCGCCAGCGATGCCTTGCAGGGTCTCGCGCCGGTGGTGGCGGCCTTGTCACGCTGTCACCTGGTGCTGGACTGCACGGTGGAGGGCCTGCTGCACGCGCCGGAACTGCCGCTGATCCTGCGCGGTGCCGACGGCATCGTGCCGCGCATGCTGATGGTCAGCAACGAACATCCCGAGATCCTGGAACGCTGCCAGCCCGACCCGGCGCTGGAAGGCACCGTGCGCGCCGCCATGAAGCGCCTGCGCGGCGCGCGCGAGATGCGCGTGCATTCGCCGGCCGGCACCGAGCTGCGCATCGGCCTGGCCGACGCCCGCGTCGGCGGGGTCTGGGGCTTCTGCAACAAGCCCGGCCAGGTCTCGCACTGGCCCGGCGGGCTGTGCCTGGCGTTCCCGGCCAGCCGCCAGGTCAACGGCACGCTGGTGCTGGCGCCGGGCGACGTCAACCTGATCTTCAAGACCTACCTGCGCGATACCGTGGTCTGCCATATCGAGGACGACTACATCGTCGGCGTCGAGGGGCAGGGCGTCGACGCCGACATGATGCGCGGCTACTACCAGGCCTGGGCCGACCGCGAGGGCACGCGCGATGCGTATGCCGTCTCGCACGTGGGCTGGGGCCTGAACCGGCTGGCACGCTGGGACGCGATGACTTTCTACGACAAGCGCGACTGCAACGGCACCGAGCTGCGCGCGTTTGCCGGCAACTTCCTGTTCTCGACCGGCGCCAACGAGGTCGCCGGACGGCATACGCTGGGCCATTTCGACCTGCCGCTGCGCAACTGCACGGTGTCGCTGGATGGCCGCAACGAGTTGGAAGCGGGCACGCTGGTGGAGGTGGCGGCATGAGCGCGAGCGCGACGATGCAACGCCACGCCAACGGCATCGCCACGCTGGCCTGGGGCGATGGCCCGGTGGCGGTGGTGATGCTGCACGGCATCGGCGGCGGCAAGGCCGCCTGGCCCGCGCAGGGCGAGGCGCTGGCGCAGGCCGGCTACCGCGCCGTGGCCTGGGACATGCCCGGCTACGGCGACAGCGCCCTGATCGATCCCTATGACTTCGACGGGCTGGCGCAAGCGCTGGCGCCGCTGCTGCAGGCCGAGCGCGACGCCGGCCGGCGCGTGGTGCTGCTGGGCCACAGCATGGGCGGGATGGTGGCGCAGCAGGCCTGCGCGGCCGCGCCCGCGCTGATCGACGGCATGGTGCTGTCCGGCACCTCGCCCGCCTTTGGCAAGGGCGACGGGCCCTGGCAGCGCGACTTCATCGCCGCGCGCACCGCGCCGCTGGACGCCGGCAGGACCATGGCCGAGATGGCCGCCGGGCTGGTGCGCACCATGGTCGCGCCCGATGCCGAGCCACAAGCCGTGGCCTTTGCCACGGCGGTGATGGCGGCAGTGCCGGCGCCCACCTACCGCGCGGCGCTGGGTGCGCTGGTGCGCTTCAACCAGCGCGACGCGCTGCCGCGCATCGCGGTGCCGGTGCTGGCGCTGGCCGGGCAGCACGACACCAATGCCGCGCCCGAGGTGATGGAGCGCATGGCGCAGCGCACTCCCGGCGCCGAGTACCGCTGCCTGCCGGATGTCGGCCACCTGGCCTGCATGGAGCGGCCGGCGCTGTTCAACGAGGCAGTGCTGGATTTCCTGCACCGGCACTTCCCCGTGCACTGAACCACGCCGCTTCCCGGCAACGCAACACAAGAACCGCCGCCGCGCCGCCACTGCATCCGGCGCGAGCAGGAAAACAGGAGACCGCGACATGCCATCCGGCCAGCTCGACTTCATTCCCGCCATCGGTACGGCGGACGTCACCCCGCAACAAGCGCGCCTGCTGGCGCTGGCCAACCGCCTCGGCCGCGAGCGCTTCGCGGCGCGCGCAGCCACCTGGGACCGCGAGGCCAGCTTCCCCTTCGCCAACTATGCCGACCTGCGCGAGGCCGGCCTGCTGGCCCTGTGCGTGCCGCAGGCGTTCGGCGGCGAGGGCGCGGACTTTGCCACCTACTGCATGGTTGGCGCCGAGATCGGCCGCTTCTGCGGGGCCACGGCGCTGACGTACAACATGCATATCTGCTCGACCATGTGGACCGGCGTGCTGTCCGACGGCATCGACATGACGCCTGAGCAGCGCGCCGAGCACGAAGCCCGGCGCGAGCTGCATTTCTCGCGCGTGGTGCGCGACGGCGCGGTCTATGCGCAGCCGTTCTCCGAAGGCTCCGCTGCTGCCGCGGGCAAGGCGCCGTTCGGCACCACCGCGCACAAGGTCGAGGGCGGCTGGGTGCTGAACGGGCGCAAGATCTTCGCCTCGCTGTCGGGCGCGGCCGACTACTACGGCATCCTGTGCACCGAGGCCCGCGGCGACCAGCATCCCGACATGCGCGACACGCTCTATATCGCCGTGCCCGGCAATGCGGAAGGGCTGACCGTGACCGGCGAGTGGGACCCGATGGGCATGCGCGGGACGGTATCGCGCACGCTGCTGCTCAAGGACGTGTTCGTGCCCGACCATGAGCAACTGATGCCGCGCGGCGTCTACTATCGTGCTGCGCAGACCTGGCCGGCAATGTTCTTCACGCTGTCGCCGACCTACCTGGGCGTAGCCCAGGCCGCCTACGACTTCACCGTGCAGTACCTGCGCGGCGAGGTGCCGGGCCAGCCGCCGGTCAGGCGCCGCATGTACCCGACCAAGCAGATCGCGGTGGCGCAGATGCGCATCCAGCTGGAAACCATGCGCTCGCTCTTCTGGCGCGTGATCCATGAGGCCAGGCCCAATCCAACCAAGGACGAGCGCCTGCGCCTGTACGCCGCGCACTACACCGTGATGGAAGGCGCCAACGACATCGCCCGGCTGGCGATCCGCACCTGCGGCGGGCAGTCGATGCTCAAGGACCTGCCGCTGGAGCGGCTCTACCGCGACTCGCGCTGCGGCGCGCTGATGCTGCCCTGGACCGCCGAGCTGATCCTGGACCGCATGGGGCGCGAGACCCTGTACGAATCCGGCGAGCGCGACGAATGAGCGCCGCCAGCCGCGCCATGCGCGCGGGCGCCGCCGGGCTGGGCGCGCTGCCGGCCATGCTGCATGGCCATGCCGCCGCGGCGCCGGGGCGGCCGGCGTTGCACTACCTGGGCCGCACCTTCACCTACGGCAAGCTGTGGCGGCGCGTCGAGCGTGCCAGCGCCCACCTGGCAGCGACGTGGGGCATCCGCGCGGGCGACCGCGTCGGCACGCTGTGCCTGAACCACGAGCTGCAGCTGGTGCTGCTGTTCGCCTGCGCGCGTATCGGGGCGATGTTCGTGCCGCTGAACTACCGGCTGGCGCCGGCGGAGCTGCGTACCATCGCCGCCCACGCGCAACTGGCCGCGCTGTTCCACGACGAGCGCCATGCAGGGCTGGCGCGGGAGGCTGGCGGCGGCTGCCAGGCCGCGCATCTCGACCGGCTGATCGACCATCCCGCGCCGTTCGGCTTGGCCCATGCGCCGGTGCCGGACGATGCGCCGCTGCTGCTCGCCTACACCTCCGGCACCACCGGCAAGCCCAAGGGCGCGGTGCATACGCAGGCCGGGCTGCTGGCCAATGCGCGCGCCAGCTGGTGGGCGCACGGCATGACCGCGGACGACCACGTGCTGTCGGTGCTGCCGATGTTCCATGTCGGCGGGCTGTGCATCCAGACGCTGCCGGCGCTGCTGGCCGGGGCGCAGGTCACGCTGCACGACCGCTTTGCGCCGGATGCCTGGCTCGGCGCGGTTGCGCAGGCGCGGCCGAGCCTGTCGCTGATGGTGCCGGCCACGCTGCGCGCGGTGCTTGAGCATCCCGGCTGGCCCGGGGCCGACCTGTCGGCGCTGCGCGGCGTGATGGCAGGTTCGTCGACCATCCCGCTGTCGTATATCGAGGCCTTCCATGCGCGCGGCGTGCCGCTGGGGCAGGTCTATGGCGCGACCGAGACCGGTCCGGTGTCGGTGGTGCTGAAGCTGCAGGATGCGGTGGCCCGGCCTGGCTATGCCGGCTGGCCGCAGCCGGAAGCGCAAGTCCGGCTGGCCGGCCCGGACGGTGCCGAGGTGGCGCAGGGCGCAGTCGGTGAACTGTGGGTGCGCGGCGCCAACGTGATGGCTGGCTACTGGAACCAGCCTGATAACGGCCTGGCCGACGGCTGGTTCCATTCCGGCGACCTCGCGCACCGCGATGCCGGCGGCTGCATCGAAGTCGTCGGCCGCAGCAAGGACATGATCATCTCGGGTGGCGAGAACATCTATCCCGCCGAGATCGAGAACGTGCTGGTCGGCCTGCCCGGGGTGCAGGAGTGCGCGGTGGTCGGCGTGGCCGATGCGCGCTGGGGCGAGGTGCCGGTGGCGGTGATCGTGCCCGCGCCGGGCGCGCCGCGCGACGCGCTGGGGGCGGAGCCGCTGCGCGAACTGCTGGCCACGCGCATTGCCCGCTTCAAGCTGCCGCGCGAGGTGGTGCTGCTGGACGACCTGCCGCGCAGCGCGCTGGGCAAGGTGCTCAAGCCGCAACTGCGCGCGATGCTGGAGGCGTGGCGCCAGCCTGGCTGAATCTGCTGCAAGGGCGCCAATCTGCGCTTATGCTTGAGGCCGTGACACCACAGACGACAACGCAAGGGGGCGGCGCAAATGGAACATGGACTTGAAACGGCCACGCTGGGGGGCGGGTGCTTCTGGTGCCTGGAAGCGGTCTACCAGCAGGTCGATGGCGTGGTGGCGGTGGAGTCCGGTTATACCGGCGGGCACATGGATCACCCGACTTACCAGCAGGTTTGCGAGGGGGATACCGGGCACGTCGAGGTGGTCCGTGTCACCTTCGATCCGTCGGTGATCAACTTTCGCCAGATCCTGGAGATCTTCTTCGCCATCCATGACCCGACCACGCCGGACCGGCAGGGCAACGACGTGGGGCCGCAGTACCGGTCGGCGATCTTTACGCATTCGGAGGCGCAGCGGGCCACGGCGGAATACGTGATGCGGGAGTTGGCTGCCGCCAAGGTCTTTGATGCGCCGATCGTGACGCAGGTCGAGCCGGAGCAGCCGTACTGGCGCGCCGAGGCAAGTCACCAGAACTACTATCAGGACCATCCGAGCCAGGGGTACTGTGCCTTTGTGATCTCGCCGAAACTGGCCAAGTTTCGAAAGCAGTTTGGAGGGAAGTTGAGGAAGTAGGGACCGGGCGCCCGGGTCGGCGCCAAAAGCCGACCCTAGTTTCCCTGCGCAAACATCGCGCCGACAATCGCCCCCATCTCATGCCGCCGCGCCGCCGGCATCCGCGAGGCGGTCGACATGATGCTGATGGCGGCCTCGGCGCCCATTTCCAGGGGCAGTGCATAGCCCACGCCTGCCACCCCCTCCGCGCCGGCAAGCGCATAGCCCAGCTTGCGGGCGCGCTCTACGCCGCGCAACAGCCTGAGCAGGCTCAGGCCACCGGCCGCGTACTCGGCGCGGTGCCGCTCGTAATGCGCGCGCACCGCCTCGTTGTCCATCGTCGCCAGCAAGGCCATGCTGCCGGTGCCCTGGCCCAGCAGGCGGGAGGTGCCGGTCAGCAAGTGGAAGGTCTTGATGCGGTGGCTGCCTTCCTCGGTATGCAGGCAGTGCCCGTGGTCGCCGATGCGCACGGTCAGGAACACCGCATCGCCCGTGAGCCGGGCCAGCGCCTTCATCTTGCTCACCAGCACGCTGTTGGGCGGCGGCCGGTTCATCGCACGCAGGCCCAGCGCCATGGCGGCAGTGCCCAGGTGATAACGCTTGCCCGCCGACTCGCGCTCGATATACCCCGCGGATTCCAGGAAGCGCGCCATCCGGTGCGCGGTGGTACGGTCAATCTCCGCTATCGCGGCGAGTTCCGGCAGGGTCAGTCCCGCCTCGTGATGCTCGGCAAGCAGCCGGAGCAGGGCGAAGGCACGGGACAGGCTCTGCACGCCGCCGGGCGAGGGGGTCTTGGTTGGCATGGAAAGGTGCGTCGGGGAACGCTTTGGGGGTGGCGGATGCCGCGCCCCGCGTCCTGGGTTTCTGGCTTGTGCACATTATGCACAGACTGATCGATTGCGGTTGTCCCGGGCGGCGTGGTGGTTTGCAATCCATGCATCACGGAACCTCACGCAAGCGCCATGATTCCCATCGACTCACGCATCGACTCATCTTCCGACGCCTTCGCCAGCCAGCGCGCCGGCATGCAGGCCCTGATCGACCGCCTCCATGGCCTCGAACAGCGTGCCGTGGCCGCCTCGGAGCGCGCCCGGCCCACCTTTGCCAAACGCGGGGCACTGCTGCCGCGCGAGCGCATCGGCCGCCTGCTGGACGCAGGCGCGCCGTTCCTGCCGATTGCCACGCTGGCCGGCTTCGGCATGGACGACCCCGACCCCGAGACCTCCATCCCCGGCGGTTCGCTGGTGGCCGGCATCGGTTTCGTCTGCGGCGTGCGCTGCATGGTGCTGGCCACGGATTCCGGCATCGACGCCGGTGCCATGACCGAGGCCGGCAACATGAAGCTGATGCGCTGCCAGGAAATCGCGCTGGAAAACCGGCTGCCATTCATCCACCTGGTGGAATCGGCCGGCGCCAACCTGCGCAAGTACCGCGTTGACAAGTTCGTGCGCGGCGGCGCGCTGTTCTACAACCTGGCTCGCCTGTCCGCGGCCGGGCTGCCGGTGATCACGGTCGTGCATGGCTCGTCCACGGCGGGCGGCGCCTACATGCCGGGGCTGTCCGACTACGTGGTGATGGTGCGCAATCGCGCGCGCGCCTTCCTGGCGGGGCCGCCGCTGCTGAAGGCCGCCACCGGCGAGATCGCCACGGACGAGGAACTGGGCGGCGCCGACCTGCACGCCACGCTCAGCGGCCTGGCCGAATACCTGGCCGAGGACGACGAGCACGCGCTTGCCACCGCGCGCGATATTGTCGCCAGCCTGGACTGGCCGACCGTCGCGGCAGGGCCCGCGCAGCCCGCGCGCCCGCCGCGGCTCGACCCGTCGGAGCTGGATGGCGTGATGACGCTCGACATGAAGCGCCCGGTGGACATGCGCGAGGTGATCGCGCGCATCGTCGACGACTCCGCCTGGCTGCCGTTCAAGCCCGACTATGGCCCCGGCACGGTGTGCGGCCACGCCCGCATCGAAGGCAATACGGTCGGCATCATCACCAACAACGGTCCCATCGACCCGGCCGGCGCCACCAAGGCCGCGCAGTTCATCCAGCTATGCAACCAGTCGGACACGCCGATCGTGTTCCTGCAGAACACCACCGGCTTTATCGTCGGCCGCGCCTCGGAAGAGGCCGGCATGATCAAGCATGGCGCCAAGATGATCCAGGCGCTGTCGAACTCGACGGTGCCGCAGGTCACGCTGTACTGCGGGGCCTCGTTCGGGGCGGGCAACTTCGGCATGTGCGGGCGGGGCTTCCGGCCGCGCTTCTGCTTCTCGTGGCCGAACGCGCGCACCGCCGTGATGGGCGGCGAGCAGGCCGCCATGACGCTTGAGATCGTGGCGCGCCAGCAGGCCGCGCGCAAGGGCGTGCCGGTCGATGAGGCGCAGCTGGCCAGCCAGACCGCCGATATCGTTGCCAACTTCGAGCGCCAGGCCAGCGCCTTCATCACCAGCGGGCTGCTGCTGGACGACGGCGTGATCGACCCGCGCGACACGCGCGCCGTGCTGGCCTTCGTGCTGGCCACCGCGCGCGAGGCCAGCCTGCGCAAGCCGCATGCGATCCAGTTTGGCGTCGGGCGCTTCTGAGCGCCGGCGCCATCCAGACACGTCCCAAACGAACAAGACACCAGGAGACCACCATGCTTTACACGGAAGACCACCGCAACATCATGGACAGCATCCGCCGCTTCGTCTCGGCGGAGATCGATCCCTTCGTCGACGAGTGGGAAGCCGCCGAGATTTTCCCGGCGCATGCGCTGTTCAAGAAGATGGGCGACCTCGGCTTCCTCGGCATCACCAAGCCGATCGAATACGGCGGCATGGGGCTCGACTTCTCCTACGCCGTTGCCGCCGCCGAGGCGCTGGGCTATGCCCGCGCACAGGGCGTGGGCATGGGCGTGGGGGTGCAGACCGACATGGCGACGCCGGCGCTGACCGCGTTCGGCTCGGACGAGCTCAAGCGCAACTACCTGGCCCCTGCCATCGCCGGCGACATGGTGTGCTCCATCGGCGTGTCCGAAGCCGGCGCCGGTTCCGACGTGGCCTCGCTCAAGACCCGTGCGGTGCGTGATGGCGACGACTATGTCATCTCCGGCTCCAAGATGTGGATCACCAACGGCACCCAGGCCGACTGGATCTGCCTGCTGTGCAATACCTCCGACGGTCCGGTCCACAAGAACAAGTCGCTGATCGTGGTGCCTCTCAGGGAAGACGGCAAGCGCGTGCGCGGCGTGGAAGTGCAGAAGATCAGGAAGTTCGGCATGTGGTCGTCCGACACTGCGCAGATCTTCTTTGACGAAGTGCGCGTGCCGGTGCGCAACCGCATCGGCGACGAGGGCATGGGCTTTATCTACCAGATGAAGCAGTTCCAGGAAGAGCGGCTGAACGGCGCGGCGCGCCGGCTGGCCTGCAACGCGCTGATCGAGGAGACCGCCGACTACCTGCGCCAGCGCGTCGCCTTCGGCAAGCCGCTGCTCGACAACCAGTTCATCCAGTTCAAGCTGGCCGAGCTCAAGACCGAGATGGAGGCGCTGCGCGCGCTGGTCTACATGGCCACGCAGACCTATATCGATGGGGGCGATGTGATTGAACTGGCGTCGATGGCCAAGCTCAAGGCCGGGCGGCTGTCGCGCGAGGTGGCCGACTGGTGCATGCAGTTCCAGGGCGGCATGGGCTACACCTGGGACAACCACGCGTCGCGCGCCTATCGCGATTTCCGGCTGGGCTCGATCGGCGGCGGGGCGGACGAGGTCATGCTCCAGGTCATTGCCAAGCAGATGGGCCTGATGTCGCGCGGCTGACGCGATCCTGAACCAACTACCAGCCAGGATCGCCATGCCTGACAGCTCATGCAACGATGGCGTGATCGTGCGCCGCGCCGGCGGCGTACTGTTCGCCACCCTCAACATTCCTGCCACCCGCAATGCGCTGGCGCCCGAAGTGGTGGCCGCGCTGGCCGCCGTCGTGGCGCAGGCCGAAGCCGACCCGGAAGTGCGCGCGCTGGTGCTGCGCGGCGCCGGCGGCAGCTTCAGCGCAGGCGGCAACGTGGGCAGCTTCCAGTCCCGGCTCGATGCCGACACCAGCCAGGAAGACCCGGTCGCCACGCGCAACCGCCAGTTCGGCTACTTCATGGAGCGGCTGAGCGTGCTGCCGGTGCCGGTGATCGCCGCGGTTGAGGGCGCGGCCATGGGCGGCGGCATGGGCCTGGCCTGCGCGGCCGACATCGTGCTGGCTACGCGCGATGCGCGCTTTGCGTTGTCGGAGACCACGCTGGGCATCGTCGCCGCGCAGATCGCCCCCTTTGTGGTGCAAAGGCTGGGCGCTGCCGCCACGCGCCGCCTGGGCCTGACCGGCGAGCGCGTCAGTGGCGAGGCAGCGGCAGCCATCGGCCTGGTCGACCAGCTCGCGGCCGACAGCGCGGAGCTGGACGCCCTGATTGCCGAGTGGCTGACGCGCATCGGCCGTTGCGCCCCCAACGCCAATCGCGTGTTCAAGGCACTGGTCGGCCGCTGCGGCCACGAGCCGCTGGGCCCGCTGCTGGATCAGGCCTCGCGCCAGTTTGCGCAATGCATGCGGCGCGAGGGCGCCGAAGGCGTGGCGGCATTCCGCGACAAGCGCGATGCCGCCTGGACCGTTCGCTTCGATGCCGACACGGTGCGCGCCGCGCAGTCGACCGGCTGACCGCGCCGGCCGCATCTTCCAAGAGATTCACAGGATTTCCCATGTCTGCTACCCGCCGATCCTTCCATACGCTGCTCGTCGCCAATCGCGGCGAGATCGCGGTGCGCATCATGCGCACCGCCCGCCGCCTCGGGCTGGCCACCGTGGCCGTATATTCCGAAGCCGACCGCCACAGCCCGCACCTTGCCTGCGCCGACCGTGCCGTGTGCATCGGCGCGGCCGCGCCGCGCGAGTCGTACCTGAACCTTGCCGCCATCATCGAAGCTGCCCGCGCCAGCGGTGCCGATGCGGTCCACCCCGGCTATGGCTTCCTGGCCGAGAACGCCGCCTTTGCCGAGGCGGTCAGCGCCGCCGGCCTGGTCTTCGTCGGCCCGCCCGCCGCGGCGATCCGCGCCATGGGCAACAAGGCCGAAGCCAAGCGGCTGATGCTGGCTGCCGACATGCCGTGCGTGCCCGGCTACCAGGGGGCCGCGCAGGATGACGCCACGCTGCTGGCCGAGGCCGGGTCCATCGGCTTCCCCCTGATGGTCAAGGCCGCGGCGGGCGGCGGCGGGCGCGGCATGCGGCTGGTGCGCGACGCGGCGGCGCTGCCCGCGGCGCTGTCGAGCGCACGCTCCGAGGCGGCGGCTGCCTTCGGCTGCGACGAGCTGATCCTCGAGCGCGCCGTGATCGCGCCGCGCCACGTCGAGATCCAGGTCTTTGCCGATACTCACGGCAATGTCATCCATCTCGGCGAGCGCGACTGCTCCGTGCAGCGCCGCCACCAGAAGGTCATCGAGGAAGCACCGTCGCCCGCGGTCGGCCCGGTGCTGCGCGCGCGCATGGGCGAGGCCGCCGTGCGCGCGGTCAAGGCCATCGGCTACGTCGGCGCCGGCACCATGGAGTTCCTGCTCGATGCCGAGGGCAGCTTCTACTTCATGGAGATGAACACCCGGCTGCAGGTCGAACACGCCGTGACCGAGGCCATCACCGGCTTCGACCTGGTCGAATGGCAACTGCGCGTGGCGGCAGGCGAGCCGCTGCCGGTCACGCAGGACCAGGTCCGGCTCAACGGCCATGCCATCGAAGTGCGACTCACCGCCGAGGACGTGCCGGCCGGCTTCCTGCCGCAGGGTGGGCCGCTGCTGCGCTGGCGCCCGCCTGCCGCCGGCCGCGACGTGCGTGTGGACCATGCGCTGGAAGAGGGCGGTGCCATCCCCACCCACTATGACTCGATGGTTGCCAAGCTGGTCGCGCATGGCGCCGACCGCGAAGACGCGCGCCGCAAGCTGCTGCGCGCGGTGCAGGACTGCACGCTGCTGGGCGTGCCGACCAACCAGGGGTTCCTGGCCGCGTGCCTGGCGCACCCGGCATTCGCCGGCAATGACGTGCATACGGGCTTTGTCGACACCCATATGCAGGCGGCGCTGCAGGCCCCGGTGCCTCCGGTGCATGTGACGGCAAGCGCCGCGCTGGCCGCGTCGGGGCTGCTGGGCGGCAACGGCAAGCCGGCCACGCTTGCGCGTGCGGCCTCCAGCGTGGTGCTGAATGCGGCCGGCAAGGACTGGGAAGCGTTCCTGCGCGTGTGCGCCGACGGCTGGCGCGTGAGCCTGTGCCAGCGCGGTGAAGACCACCCGCCGGTGGAATGCAGGCTGCGCGTGCTGCGCGCCGATGCCGCCAGCGGCACGGCCCTGGTCGAATGCGACGGCGTGGCCTATCCGCTGGTGTTCGCCGCCGAAAAGCACGCCCTGCACCTGTTCCAGTCCGGCCGCGCCTGGCACTTCCCGCTGCACGATCCGCGCCGCCGCCGCGATGCCGGCGACGCCGACGGCGTGCTGCAGGCGCCGCTGACGGCCCGCATCGTCGCGGTCAATGTGGCCGAGGGCGACCACGTGCAAGCGGGCCAGGCGCTGGTGGTGCTGGAGGCCATGAAGATGGAGCACGCCATCGTGGCGCCGTTTGCCGGCGTGGTGGCGGAACTGCCGGCGCGCGCCGGCGGGCAGGCCAGTGCCGGGTCGTTGCTGGCACGGGTGGAGGCCGATGTGGCCGCAAAGGAGGAAGCATGAGCGAATCCGTGCAAGGCGAAGCGCGCGCCGGCAAGACTGTGCGCATCGGTGGCGCTTCCGGCTTCTGGGGCGATTCCGCCATCGCCACGCCGCAACTGCTGGCAGTGCCCGGCCTGCAATACCTGGTCTATGACTACCTGGCCGAGACCACCATGTCGATCCTGGCACGCGCCCGCGCCAAGGATCCGGCGCAGGGATACGCCACCGACTTCGTGCACGCGGCGATGGGGCCGAACCTCGGTGAAATCCTGCGGCGGGGCATCCGTGTCGTTGCCAATGCCGGCGGCCTCAATCCGCACGGCTGCCGCGACGCACTGCTCAAGGTGGCGGCGCAGCAGGGACTGTCGCCGCGCATCGCGGTGGTCAGCGGCGACGACGTGCAGCCGCGCTTCGCGCAGTGGTGCGCCGAGGGTCTGACTGACCTTGCCGGCAATCCGGTGCCAACCACCGAGCCCTGGTCGGCCAACGCCTACACCGGCGCGCAAGGCATTGCCCGCGCGCTGGCGCTGGGCGCGGACATCGTCATTGCCGGGCGCTGCGTCGATAGCGCCGTCGTGGTGGGCGCGCTGGCCCACGAGTTCGGCTGGAACTGGACCGACTGGGACCGCCTCGCCGCCGGCACGCTGGCGGGCCACGTGATCGAGTGCGGCGCCCAGGCCACGGGCGGGCTGTTTACCGACTGGCAGCGCGTGCCCGGGTGGGAGCGCATGGGGTATCCCGTGATCGACTGCGCGCACGACGGCAGCTTCGTGCTGAGCAAGCCAGAGGGCACTGGGGGACTGGTCGACCCGGCCGCGGTCGCGGAACAGGTGCTGTACGAGGTCGGCGATCCCGCCAACTACCTGATGCCGGACGTGACCTGCGACTTCCGCATGGTGCGCACCGAACTGGTCGAGGCCGGGCGCGTACGCGTGCATGGCGCGCGTGGCCGGGCACCTGGCACGCACTACAAGGGCAATGCCACCTGGCAGGACGGCTACCAGATCAGCCTGATGATGGCGATCCGCGGCATCGATGCCCCCGCCAAGGCGCGCCGCACTGCGGAGGCGCTGCTGGCGCGCACCCGTGCCATGCTGGCAGAACGCCAGATGCCGGACTACACCGAGACCGTGGTCGAGCTGCTCGGCTGCGAATCGCAATATGGCCCGCATGCGCGCGCATTGCCGACGCGGGAAGTGGTGCTGCGCATCGGCGCGCGCCATCCGCTCGCCAGGGGGCTGAGCTTCCTGCAGCGCGAATGCTCTTCTGCGGGGACGTCCATGGCGGCGGGCACGCGCTCTTCCTTCGCGGGTCGGGTCGACATCCAGCCCGTGGTGAAGGTGTTCTCCTTCCTGGTGCCCAAGCCGGAGGTGCCGATGCGCGTGGAGTTCGAGGCTGGCGAGATCCTGCTGCCCAACGCGGCAGTGAGCGCGCCGCAGGCGATGCCGCCGCTCGCGCTCGAGGCGCCGGCATCGCCTGCGCTTCCCCGCGAGCCGCGCGTCGAGCGGCCACTGGTCACGCTCGCCTATGCGCGCAGCGGCGACAAGGGCGATGACGAGAACATCGGCGTGATCGCCCGCAAGCCTGAGTACCTGGCACTGCTGCGCGAGCAGCTCACCCCGCAAGCCGTGCGCGCGTACTTTGCCCACCTGGTGCAGGGCGAGGTCGAGCGCTTCGACGTGCCTGGCCTGCACGCGCTGAACTTCCTGATGCACGGCGCGTTGGGCGGTGGCGGCGTGGCGAGCCTGCGCTCGGACCCGCTGGGCAAGAGCTACGCGCAGATGCTGCTGGACTTTCCGCTATCCGTACCCCGCAGCTGGGCATAGACCCGGCCAGAGACCTTGCGCGCCGGCACTGGCGCGCGCAACCAGGAGGAGACATGATCCGACCCAAGCCCGACACGCGCATCCGGCGCCAGCTATGCCTGGGCCTGTTCGCAGGACTGGCCGCAGGCAGCCTCGCCGGCCCCATGCCCGCCATGGCGCAGGGCGACGCTTATCCCAACCGCCCGATCCGCGTGGTCGTGCCGTACACGCCCGGTGGTGTGTCGGACGCCGTGACGCGGCTGGTGATGCAGAAGCTGGCGGAACGCATCGGCCAGCCGGTGGTGGTGGAGAACCGCCCCGGCGCCAACGGCATGATCGGCTCGGAGAACGTCGCCAGGTCCGCGCCGGACGGCTACTCGCTGCTGGTGGTGGTGGCCGGGCACGCCATCAACCCGAGCCTGTATCCGAAGATGAGCTATGACCCGCTCAAGGACCTCACCGGCGTCAGCATGATCGGGCGGATTCCGCTGCTGCTGGTCTCCAGCGCGCAGCTGCCGCCGACCACGGTGAAAGAGCTGGTGGGCTGGGGCAAGGCCAATCCCGCGAAGATGACCTTTGCCTCCAGCGGCAATGGCTCCGGCGCGCACCTGGCGGGCGAGCTGTTCGCGCAGTCGGTCGGCATGAAGATGACGCACGTGCCTTACAAGGGCATTGCGCCGGCGCTGCCTGATTTGTTCTCGGGGCAGGTCGCCATCATCTTCGATTCGGTGCAGACCATGATGCCGCAGGTGAAGGCGGGCAAGGTGCGCGCGCTGGCGATCTCCAGCCCGACGCGCTGGCCGGCCGCGCCGGAGGTGCCGACCATGGCCGAAGCCGGTTATCCGGGCGTCACGGCAGGCAGCTGGATCGGCCTGATCGCACCGGCGATGACGCCGCCGGCGGTGCAGGCAAGGCTGGCCCGGGAAATGGAAGCGGTGCTGCAGCAGCCTGACGTACGGTCAAGGCTGATCGACTATGGGATTGATCCGGTCGGCGGCAAGCCGGAGCAGTTCCAGGCGTTCATCAAGGCCCAAGCGGTGCGATGGGGTGAAGTGGTGAAGAAAAGCGGAGTGCGGCTGGAGTAAGAGGAAGGCGGCTGCGGACGGCACCTGGCGACGCCGTCCGCAGCCTGCTACAGGCTCAGTTGCTTCGCTGCCAGGTCCTTCATGATTTCCTCGGCGCCGCCGCCGATCATCATCACCTCGACCTCGCGATACAGGCGCTCCACCCGGCTGCCGCGCATATAGCCCATCCCGCCCAGCAACTGCACCGCGCGGTCCGCGCAGAACTGGAAAGTGCGCGTGGCCATGTTCTTGGCCATCGCGATCTGCGCCACCGGCGCGGCGCCGTCGTCCAGGCGCGCGGCCAGGTCGTCCAGCAGGGCGCGCGTGGATTCGATGCGCGTGGCCATGTCCACCAGCTGGTGGCGCACCACCTGGTGGTCGGCCAGCCGCTTGCCGAAGGTGCGCCGTCCGCGCGCCCACGCCAGCGCGTCATGGAAGCAGACCTGCGCATAGCCGCAAGCGGCTGCGGCCAGCGCCAGCCGCTCGTGGTTGAAATTCTTCGTGATGGCGGCAAAGCCCTTGCCTTCCTCGCCGATCAGGTTCTCCACCGGAACGCGGCACCCGTCGAAGAACAGCTGCGCGGTGTCGGATGCCCACCAGCCCATCTTCTTCAGCGGCGTGCGCGCCAGGCCCGGCGTATCGCCCTCGATCAGCAGCAGCGACACGCCGCCGGAACCCGGGCCGCCGGTGCGCACTGCCACGGTGAAGTAGTCGGCGCGCATGCCTGAGGTGCTGTAGAGCTTGGTGCCGTTGACCACGTAGTGGCCGCCCTCGCGCCGCGCGCTGGCGGAAAGCTGCGCCACGTCGGAGCCGGCGTCGGGCTCGGTGATGGCGAGCGCGGAGATCTTCTCGCCGGCAAGGATCTGCGGCAGCACGCGCGCCTTCAGCGCTTCGCTGCCCACCGCGGCGATCGGCGGCGCGCCGATGGTGTGCGAGAACAGCCCCGAGGCGATTCCGCCCGAGCCGCCCCAGGCGCGCTCTTCGAACAGGATCATGCGATAGAAGGCATCGCATGGGGCGCCACCGTATGCTTCCGGAAAGCCCGGCTGCAGCAGGCCGGAGACTTCGGCTTCGGTGCCGAGGCGCTGCAGCGCCACCTTGCGTGCCAGTTGGCGGATCATGGATTGGCCGTCAGGCCGAGGACCAGGGCATCGAGGGCGACGGCGCCGCGTCCGGCAGCGCGCACCAGCAGGGGATTCACTTCCATTTCGGCGAGGCTGTCGCCCAGCGACATGGTGGCGTCGGAGAGCGCGGCGATCGCGTCGGCCGCCGCATCGATGTCGGCCGCGGGCTTGCCGCGGAAGCCGGTCATCAGCCGGTAGCCGCGCAGGCTGGCCAGCATGTCGCGCGCCATGGCGCGGTCCACCGGCAGCAGCCGGTGCGCGACGTCGTGGAAGATCTCGGTGAAGATCCCGCCCATGCCTACCGTCATGGCCGGGCCGAAGACCGGATCGCGCGTTACGCCGACGATCAGCTCGCACACGCCGCTCGCCATTTGCTGCACCAGCACGCCGCGCTGTCGTGCCTGCGGCAGGGCTTGCGCGGCGGCGGCAGCGACCTCGGCCGCCGCCTCGCGCACCTGTTGCGCGTTGGCCAGTCCCAGCCGGACGCCGCCGACCTCGGTCTTGTGCACGATGTCCGGGCTCAGCACTTTCACTGCGACCGGGAAGCCGATGGCTTCGGCGGCGCGCGCGGCGTCGTCGGGCGTGGCCGCGGCCGCCTCCGCGCCGACCGGCACGCCGAAGCCCGCCAGCCACTGCTTGGCCTGGTGCTCGTCCATGGCGGCGGAAGGCGCACGGGCGGCCGCGTCGGCGCCGGCCCGCGCGCGCAGCGCCATCCAGTGCGCGGTCGGCGCCGCCGTGCCGAGCCAGCCCACGTATGTGCCCAGGGCCCGCGCCGCGCGTGCGCAATCCGGGAACAGCGCCACACCGGCTTCGGCCAGCCGTGCGCGGCTGGCCGGCTCGCCCGTGGTGGCGACCACGATCAGGCGATCGGTCTTGCCCGCCACCTCGATCAGCTCGTCGGCCACGCGATCGAGCAGGTAGGCGGTGGCGTAGAGGAAGATGACGTCGATGCCGTCAGTGGCGGCAAGCTTGTCGAGCACGGCGTAGGCCAGGCCGCTGCGGTTGAACAGCTGGCCGGTCAGGTCGACGGGGTTCGCCACTGCGCCGAGCTCCGGCACGCCCGCCAGCAGGCGCTGCTGGACCGCCTCGGGCAGGCGCGGCACGTCGAGTCCGGCCGCGCTGAGCAGGTCAGCCGACAGCGCACCCATCGCGCCCGACACGGAAGCCACCACCACCCGGCGCCCCGCGCTGCGCTGGCGGAAGCCGGCCAGGTATGCCAGGTCGGTCAGGTGGGTCGGATCACTCGCCTGCATCGCGCCGACCTGGGCGAAGGCGGCGCGGTAGATGGCCTGGTTGCCGGCCAGCACAGCGGTATGGGATTGCGTAGCCGCCGATCCCGCCTCGCTCTCGCCGGCCTTCAGCAGGATCAGCGGCTTGTCTGCCGCGCGCAGGCGCGCCGCGGCTTCGATGAAGCCACTGCCGTTGCGCAGGCCCTCAACGTAACCGACCACAGCCGCGGTTTGCGCATCGTCCGCGAGGTAGTCGAGGTAATCCGCATAGTCTAGGCAGGCTTCGTTGCCGGTATTGATGAACTGGTGGAAGCCCACGTCCATCTGCCTTCCGGTGGCGTAGACGATGGCGCAGACGTTGCCGCTCTGGGTCAGCAGGCTCACGGCACCCGGGCCGTCCTGCGGCGGGAACGCGCGGAAGGTGGTGGCAAATGCGGTGATGGCGCGCGTGGTCAGGTTGGCCAGCCCCATGCAGTTGGGTCCGGCGATCGCCATGCCGCTGTCGCGGGCGAAGGCCGCAAGTGCGGCCTGGCGCCCGGCACCCGCTGCGCCGGCCTCGGCAAAGCCCGAGGCGTAGACGATGGCGGCACGGATGCCGCGGGCATGGCAGCGCTGCAGCTGCGGCAGCACCTCGTCCGCGCCGAGCGCCAGCACCGCCACGTCAGGCACCTGCGGCACGGATTCGATATCGGGATAGCACGCCAGGCCGGCGATCTCGCCATAGCGCGGATTGACCGGATACACCTGGCCCTGGTATCCAAGGCGCTGCAGGTGGTCCAACGCCACGCCGCCGATGCGGCTGGTATCGCGCGAGGCGCCGATCACGGCTATCGAGGCAGGATCAAGCAGCTGCGGCAGGGCGGCGCGGCCCGGTGTGCGCGCCGTAGTGGGAAGGGGCATCGTCGTCTCCATCCTTCCTCGGTCGGAAGGTGCCCCGATTCAAGCCGATCGCGTGGGTGGCGACAAGCGCATGGCCTCCAGCTGTGCACATTATGCACAAGTCTTCAGGCAGTGATGGCCGTTGCCCGCGGGAGCGTCCTATCGGCCACTGTGCACCGGTCGCCAGCCATTCACCGCGCCAGCCTCGCAATGATCGCCTCGGCCAGGCGCACGCAACTCAGCGGCGCGCAGCCCTCGGCGTTGTTGCTGACAATGACGATGGCAGGCTGCCCCGCGCGCAGCGTGCGCGCCACTACATCGGCGATGGCATGGCGGGTGTCGGGGTCGTCGTCGACGATGCGGTCGAAGGGTGCGTAGAGCTTTTCCGCGTAGGCGTAGGGCCGGCCCCCATGCAGCATCCAGCGCAGCACCAGCGGGCCTGGCGCTTCCTCGTCCATCAGCGCCTGCGCCGCGGCCTGGCGCGGCACCGGCGGCAGGCGGTCGCGTGCCGACAGGCAGAAGCGCACCCCGTGGCGGCGCAGCAGCCGGATATAGCGTGGCGTCAGCAATGCCGGGTCGCGCAGCTCTACCGTGTAGCACGCATGCGGGGTGATCGACGGATCGAGTGCCGGCAGCGCGCCCAGGAAGGCATCGAGCCGTTCCAGGAACACGGCGCTGTCGGCCAGCGGACCCATCGGCGACAGCTGGAACAGCAGCGGCCCGCATTTGCTGCCCAGCCCGCTGGTGGCGGGCACGATGAAGTCGCGCACCGCGATCTCGGCATCGAGGAAGGCGGCGTTGGCCAGCCGGCCGGCGCCGTCGGAGCCGCGCAGCCAGGCATCGCAGACGCTGGCGGGCGCCTTGACCAGGAAGCGGAAGCCGTCGGGGACCTGCGCGGCATAGGACAGGTAGTCCGCCAGCGGGATCGGCCCGTAGAAGCCGCGGTCGATGCCGGCGGCGCGCAGCAGCGGATGGCGCGAATACGCGGAAAGGCCCTTGCGCGACAGCAGGCTGTCGCCGTACTCGCCGTCATAGACCAGCCCGTTCCAGCCGGGGTAGGCCCAGGAGGACGTGCCGAAGTACAGGTTCGATGGCAGCTGCGCAGCGAGCGCGCGCAGGGTTTCGTCCGCCTGTGCGGGTTGCACGCTCTTGCCACGCGCAGGTTTGCCGGAGGGGGCGGGCGGGACGGCCGCGCCCGGGTGGGAAGCGGGCCGTTCCGGAGGGGCAGTTGGGGCGGGCAGGGGCAGCCCGCCAAAGAGGTCTTCAGTCAAACGTCAGCGTTGCCTTCAGTCGTTGCGGCCAATTGGTTGGTCGTAGATATAGCGGCGGGACCACGGCAGCGTATCGGCCGGCAGCCCGGCCTTGTGGCAGAGCACCTGGTAGATCGACATCTTCTCGGTCTCGAAGGCATGTGCGCAGCCGGCCAGGTAGACCCGCCAGATGCGGTATTTCTTCTCGCCGACCAGGCTGCGGATGGTGTCGCCGCGGGCCTCGAAGTTGTCGGCCCAGTAGTGCAGCGTCTGCGCGTAGTGGCGGCGCAGCAGTTCGACGTCGAAGGCTTCCAGCCCGCCTTGCTGCAGCGTGCGCAGCACCAGCCCGATATGCGGCAGCTCGCCCTGCGGGAACACATAGCGGTCCATGAACTCGGCGCCGTCCATCGGCGTCGCGCCGTTGTCGGGGTCGGGCGAGGTGATGCCGTGGTTCATCACATAGCCGTCGTCGGCCAGCAGTTCGCGGATGCGGCTGAAGTAGCCGGGCAGGTTGTCCTTGCCCACATGCTCGAACATGCCGACGCTGGTGATGCGGTCGAAGGTGCCGGCGGTGTCGCGGTAGTCCTGCAGCCGGATCTCGATGCGGTCGGACAGGCCCGCGGCCCTGACGCGCTCGGTGGCCAGGTCGAACTGGTTCTGCGACAGCGTGATGCCCACGCAGCGCGCACCGAACTTCTGCGCGGCGCGCAGCACCAGTGCGCCCCAGCCGCAGCCGATGTCGAGCAGCGTCTGGTCCGGCTGCAGCCGGATCTTGGTCAGGATGTGGTCGATCTTCTTGATTTGCGCCGTGGCCAGGTCTTCGTCGCCGTGCTCGAAGTAGGCGCAGGAGTAGACCATGTTGGGGTCGAGCCAGAGCTGGTAGAAGTCGTTGGAGACGTCGTAGTGGTACTGGATCGAGTTCTTGTCTTCCTGCTTGGTATGCGTGAAGTGCTGCGCCACCTTGAACAGCGCGCCGCCGGCGCGGTGCGTGGCCGCGGCCGAGAAGCCGTAGGCGACCTTGATGATGTCCGTCAGCCTGCCCTCGAAGTCGATTTTCTCCTGCACATACGCTTCGCCCAGGTTGTCCAGGCTCGGCGTCAGCAGCAGCGGCAGGGCCGCGGCTTCGCGTACGGTCAGCGTGACAGCCGGCTTGTCGAAGTGCCCGAGCGGGTATTCGGTGCCATTCCACAGCCGCAAGCTGACCGGCAGATTGGCATTCTCTCGCAGGTCGGCGATCCAGTTGTCGAGTTGCTTTTCCAGGGCTTGCTTGAAGAACATGCGCTTTACCTCCCGATGGTTGCGGCACACACTGCGGCCGACGCATCAGACAAGGTTGGTACTGAGCTGGAACCTTGCCCAATCCGTCTCGAGCGCTGCAAGAAAAGAGTAACCAAGCGACGCCGGTCTCACTTTAGTCCAATTCCGCAGCTTGTGCAGCGCACCGTCCGGAAGACCCCACTACCGACCCGTTCGGCGCAGTTGGCGCATGTTCAGGCGCGTGCCAACCGTTTCAGGGCGACAGCCGCACGATCTGCCAGTCGCCGCCGGGTTGCAGGCGGAAGGCAATGCGGTCGTGCAGCCGCGACGGGCGGCCCTGCCAGAACTCGAGCGCGGTCGGCACCAGGCGGTAGCCGCCCCAGTGCGGCGGGCGCGGCGGGTTTTCGCCGAACTTGCTGCGGTATTCCTGCTCGCGCTGCTCCAGCACGTCGCGGCCGGGCACCTCGCGGCTTTGCGCAGAGGCCCAGGCGCCCACGCGCGAGCCCAGCGGGCGCGTGGCGAAATAGGCGTCGCTCTCGTCGTCCGAGACTTTTTCGACGTGCCCTTCGACGCGTACCTGGCGCTCCAGCTGCACCCAGTGGAACAGCAGCGCCGCGCGCGGGTTTGCCGCCAGGTCCAGGCCCTTGCGGCTTTCATAATTGGTGAAGAAGGTGAAGCCGCGGTCGTCGATGCCCTTGAGCAGCACGATGCGCGCGGATGGCTGGCCGTCGGCGTCGACCGTGGCCAGGGTCATGGCATTGGGTTCGGGCAGCTTGGCCGTGACCGCCTCGTCGAACCAGCGTTTGAACTGGCTCAGCGGGTCGGGCGCCACGTCGGTTTCGGACAGAGAGCCCAGCACATAGGTACGGCGAAGGTCGGCAAGTTGAGTCATGTCGCAATCATCAGGATATCGGTCGGGATGCGCGGTGCGCCCGGGGGCGGGGCCGCAGGTCCGGCTGATTCGAGTATAGCGAATGCATCGGGGATCGCATTTGCGTGGCGACAAGCGTATCGGCAGCGCCACCTGCCGCGGGGCTAAACCGGCGGTGGCAGCACCTTGCGCCCCTGGCGCCGCGAGTAGTAACCGGCCGCGCCCATCGCGCCCGCCATCGACAGGAAGATCGGCAGCATGCCCAGCGCCGTGCCGACCACGCCAAACGTGAGCGGCCACACCACCTGGCTGGTATTGAGCACCGCCGAGCGCAGCCCCAGTGCCTCGCCGGCGCGCCCGTGCGGCGACGCCGTGTGCAGGATGTTCATGACATTGGGCTGGGCGCTGCCCAGCGCAAGGCCGAGCACGAAGGCCAGCCCGCACATCAGCCAGAACTGCGTGACGAAGGGGTAGGCCAGGTAGGCCAGCGCACCCACCAGCAGCGCGCTGCGGATGATCTTCCATTCCGAGAGCCGGCGCGACAGCGCCGGCATCGCCACGCGGATGGCAAAGGTGGCAATGGCGAAAGCGCCCAGCACCCAGCCGATCGACGACGGCGACAGGCCGATGCGCGAGCCCTGGATCGGGATCAGGAAGGCGTGCAGGTCCCATGCGGCGGACAGCACCGCGCTGGCGATGAAGACCGCGCGCAGCTCGGGTTGCTGCAGCAGGTCCAGCGTGGAGCGGCGGCTGCCGTCCTCGATGGCGATGCGCCCGGCATTGCCGCCGTGCGCCGGCAGGCGCGGACGCAGCCATTGCAGGCCGGCCTGGCCGACCAGTGCCACCGCCACCAGCACCATGAAGGCGGGGCGGAAGCCCGCATGCTCGATCACGTAGCCCATCGTCACCGGCCCGAGCGTGCCGGACACCGACAGCCCCAGCGCATGCCAGGTGTAGTTGCGCAGCCGGGTCTCATTGGTGGAGACCTGGCCGATCAGCAGCTGCATCGCCACCTGCACCAGCATGAAGCCCACGCCGATCAGCGCGCATGACAGGTACAGCGCGCCGAGGTCGTGCCAGAGCGCCGGCAGCAGCGTGCCCGCCACCACCATCAGCGAGCCCGCGGTCATCGGCTTGCGCGGCCCGATCTCGTCGATGCGCTTGCCGGCGCGGATTGCCAGCAGCATCGGCAGCAGCGCATACAGCGACATCAGCACGCCGAGCGTGACGGTGGAGGCTTTGAGGGAGATCGCGAACAGCGACACCACCACGCGGCTGGCGTTGAAGGCCACGTGGTTGCACACCGTCAGCGCGATCAGCCAGGTGATCGGCGGGACGGCGGCGTGCGGCAGCGACATGGGAACGGGGGCTCGCGGTGGCCGCGCTCATGGCGGCCGGCGGCCGTGCCGAGGCGGGAAACAAAGAGGAAACAAAGGGCGGCCGCAGCCGCGCCTTCAGAAGGATGCAGCGGGCGAACCCGCACCGCACCCGATGCTTGCCATGCTTAAACTTCTTGTAAATGGCCGTTTAATTATGCGCCCGGCGTGGGCGCGGCACAACGGCTGCGTGCGGCAGGATGTCGCAGCGTGGCAAAGTGTTGCGATTTTGCTTCAGACAATGGCGGACATGTGGCCGCCAGGCGACGCGCCAGTGCACTGGTTGCGCGCACCTCAACCGCCCTTGTGCAGGGCGTCGCTGTCCGGGCGCGCCGGCGCTGGCGCCGGCTTGCGCACCTCGCGCTCGCTGGGGCGTGCCGGCTCGCGGGTCTGGGCGTCAGCCTGCGCGGCGGTGCCCGGCGTTTCCTTCGGGATCGGCTTGCCGGCGGTCATGCCGGCAGTCTTGCCGGTGCTGGGATCCTTGTAGGTCTTGCCCGGCGGCGGCGCGACCGGGCGCTTGCGCAGGTCGGCCAGCAGCGTTGCGCACAGGTTGTCTTCGCCGCCCGGCGACAGGTCCACCAGCGGCAGCACCGCCGTCGCCACCGGTGCCAGCAGCGCCAGCGACAGCGCGCCGCCGGCGCGCAGCGCCAGCACCCCGATATCGGGGCTGACGGACGGCTTCTTCATGGTGCCGCCCACGTACAGCGGCGAGCGCAGCGAGAACACGCGCAGGCCCTTGGAGTCCGGGTGGATGGTCAGCGCCAGCCTTTCATTGCGCAGGTCGATGCCGCCGGTGGTCTCGATTACCGCATCTTCCGTATCGAGCACGAAGGTGCGCGCGCGCGCGATGCCGTCGGTGAAGGCAAAGTCGCTGACGCCGCAGTTGATCCGCACCGGCCTGTCGCCGAACAGCTTGCGGATCACCACGCTGCCCACGTTCAGCCCCATCGCTTCAAGCAGGAACTTGCTGACCGTGCCGTTCTCGACCAGCAGCTTGGCTTCGCCGTTGGAAGAGGCCATCAGCGCCGCCACTGAATTGCCTGTGGCCGAGAGCTTGGCGCTGCCGTTGAGTTCGCCGATGCTGGTGCGCATCAGGTCAAAGGTGGGGAACAGCTGCTTGAGCTTCATGTGCCGCGCGGTCATGTCGACCGTGGCCCCCATCGGCTCGCGCTTGCCGTCCAGGCGCATGGTCGACACCAGGTTGCCGCCAGCCACGCCGAAATTCAGCGGGTCCAGCAGCAGCACGCCGTCCTGCAGCTTCAGGTGCGTGACCAGGTCGGTGATCGGCAGGTCGGCATCGCGGATGATGCGCTTGCCGGTAAAGCGCACGTCGGCGTCGATCTCGTCCCAGCGCTCGGTGCGGAATGGCGCCACCGGCAGGGCCTTGTCGGTCGGCTGAGCCACCGGGCTGTCCTTGGCGGGGCGGCCGGGCTTGGCATCGGCGCCGATCAGCGGGGCCAGGTCGACGAAGCGCAGCTGGTTGGACACCAGGGTGCCGGCCAGCAGCGGACGCGGCTCGCGCTTGGTGAAGGTCAGCGTGCCAGACAGGTCGCTGCCACCGACACGGCCGGTGAACTTCTGGTATTCGTAGATCGAGCCTTGCTTGCGCAGCGTCGCCATCAGCCGGCCGCGGGTCTGGTAGGGGGGCGTGGACGGCAGCACCACGCCGGTCAGCGCATAGAGCTTGGCCATGCTGTCGCCGGTCAGGGTCAGGTGCACGTCCAGCGCGGCCAGGTGGGCCGGGTTGGTCACGGTGCCTTCGATCACGGCGCGGGTGGTGCCCACGCGCACATCGGCCAGGAGCGGGAACGGCACGTCGGTGTTGCGCAGGCTCAGCACCGTGCCGGCCTTGCCGCTGGCGTTGATGGTGGCCTCGTTGTAGCGGCCGGTGGCTTTCCAGCGCACGCCGTAGCGGTCGTCGGGGCCCTTGGCCGTGGCCGGCGGGGCGGAAGCGCCCGGCGCCGAAGCCGCTGGCGCGGAGGCTGCCCTGGCCGCGCCGGGTGCACTGGCCGGGGGCCCTGGCGGCACCGCAGAGGCCTCGGGCGCCACCAGCGCGCCGTCGCGGGCCTTGTCATAGAGCGGGCTGCCGCCGATGGTGTCGAGCTCCGCCTGCAGCTCGATCTTCTTGAACTGGTCGGCCAGCGCCAGGTTGCCGCGCGCCAGCACCACCTCGCCGATATCCAGCTCCCATTCGGACGGGCCCTTCTTGGGGCCGAACTCGAGGGTCCAGTTGTTGCGGGCGTCCGGCAGGCGCTCCAGCCACACCGCCGGGCTGTCGACGACGATGGTCGGCACCGCGATCTGGTGCGCCAGCAGCGGTATCGGACGCAGCACGAAGATCAGTTCGCGCACGGTCGCCAGATGAGGCTGTTTGGCCCAGTCGGTATTGCCGATGGTGATGTCGCGCGCCGACAGGCGCGGCCATGGCACCAGCGTATGCCAGCCTTTCTCGCCTTCGCCGCGGCGCCAGGTCACGGTCAGGTCGCCGTTGATGGCAAAGGGGCGGCCGATGGCCTCGGTGACGCGGTCGTTGAGCCAGGGCTTGAGGCGGTTCCAGTCGAAGGTCAGGATCACGACCACCAGCAGCGCGATCAGCGCAACCGGTGTCAGCACACTCCACAGAACAACCTTGCGGCGCACGGGCATGAGGCGGGCTCTCCTGTCTGGCGGGGGGCAGGGCCGGGGCCGCCCACGCCAGCGCGGGGCGGCGAACGGACCACTGCACGTCTATTGTATAGTTGCGCGCTTCTCGTCTTTGTCGGGGATTGGCTGACATCGCCGCCGGAAAATGCCGGATTCTTGCCCCGGCGCAGCCAGGCGCCGACCCCCAGCCGCTCTCCATTGACCCGATTCCTCCAGCATGAACGATGCCGCACACGACCTGGCCGGCCTGCCCAAGCCGCTGACCCACGAAAGCCCGGCCGAGGATGACTACCACCGCCGCTTCGGCGGCGTGGCAAGGCTCTACGGCGCCGCCGGCCTGGCCCGCCTGGAGGCGGCCAGCGTGTGCGTGGTCGGCATTGGCGGCGTCGGCAGCTGGGCGGCCGAGGCGCTGGCGCGCAACGCGGTCGGGCGCATCACGCTGATCGACCTGGACCATATCGCGCTGTCCAACACCAACCGCCAGATCCATGCGCTGGGCGATGCCTACGGGCGCGCCAAGGTCGAGGCGATGGCCGAGCGCATCGTGGCCATCAACCCGCGTTGCCAGGTGACGCAGGTCGATGATTTCGTCACGCCGGACAACGTGCCCGGGCTGCTCGGCGCCGGCTATGACTACGTCATCGACGCCATCGACGCAGTGCGCGTCAAGACCGGGATGCTTGGCTGGGCCCGGCGCCAGGGCGTGCCGGTAATCACCTGCGGCGGCGCGGGCGGCCAGCTCGACCCCACGCGCGTGCGCATCGACGACCTGGCGCGCACGATCCAGGACCCGCTGCTGTCCAAGGTGCGCGCCGGCCTGCGCAAGCAATGGGGCTTCACGCGCGACCCGAAGAAGAAGTTCGGCATCGCCGCCGTCTATTCGGACGAGCCGCTGCAATACCCCGAACCCGAGCAGCAGGCCTGCGAGATCGACGAGGCGCCGCCGCTGGACGGGCAGCCGGGCCAGCCAGCCATGCGCGGCCCGCAGGGGCTGGCGTGCGCGGGCTTTGGCTCGTCGGTGGCGGTGACGGCGGTATTCGGCTTTGTCGCGGCGTCGGCGGTGATCGGCGAGATCGCGCGCGGCTGAAGCCGCCCGGGCCGCTTGTATGTTCAAACCAGACCAGTGCGGTAAAGTCTGAGCGTCGTTTAGACGGCCAGACCGGCCCGTGTAGTT
>NZ_JBYSYA010000015.1:0-161026 GCF_058782785.1 Cupriavidus sp. FW306-01-F10A
TCGATCAAGGTCAATGGCCACGAGACCATCAGCCTGCCCACGCACAAGATCGCGCACTACGGCATTGGCTATTGCCCCGAAGAGCGGGCGATCTTCTCCAGCCTCTCATGCGAAGAGAACCTGATGCTGCCGCCGGTGCTGAAGGGCGCCGACACCAGCCAGGGCATGAGCGAATCCGATATCTACGAGATGTTCCCGAACCTGAAGGAGCGCCGCCAGAGCCAGGGCACGCGTCTTTCCGGCGGCGAGCAGCAGATGCTGGCGGTCGGGCGCATCCTGCGCACCGGCGCCAACCTGCTGCTGCTCGATGAAATCTCGGAAGGGTTGGCACCGGTGATCGTGCAGGCGCTCGCGCGCATGATCCTGATGCTCAAGCAGAAGGGGTACACGGTGGTGATGGTGGAGCAGAACTTCCGCTTCGCCGCGCCGCTGGCCGACCGCTTCTACGTGATGGAGCATGGCAGCATCGTCGAACGCTTCGCAGCCAATGAGCTGGAGGCCAAGATGCCGGTGCTGCATGAACTGCTCGGGGTCTGATCCGCACGGATCATGGGTTGATGTTTGGCAGGAACGGGTGGCGCGCACGCCGCCGCAAATCAGGAGACATAGACATGAAAAAGACTCGGCTCGCGGCCGCGATGGCGGCCATTGCCATGGGTGCGGTTTCCTTCAGCGCCGTTGCCCAGGTGTCCGGCGACACTGTGAAGATCGGCTATATCACCGACATGTCGGGCCTGTACGCCGACATCGACGGCCCCGGCGGCCTGGAAGCCATCAAGATGGCGGTCGAGGACCGCGGCGGCAAGGTGCTGGGCAAGCCGATCGAGATCGTCTCCGCCGACCACCAGAACAAGGCCGACATCGCCGCCTCGAAGGCACGCGAATGGATGGACCAGCAGGGCCTGGACATGCTGCTGGGCGGCACCAACTCCGGCACCGCGCTGGCCATGAACAAGGTGGCCTCGGAGAAGAAGCGCGTCTACATCAACATCGGCGCCGGCACCGCGCGCCTGACCAACGAAGAGTGCTCGCCGTACACGGTGCACTACGCCTATGACACGGTGGCGCTGGCCAAGGGTACCGGCAGCGCGGTGGTCAAGCAGGGCGGCAAGTCGTGGTTCTTCCTGACCGCCGACTACGCCTTCGGCCATTCTCTGGAAAGCGACACCGCGGCCGTGGTCAAGGCCAACGGCGGCACGGTGGCGGGCCAGGTGCGCCATCCGCTGTCGGCATCGGACTTCTCGTCGTTCCTGCTGCAGGCGCAGTCGTCCAAGGCGCAGATCCTGGGCCTGGCCAACGCCGGCGGCGACACCATCAACTCGATCAAGGCGGCCAAGGAATTCGGCATCACCAAGTCGATGAAGATCGCCGGCCTGCTGATGTTCATCAACGATGTGCACAGCCTCGGGCTGAAGAACACCGAAGGCCTGCTGATGACCGACAGCTGGTACTGGGACATGAACGACGACACCCGCAAGTTCGCCAACCGCTTCTTCGGCAAGATGAAGAAGATGCCGAGCAGCCTGCAGGCGGCGGACTACTCGGCGGCCAGCACCTACCTGAAGGCGGTGGAAGCAGCGAAGACCGACGATCCGGACAAGGTCATGGCCGAGTTGAAGAAGATGAAGATCAACGACTTCTACACCAAGGGCTATATCCGCCAGGACGGTCGTGGCATCCACGACATGTACCTGATGCAGGTGAAGACCGCGGCAGAGTCGAAGAAGCCGTGGGACTACCTGAAGGTGGTCGCGACCATCCCGGGCGACCAGGCCTTCACCACGGTGGCCGAGTCGAAGTGCGCAATGCTGAAGAAGTAAGCTGATGTGAGATCCGCCGGCGGCGCGCCACCTGCGTGCCGCCGGCATCGGACGCGGTTCTTTGCTGCGGTGTTCGCCGCAGCGTTCGCATTACCTGGCACCAACCGCAGCAATCCCCGTCATACAACGGCGGTATCAACGGCACTCCGCGATGGACATCTTCGGAATCCCCTTGCCGGCCATGCTTTCCCAGCTATTGCTGGGGCTGGTCAACGGCGCCTTCTATGCGATGCTGAGCCTGGGCCTGGCGGTTATCTTCGGCCTGCTCAACGTCATCAATTTCGCGCACGGCGCGCTCTTTATGCTCGGTGCGGTGCTGGCCTGGATGGGCATGGAGTACGCCGGGCTGAACTACTGGATCATGCTGCTGCTGTCGCCGCTGGTCGTTGCCGCGCTGGGCGTGGTGATCGAGAAGACCATGCTGCGCTGGATCTACAAGCTTGACCATATCTACGGCCTGCTGCTGACGCTGGGCATCACGCTGGTGATCGAGGGCATCTTCCGCTCGATCTACGGCGTCTCCGGGCTGCCGTACTCGACGCCGGATGCGCTGCAGGGCGCGACCGACCTGGGCTTCATGATCCTGCCCAACTACCGCGCGTGGGTCGTGGTGGCGTCGCTGGTGGTGTGCTTTGCCACCTGGTACGTGATCGAGAAGACCAAGCTGGGCGCCTACCTGCGCGCCGGCACCGAGAACCCCAAGATGGTCGAGGCCTTCGGCGTCAACGTGCCGCTGATGGTGACGCTGACCTACGGCTTCGGCGTGGCGCTGGCCGCGTTTGCCGGGGTGCTGGCCGCGCCGGTGATCCAGATCTCGCCGCTGATGGGGCAGAACCTGATCATCATCGTGTTCGCGGTGGTGGTGATCGGCGGCATGGGTTCGATCATGGGTTCGATCCTGACCGGCCTGGGGCTGGGCGTGATCGAGGGCCTGACCAAGGTGTTCTATCCTGAAGCATCGTCGACCGTGGTGTTCTTCATCATGGTGATCGTGCTGTTGCTGCGCCCGGCCGGGCTGTTCGGGAAGGAGAAGTGATGAGCGTACCCTCCACATCATCGACGCCATCCACGGTGGCGGCCAACGCGGGCAACGCAGGAAAGGGACAAGGCGTGCAGAAGAAACTGTTGTACGGATTGCTGCTGCTGGCACTGGTGGCCGCGCCGCTGGCCGGCGCGTATCCGGTGTTCGTGCTCAAGGTGCTGTGCTTCGCGTTGTTTGCGTGCGCCTTCAACCTGCTGATCGGCTATACGGGGCTGCTGTCGTTCGGCCATGCGGCCTTCTTCGGCGGCGCTGGCTATGCCGCCGGCCATGCCATGAAGGTCTGGGGCGTGACCCCGGAAATCGGCCTGATCCTGGGCACCGGTGCGGGCGCGCTGATCGGCTACGTGGTGGGCTCGCTGGCCATCCGCCGGCAGGGCATCTACTTCTCGATGATCACGCTGGCGCTGGCGCAGATGCTGTTCTTTATCTGCCTGCAGGCGCCGTTCACCGGTGGCGAGGACGGCTTGCAGGGCATCCCGCGCGGCAAGCTGTTCGGGGTGCTGCCGCTGTCGGACGACCTGACGCTGTACTACGTGGCGCTGGCGATCATTGTGGCCGCCTTTGCGCTGATTGTGCGCACGGTGCATTCGCCGTTCGGCCAGATCCTGAAGGCGATCAAGGAGAACGAGCCGCGCGCGGTCTCGCTGGGCTATGACGTCGACCGCTTCAAGCTGACCGCCTTCGTGCTGTCGGCGGCGCTGTCGGGGCTGGCCGGCTCGATCAAGGCGCTGGTGCTGGGCTTCGGGACGCTGACCGACGTGCACTGGTCGATGTCGGGCTCGGTCATCCTGATGACGCTGGTCGGCGGCCTGGGCACATTGTCGGGCCCGATTGTCGGTGCCTTCGTGGTGGTCGCGCTGGAGAACAAGCTCGGCGACATCGGCAACTTCCTGGCGTCGGTCACCGGCATCTCCTGGTTCGGCACGCTGGGCGAGTCGGTGACGATGGTGACCGGCGTGATCTTCGTGATCTGCGTGCTGACTTTCCGCCGTGGCATCATGGGCGAGCTGCTGGCGCGCTTCGGGGGCCACTCGGGCAAGCGGGAGTAACCCGGCACGAGTGACCGCGGGTCGACATGCCCGATTCTGGGGCTAGGGTTTTTTCTAGCTTGTCCTCGATGCACCGCTTCGTTACATTCCATATACGGTTTTCGCAGGTTAAATGGAGGCGGAAGCGAGGAGACGACAGGCGCGCACCCGGTGTCGGGTAGCAGCGTTATAAATAAAGGGCGTTGCCGGGTGATCCTCGGCAACGCTTTTTTCATTTGGGCCTCCCAATCGCTCCTGTGGCGCTTTCGCCCCATCATGGGGCATCCAGGCTGCACCGGCATCACCTGGCTACCCGCCACATGCGACAATGCGGGCGCTCTCATTGCCCGCCATGCCTGCCGCACCTGATTCCCCCCACTCCCCAGCCGTTCCGGATCTTCCCGACACACCTGCGCCGCAGGGCTTGGTACGCCTCGGGCTGGGCGCCGATGCAGTGACGCTGGAAGCCTGGCTGGCTACGGTGCAGCCACTGCCGGTGCCCGCCGCGCGCGCGCGCCGGCTGATGCTGGACGAGCTGCTGGCCCAGTCCGGGCGCGGCATCTGCCTCCTGGTGAACGACGCGCAGGCTCCGCACGATCTGCTGGCGTGCCTGCCGGTGGCGCTGCTCCCGAGCCTGGAGCTTGCCGGGCTGGCTGCCTGCGGCATCGAGTGGTGGGTACGGCCCGGGCTGGACGGCGGGGCCCGCCGCGCCTGCCTTGAGGCCTGCTGCGCCACGCTGGCCGACTGGGGCCGTGCGCACGGTATCCGCCATGCGCTGCTGGCGCCGCGGCTGGTGGCAGGGCAAGGCGGCGCGCCGCCGGGCTTCAGCCCGCATGGCAACGGCATGTGGCACCGCAGCCTGGTGCCTGTGGCCAAGGCGCTGGGCTGAACTGATACCGCCTGGCAGCGCGCCGGCCCGCCCGCACCGATCTCCTCCGATCCTTTCCTTTTCGCTTCCCTGCTTCCTGCAATGACGGAATTCGCATTCCTGGCGGTTGCCGCCTTTCTCGCCGGCCTGATCGACGCGGTCGCCGGCGGCGGCGGCCTGGTACAAATCCCGGCGATGTTCTCGGCCTATCCCAATGTCGCGCCGGCCACGCTGCTGGGTACCAACAAGATGGGCTCGATCGCGGGCACCGCCAACGCGGCGCTGCGCTACGGCCGCAGCGTGCGCATCTACTGGGGCGCGACCGCGCCCGCGGTGGTGGCGGCCCTTATCTTCTCGATGGCCGGTGCCTGGGCGCTGACCAAGATTCCGGCCGAGCCGCTGCGCAAGGCGCTGCCGTTCGTGCTGGTGGTGTTGCTGGTCTACACCGTGGCCAAGAAGGACCTGGGTACGGAACACGCGCCGACGCTGTCGGGGTCGCGCGAGCGCATCGCGGCGCTGCTGGCCGGCGCCGCCATCGGCTTCTATGACGGCGTGTTCGGTCCGGGCACCGGCAGCTTCCTGATGATCGCGTTCGTGCGGGTGTTCGGCTATGACTTCCTGCACGCGGCGGCCTCGACCAAGGTGGTCAACCTTGCCACCAACCTGGCGGCGCTGCTGTTGCTGGCCAGCAAGGGCCATATCTGGTGGCAGCTGGGCCTGGTGATGGCGGTGGCCAACATCGCCGGCAGCCAGGTAGGCAGCAAGCTGGCCCTGCGCCACGGCAGCGCCTTCGTGCGCAAGGTGTTTATCGTGGTGGTGAGCGCGCTGATCCTGAAGACCGCCTGGGACGCGTTCCTGCGCTGACGGCGAAGCCGGGCGGCGCTTGCGATGCGGGTTAATCCTCCCTTTTCGCGCCAAGTCGCTGTGCTAGACTCGATCCGAATTCCCGACCGCGCGGTCGGTGAATGGCCGGAGCGCGCCGATCCGGGGGAGTGGTGCGGACGGGGAAACTGGGGAGCGGCCTGGCGTCGTTCCTGGCTGTAGCGCAGGTGCCGGCGATGTGCCTGCGTCAGACCCGAGGGGTCGACAAAAACGGGCATCCGCCGGTGGACGCCGGACGGATGCCTTTCCGTTTCAGGAACCGAGGAGACAAGATGGATTTCAAGCGCGCCAGCCTGCTGGCAATCGCTGCGGCGAGCCTGGTTGCCGGTGCAGCCCAGGCACAGGTCAAGGTCGGGGTGACGGTGTCGGCCACGGGTCCGGCGGCATCGCTGGGTATTCCGGAGAAGAACACCTTCACGCTGATGCCCAAGGAAATCGCGGGCAAGAAGATCGAGTACATCGTGCTGGACGATGCCTCCGACACCACCACCGCGGTCAAGAACACCCGCAAGCTGATCAGCGAAGACAAGGTCGACGTGGTGGTGGGTTCCACCGTGACGCCGAACTCGCTGGCGATGGTAGACGTGGTGGCCGAGAACGATACGCCGATGATCACCATGGCCGCCTCGGCGCGCATCATCGAGCCGATGGATGCCAAGCGCGCCTGGGTCTTCAAGACGCCGCAGAATGACTCGCACATGGCGACCGCCATTGCCGAGCACATGACCAACAACAACGTGAAGACGGTGGCATTCATCGGCTTCGCGGATGCCTATGGCGACAGCTGGGCGCAGGAGTTCGCCAAGGTGGCGGAGCTGCGCAAGATCAAGGTGGTCGCCAACGAGCGCTTTGCCCGTACCGATACCTCGGTCACCGGCCAGGTGCTGAAGATGATGAGCGCCAATGCCGACGCCGTGCTGATCGCAGGCTCGGGTACGCCCGCGGCGCTGCCGGCCAAGACGCTCAAGGAGCGTGGTTTCAAGGGCAAGATCTACCAGACCCACGGCGTGGCCAATGCCGACTTCCTGCGCGTGTGCGGCAAGGATTGCGAAGGCACGTTCCTGCCGGCCGGGCCGCTGCTGGTGGCTGAGCAATTGCCGGACAGCAATCCGGTGAAGAAGCCGGCCATGTCCTACAAGACTTCTTACGAGAAGGCCTTCGGCGGCCAGGTCTCGACCTTCGGCGGTCATGCCTGGGATGCGGGGCTGATCCTGCAGCATGCCATCCCTGAGGCGCTGAAGAAGGGCCAGCCGGGTACCAAGGAATTTCGCAAGGCGTTGCGGGATGCGATGGAGCAGACCAAGAACCTGCCGGTTTCGCATGGGATCATGAACATGAGTGCTACCGACCACCTTGGCTTTGATCAGCGGGCGCGGGTGATGGTGCAGATTGTTGATGGGAAGTGGAAGTTGCTGACTAAGTGAAGGTTGGGGGGGGCGGCGTGGCGCTATGCGGTTGGGTGTCGCGCTTGCCAAGCGCTGCTGTTTCGCCGGCGTAGCCGGCGAGTCACTTTTTGTCCGAGCGACAAAAAGTAACCAAAAAACGCGTCGCCTGTGCGGCTGGCAATCAATTCCACGGCGTTGGTGGTTCGAGCGGTGGTGCTTGCCGTTTGGGCGTGGGTGCCCGTTCGACCCTGCTACGCCACGTGAGTGTGTGCCAGTGCCTGCGTTAGCCCACTATTGAACGATCCCCATGCAGGGCGTAGGCCGCCTGCTGCCGACAGCATCGCGGGGACGCCTACGGCTGCTACGCAGGCCCAAAATGCGCTGACGGTCATTGGGCGCTGCGCGAAGCGCCACGCCTGCCAAGAGAGCGACATCCAACCGCATAGCAACAATGCGAAACGCCCCCATACAGACCTCTCGTTAGGGCTTGCCTGTATTTCTACATTAGGCAATCCGTTTACTATTGCGTAAATCCCAAAGCGCACAGCACCCTGTCGGCCCCCATATGATGCAGGCAGGTATTTCCAAAAGACGGGGAGACAATGGACTTATCAATCGCTGCCATCCTGGCCCAGGACGGCATCACCTCGGGCGCGATCTACGCGCTGCTGGCACTGGCCCTGGTGCTGGTGTTCTCGGTGACCCGGGTCATCTTCATCCCGCAAGGGGAGTTTGTTGCCTACGGCGCGCTGACGCTGGCGGCGATGCAGGCCGGTCACGCGCCGCAGACCAGCTGGCTGCTGCTGGCGATGGGGGCGCTGACCTTCGTCTATGAAACCGTCACGGTGTTGCGCAGCGCCGAGTTGCGCCGCACGCTGGGCCAGCGGCTGGCGGTGCTGGCCGGCAAATACCTGGTGTTCCCGCTCGCGGTGCACTGGCTGGCGCAGCAGTATGGCGCGCAGCCGCTGCCGATGCTGGCGCAGATCGCGCTGACGCTGCTGATCATCATCCCGCTGGGGCCGATGCTGTACCGGCTGGCCTACCAGCCGCTGGCCGAGGCCAGCACGCTGGTGCTGCTGATCGTCTCGGTCGGCGTGCACTTTGCGCTGGTGGGGCTGGGCCTGGTGATGTTCGGCGCGGAGGGCTCGCGCACCAATGCGTTCTCGGATGCGCGCTTCGACGTGGGCGCGCTCAGCATCTCGGGCCAGAGCCTGTGGATCGTGGGCGTGTCGGCGCTGCTGATCGGGGCGCTGTACTTCTATTTCGAGCGCACGCTGCAGGGCAAGGCGCTGCGCGCGACCGCGGTGAACCGGCTGGGCGCGCGCCTGGTCGGCATCGGCACCACGCAGGCGGGGCGCCTGTCGTTCACGCTGGCCGCGGCGATGGGCGCGCTGTGCGGCATCCTGATCGCGCCGCTGACCACCGTGTACTACGAGTCGGGCTTCCTGGTGGGCCTGAAGGGCTTTGTCGGCGCCATCGTCGGCGGGCTGGTGAGCTACCCCGTGGCGGCGCTCGGTGCGCTACTGGTGGGCCTGCTTGAATCCTATTCGTCCTTCTGGGCCAGCGCGTTCAAGGAGGTCATCGTCTTCACACTGATCATTCCGGTGCTGCTGTGGCGCTCGCTGACGAGCAAGCATGTCGAGGAGGAGGAATAAGCCATGACCATGCTGACCGACAAGCAGGCGCGGGTGGCCAGTGCCGAGGCAGGCAGCCGTGCGCGGCTGAACCGCAACCGGGTCCTGGTGCTGGCTTTCATTGTGGTGCTGGTGTTGCTGCCGGCGCTGCCGACGCCGGAGTTCTGGATCACGCTGGGCAACTACATCGGCCTGTACAGCATCGTGGCGATCGGGCTGGTGCTGCTGACCGGGGTGGGCGGCATGACCTCGTTCGGCCAGGCCGCGTTCGTGGGGCTGGGCGCGTACAGCACGGCCTACCTGACCACGCAGTTCGGGCTGTCGCCCTGGTTCGGGCTGATGGTGGGGCTGGTGATCACGATGGCATCGGCCTATGTGATCGGGCTGATCACGATGCGCATGTCCGGCCACTACCTGCCGCTGGCGACCATTGCCTGGGGCCTGTCGCTGTTCTTCCTGTTCGGCAACCTGGAGTTCCTGGGCAAGTATGACGGCCTGAACGGAATCCCGGTGCTGTCGTTCTTCGGCATCGAACTGCAGTCGGGCCGCTCGATGTTCTACCTGATCTGGGCGGTGGTGCTGCTGGCCGTGCTGGCGATGCAGAACCTGCTGAACTCGCGCCCGGGCCGCGCCATCCGCGCGCTCAAGGGCGGCGGCGTGATGGCCGAGGCCATGGGCGTGAACACCGCGTGGATGAAGGTGGTGATCTTCGTGGTGGCGGCGGTCCTGGCGTGCGTGTCGGGCTTCCTGTACGCGCACCTGCAGCGCGCGGTGAACCCGACGCCGTTCGGCCTGAACTACGGCATCGAGTACCTGTTCATGGCCGTGGTCGGCGGCGTGGGCCATGTGTGGGGCGCGGTGCTGGGCGCGGGCATCCTGACCATCCTGAAGGATGTGCTGCAGGGCGTGCTGCCCAAGCTGCTCGGTGCCAACGGCAACTTCGAGATCATCGTCTTCGGCGTGCTGCTGGTATTGCTGCTGCAATACGCGCGCGATGGCATTTGGCCGTTCCTGCGGCGTCTGGTGCCTTCGGGGCCGCCGGTGCTGGCGCCGGCGCAGGCCGAGGCCCTGGCCGTGCGCCAGAAGCCCGAGGCCGGCGACCTGATCCTGGATGTGCGCGCTGCGCGCAAGGAGTTCGGCGGGCTGGTGGCGGTGAACGATGTCAGCTTCCACGTGCGCGCGGGCGAGATCATCGGGCTGATCGGTCCCAATGGCGCGGGCAAGTCCACCACCTTCAACCTGGTGACGGGCGTGCTGCCGGTCACGCGCGGGGAGGTGCGTTACCGCGGTGAAGTGATCTCGGGCCTGCCGTCGCGCGAGATCGTCAAGCGCGGCATCGGCCGCACCTTCCAGCACGTGCACCTGCTGCCGACCATGACGGTGCTGGAGAACGTGGCCATCGGCGCGCACCTGCGCGGTGATTTCCGCGCCCAGGGCGGCGTCTCTGCCGCGATCCTGCGCATGAACAAGGCCGAGGAAGAGAAGCTGCTGTTCGAAGCGAAGCGCCAGCTTGAACGCGTGGGCCTGGCCGATTGCATGTACATGGAAGCCGGCAGCCTCGCGCTGGGCCAGCAGCGGATTCTTGAAATCGCGCGTGCGCTTTGCTGCGACCCCGCGCTGCTGTTGCTCGACGAGCCGGCAGCGGGCCTGCGCTACAAGGAGAAGCAGGCCCTGGCCGAACTGCTGCGCAAGCTCAAGGGCGAGGGCATGAGCGTGCTGCTGGTCGAGCACGACATGGATTTCGTGATGAACCTGACCGACCGGCTGGTGGTGATGGAATTCGGCACGCGCATTGCCGAGGGCGTGCCCGAGGAAGTGCAGAAGAACCCCGCGGTGCTGGAAGCCTATCTGGGTGGCGTGGAGTAAGGACCGGACATGAGCCTGATTCTCGAAGTGAAGGACCTCCACGTCCGCTACGGCAAGGTGGAAGCGGTGCACGGCGCCAACCTGAAGGTGGAGGCCGGCAAGATCGTCACGGTGATCGGCCCAAACGGTGCCGGCAAGTCGACCATGCTCAATGCGATCATGGGTGCGCTGCCGGTGACGGGGTCGTCGAGCGGCTCGGTCAGCTACCTCGGCCACGACATGGCCGGCATCCCGGTGGAGGGGCGCGTTGCGCGCGGCATGTGCCTGGTGCCGGAGAAGCGCGAGCTGTTTGCGTCGATGACGGTGGAGGACAACCTGCAGCTGGGCGCCTTCCGCCGCAAGCGCGCCGGCGAGAAGAACTACCTGGACCAGATGGACGTGGTCTACGACCTGTTCCCGCGCCTGCGCGAGCGCGCCCGCCAGGACGCCGGCACGCTCTCCGGGGGCGAGCGCCAGATGCTGGCGGTGGGGCGCGCGCTGATGGCCAAGCCGCAGTTGCTGATGCTGGACGAGCCCAGCCTTGGCCTGGCGCCGCTGATCGTGAAGGAGATCTTCCACATCATCAGCAACCTGCGCCAGACCGGCGTGGCTACGCTGCTGATCGAGCAGAACGCGCGCGCCGCGTTGCAGGTGGCGGACTACGGCTATGTGATCGAAACCGGCGATATGGCGATGGAAGGGCCGGCCGACGAGCTGGCTGCGAACCCGAAGGTGATCGAAACCTATCTTGGGTTGGCAAAAAAGGCGGCTTGATCTGCCCGGTTTTCGCCAGAGGAATGAGGGCCTGCGGAAGCAGGCCCTTTTCTATTGGTGGTGTGAATAACTTTGGGGATAACCCAATTCAGAGGCGCTTCGGACTGATGTCGCTACCGGCGCGCTGATGTAGGCACGCCAATATCCATTGGAACGATTTCTGGTAATCAAATTTACCAAATACTATCTATCTAGATAATAATTTGAGGAAATTTATCTGCAGGATGAATGCATTTCTACAGGATTTTTGTTCTGTAATTCATCCAGTGAATAAAGTGTCGATGCCGCTGCCTGTATCCTTCGCTGCGGTCTCCAGCAGCCAATCACGGAAGCATGTCAGCGCCGGATGATCGCGCCGTTCCTTCGGCGCACACAGGAAATAGCCCCGTTGCAGCGTAATTGGCAGGTCAAACGGCGCCGTTACGCGTCCGGCGGCAATTTCGTCGCGCACCAGGCAGCGCTGCAGCACGGCGACGCCAATGTCGGCGCGCACCGCCTGGATCAGGATCGAGACCTGGTCGAACGCTGTGGATAACCTTGGCGCAGCGTTGGGTACGCCGGCGGCCTGCAGCCAGTTTTGCCAGTTCGCCGGCGCGGTGGTGTGGTAGAGCAGAGGCTCGTCCAGCAGCTCCGCGGGAGACTGCCAGTGGCCGGCCTCGCGCCGTGCCCGGGCGCGGTCCGGATGGCAGACCGGCACCATTTCACGTCCCACCACATAGTCGGCCTGCAGGCCGGGCCACTTGCCGGCTTCACCCGCCAGGATGGCGGCGTCGGGGGAGGGGCCGGAGAGATCCTCGTCGCGCTGGTACGGGACGAAGTCCAGCCGGATTTCCGGATGGCGGCGATGGAAGTCCGGCAGGCGCGGCACCAGCCAGACGCTGGCCAGCGTGGGCACGACGGACAGCGTCAGGTGGTGCCGGCGGTCACCGGCGCGCAGGGCGGCGCTGGCATGCTCGATCGTGGCCAGCGGCTCGGCCACGGCCTCAAGCAATTTCCGGCCGGCATCGGTCAGTACCAGCCGGTGGGCATTGCGCTGTAGCAGCGGCTGCCCGAAATGCGCTTCCAGCCGCGCGATGGCACGGCTGATGGCACCCTGGGTCACGCACAATTCGTCCGCCGCACGCGTAAAGCTGCCCAGCCGTGCCGCGGTGGCAAAGGCGTGCAACTCGGACATCGATGGGGAATGCAGCCGCATGGCGGGGGAGGAGAGGAAGGGCGGGACGGCTGCCGGAGCGACCGCTGCAGGATGATCTTTGGTAATGCAAACGTGCAATATAGTCGTTTGTGCCCGCCCGGTAAACGGCTGACACTCGTCCGGTTCATGCACAAAACCAACAGGAGAAACCTCATGATCCGAGCCAGGATGTCCCGCCGCCAGCTGCTGCTGTCCGGTACCGCCGCCGCTGCCACGCTGGCCTTTGCCGGCAACGCGTTCGCGCAAGCCAATTACCCGACGCGCCCGATCCGCCTGATCGTGCCGTTCGCTGCGGGCGGCTCCACCGACCTGTCGGCGCGCCTGGTGGCAGAGTTTGCCGGCCGCGAGCTGGGCCAGTCGATCGTGGTCGAGAACAAGGGCGGCGCCGGCGGCTCGCTGGGCATGGAGCAGGTGGCCAACGCCGCGCCCGATGGCTATACCATCGGCATGGCCACGGTCAGCACGCACGGCTCCAACCCCGCCGTATTCCCGAAACTCAAGTACGACCCGATCAAGGACTTTGCCCCGATCACCAACGTGGTGTCGATGCCGAGCGTATTCACGGTGCATCCGAGCGTGCCGGCGAAAACCATGCAGGAATTCATTGCCTTAGCCAAGGCCAATCCGGGCAAGTATTCGGTTGCCTCGCCGGGCACAGGGACCCTCGGCCACGTAAATCTTGAGAACTTCCAGATGCTGGCGAAGATCGAGTTGCTGCACGTGCCGTACAAGGGTGCCGGCCTTGGGCTCAATGATGCGGTGGCAGGGCAGGTCAATGCGATCTCGGACAACCTGGCCTCGGCGCTGCCTCATGTGAAGTCGGGCCGCCTGCGCGCGCTGGCGGTGCTGGGCGCCACGCGCTCGCCGCAGTTGCCAAACGTGCCCACCTATGCGGAATTGGGCTACAAGGAGATGGGCGACGGCGGCTGGTTCGGCATCGTCGCGCCCGCGGGCACGCCGCCCGCCATCGTGGCAAGGCTGAACCAGGCCATCCTCAAGGCCATGCAGAACCCTGAATTCAAGCGCAAGGTGGAGGAGTCCGGCGGCACGTTGGTGCCGACCACGCCGGAGCAGTTCAAGGCCCAGATCCAGCAGGCCATTGCGCGCTATGCCCGCGTCGCCAAGGCCGCCAACATCCAACTGGACTGACGCATGGCTGAAGCGAATCACCTGGCCGCCGCACTGCCGCCGGTCATCGTGCGCTTGCCGGAAGGGGAGGCGCTACCGCTGGTGTGTGACTCGCCGCACAGCGGCACCGCGTACCCGGCCGACTTCGGCGCGGCGATTCCTGCCGCGCGTCTGCGCGGGGGCGAGGACACGCACGTCGATGCCCTGTGGGAGGCCGTGCCCGCAGCAGGCGGTACGCTGCTGGCGGCCACCTTCCCGCGGGTCTATATCGACCCGAACCGGATGCCCGACGACATCGATCCGGCCCAGCTCGACGGCACTTGGCCGACGGCACTGGCCCCGGGGCCGAAGACGCAGCTGGGCTACGGCCTGATCTGGAGCCGGGTCGACGCCAGCACGCCGATCTATGACCGCCGCCTGTCCGTGGCGGAAGTGCAGGCCCGTATCGACCGCTACTACCGGCCGTACCATGCGGCGTTGGCCGAGGCCGTGGAGGGTGCTCACCAGCGCTTTGGCGCGCTCTGGCACCTGAACCTGCACTCCATGCCCAATAACGCCTACGAGCGGCTCAAGATCGCTAGCCCGCACCCGCTGGCGGACTTTGTGCTCGGCGACCGGGACGGCACCACCTGCGAGCCGGGGCTGGTCGACCTGGTCGCAAGGGAACTGCGCGGCATGGGTTACACGGTGGCGCGCAACGACCCGTACAAGGGCGTGCAGCTGATCGCGCAGATCGGCCGGCCGGCCGAGCGGCGCAATAGCCTGCAGATCGAGATCCGGCGGCCGCTGTATATGGACGAGGTGAGCCGCGAGCGCAATGCCGGGTTCGCCACCTTGCAGCGCAATCTTGGCAAGCTGACCGGGCAGGTTGCGGGGTATATCCGCGCGCAGCTCTGAGACGCTTGTTCCACGTGAAACATCCGGCCGGGCCATGTGCTCGGCCTTTTTGTTTCACGTGGAACATAACGTCGCTTTCGAGCGACTCGCCGGGTATCGCCAACGCCATGTTTCACGTGAAACATGGTTACCGCCGGAAAGCGGCTAGTCGATTGCCGCTATAATTTCGCATTCCCGTATTTTCCCGCCAGCCTCCCGGAGGAGGTGTCCCATGCTTTACCCAAAAGAATTCGATGTCATCGTCGTCGGCGGTGGTCATGCCGGCACTGAAGCTGCACTCGCCGCGGCCCGTATGGGCTGCCAGACGCTGCTGCTGACTCACAACATCGAGACGCTGGGTCAGATGAGCTGCAACCCGTCCATCGGGGGCATCGGCAAGGGGCACCTGGTCAAGGAAGTGGACGCCATGGGTGGTGCCATGGCCGCCGCCACGGACGAGTCCGGCATCCAGTTCCGCATCCTCAACTCCAGCAAGGGCCCGGCGGTGCGCGCAACGCGCGCCCAGGCGGACCGCGTGCTGTACCGTAAGGCCATCCGTACAAGACTGGAGAACCAGCCGGACCTGATGCTGTTCCAGCAGGCCGTAGACGACCTGATGGTGGAGGGCGACCGCGTCGTCGGCGCCATGACGCAGGTGGGCATCGCCTTCCGCGCCCGCGCGGTGGTGCTGACTGCCGGCACCTTCCTGGACGGCAAGATCCACGTCGGGCTGGACAACTACACCGGCGGCCGCGCCGGCGACCCGGCAGCGGTGTCGCTGTCGGCGCGCCTGAAGGACCTGAAGCTGCCGCAAGGCCGCCTGAAGACCGGCACGCCGCCGCGTATTGACGGCCGCACCATCGATTTCTCGGTGATGGAAGAGCAGCCTGGCGACCTGGATCCGGTGCCGGTGTTCTCCTTCCTGGGGCGCCCGGAGCAGCACCCGCAACAGCTGCCGTGCTGGATCACCCATACCAATAGCCGCACCCACGACATCATCCGTGGCGGGCTGGACCGCTCACCGATGTACACCGGCGTGATCGAAGGGGTAGGGCCGCGCTACTGCCCCAGCATCGAGGACAAGATCCATCGCTTTGCCAGCAAGGAAAGCCACCAGATCTTCCTGGAGCCCGAAGGCCTGACCACCAACGAGTTCTACCCCAACGGGATCTCGACCAGCCTGCCGTTCGACGTGCAGCTGGAACTGGTGCACTCGATCCGCGGGATGGAGAACGCGCATATCCTGCGCCCCGGCTATGCGATCGAGTATGACTACTTCGATCCGCGCGGGCTGAAGGCTTCGCTGGAGAGCAAGGCCATCCGCGGCCTGTTCTTTGCGGGACAGATCAATGGCACCACCGGCTATGAAGAAGCCGCCGCGCAGGGCCTGCTGGCCGGCATCAACGCTGGCTGCTATGTGCGTGAACGCGATGCGTGGACGCCGCGCCGTGACCAGGCTTACCTGGGCGTGCTGGTCGACGACCTGATTACCCGCGGTGTGACCGAGCCGTACCGCATGTTCACCAGCCGCGCGGAGTTCCGCCTGAGCCTGCGGGAAGACAACGCCGATATGCGCCTGACCGAGGTCGGCCGTGAACTGGGCGTGGTCGACGATGCACGCTGGGATGCCTTCAACCGCAAGCGCGACGCTGTTTCACGTGAAACAGAGCGCCTGAAGAGCACATGGGTGAACCCGGCCATGCTTCCGGTCGAAGACGCCATGCCGCTGCTGGGCAAGCCGATCGAGCGCGAATACAGCCTGGCCGACCTGCTGCGCCGGCCAGAAGTCCGCTATGAAGCACTGATGGCGCTGCAGGGTGGCCGCCATGCCCCGGAAACGCCGTTGGACGCCGAGCCGATGCTGGCAGAGCAGATCCGCGAGCAGATCGAGATCGGCATCAAGTACCACGGCTATATCGCCCGCCAGGCGGCGGAGGTCGACAAGCTGGAAGCCAACGAGTCGACGCGCCTGCCGGAAGGGCTGGACTACACCGAAGTGCGTGGCCTGGGCTTCGAGGTCAGCCAGAAGCTGAACCAGCATCGTCCGGAAACGCTGGGCCAGGCCTCGCGCATTTCCGGCGTGACGCCGGCCGCGATCTCGCTGCTGCTGGTGCACCTGAAGAAGAAGGGGCTGGGGCGCACGCGCGCTGAGTCGGCCGCGCCTTCCGGCAACTCTGAAGAGGCTGCCTGAGTGCCCGGTCCGCGACACACCATGACCGACGACGCCACGCAGCGTCGTCGCCTTGAAGCCGGTCTGGCCGAGATCGGGCTGGCGCTGGCGCCGGCCCAGATCGACACCTTGTTTGCCTACCTGGCGCTGCTGCGCAAGTGGAACGGCGTCTACAACCTGACCGCAATCCGCCACCCCGATGAGATGCTTACGCATCACATGCTGGACTCGCTCGCCGCTGTGCCGGCACTGGCCAAAGCCGCGCGCGCCGCAGAGGTAGGCACGCCGGCGCGGGGCAGGGTATTGGACGTGGGCTCGGGCGGCGGCATGCCCGGCCTGCCGCTGGCCATCGCCTGTCCCGACGTGTCGGTGCTGATGGTGGACATCGTGCAGAAGAAGACCGCCTTCCTGACCCAGTGCCGTGCGCAACTCGGGCTTTCCAATGCCGCGGCGCATTGGGGGCCGGTGGAGAAGCTCGACGATGCCAGCGGCTTTGCTGTGATCACCTCGCGCGCGTTTGCGGAACTGACTGATTTCGTGAACCTGTCGGGCCAGCTCCTTGCACCGCACGGCAAGCTGATCGCCATGAAGGGGGTTTATCCACAGGCCGAGCTGGACCGCATGGAAGCTGCCGGGCTGATGGCGCAATGGCAGGTCGATGCGGTGCCCCGCATCACCGTGCCCGGGCTGGATGCCGAGCGCCACCTGGTGGTGCTGTCGCGGCGCGCAAGCGCCCACGCATGACGTACGCCGCGGCGCTGCGTGCAGCGCCGCGAACTGCCAGCCCCGCGCTGGCCGGATGAATTGAAGCAGGAGCCTCAGTAGCTTATGGCCAAGGTATTCGTGATCGCAAACCAGAAGGGCGGGGTAGGCAAGACCACCACCACGGTGAACCTCGCCGCCGGCCTGGCCGCGCAGGACCAGCGCGTGCTGCTGGTCGACCTGGACCCGCAGGGCAATGCCTCGATGGGTTCGGGCATCGACAAGCAGGCGCTGGAGCACAGCGTGTACCAGGTGCTGGTCGGCCTGGCCAGCATCAAGCAGGCGCGCCAGCGTTCCGAGACCGGCAGGTACGATGTGCTGCCCGCCAACCGCGAACTGGCCGGCGCGGAAGTGGAACTGGTCGAGCTGGACCAGCGCGAGCGCCGCCTCAGGCAGGCCATCGCAGAGGTCAATGACGAATATGACTTCGTGCTGATCGACTGCCCGCCGTCGCTGTCGCTGCTGACGCTGAACGGCCTGTGCGCCGCGCATGGCGTGATCGTGCCGATGCAGTGCGAGTATTTCGCGCTGGAAGGGCTGTCGGACCTGGTCAACACCATCAAGCAGGTGCATGCCAACCTGAACCGCGACCTGCAGGTGATCGGCCTGCTGCGCGTCATGTTCGATCCGCGCGTCACGCTGCAGCAGCAGGTGTCGGCGCAGCTGGAATCGCACTTCGGTGAGAAGGTCTTCAAGACCCTGATCCCGCGCAATGTGCGGCTGGCCGAGGCACCGTCCTATGGCATGCCGGGCGTCGCGTTCGATCCGTCATCGAAGGGCGCCAAGGCGTACCTGGATTTCGGCGCCGAGATGATCGCGCGCGTCAGGCAGCTGGGCTGAAGGAGAGGGCAAGCATGAGCACTGCAAAGAAAAAGGGCCTGGGCCGCGGCCTTGAAGCGTTGCTGGGCGGGCCGGCCGAAATCGTTGAATCGGTGAAGCAGGAGGGTGCGCCCACCGTGCTGCGCCTGAACCAGTTGCAGCCGGGCAAGTACCAGCCGCGCACGCGCATGGATGAAGGCGCGCTGCAGGAACTGGCCGCCAGCATCCGCGCGCAGGGCCTGATGCAGCCGATCCTGGTGCGCCGCGTGGCCGAGCCGGACCGCTATGAAATCATCGCGGGCGAGCGGCGCTTCCGCGCATCCAAGCTCGCGGGCCTGGACAAGGTGCCGGTGCTGGTGAAGGACGTGGCCGATGAAGCCGCGGCCGCGATGGCGCTGATCGAGAACATCCAGCGCGAAGACCTGAATCCGCTGGAAGAAGCGCAGGGCATCATGCGGCTGATCCGCGAGTTCAGTTTCACGCATGAGCAGGCGGCCGAGTCGGTCGGCCGTTCGCGCAGCGCGGTGTCGAACCTGCTGCGCCTGCTGAACCTGGCCGCGCCGGTGCAGACCATGCTGATGGCGGGCGACCTCGACATGGGCCACGCGCGCGCGCTGCTGGCGGTGGACGGCGCCAACCAGATCACGCTGGCCAACCAGATCGTGAACAAGCGGCTGTCGGTGCGCGAGACCGAAAAGCTGGTGGCGTCCACGCTCAAGCCGTTCGACCTGAAGTCGCTCAAGCAGAAGGGCGCCAACAACGTGCGCGACGTGGCACGGCTGGAAGAAGAACTGTCCGATGCGCTGGGCCTCGATGTGCAGATCAAGCTGGGCGCGCGCGGCAAGGGCCAGCTCACCATCCACTTCAGCGACAACGACGCGCTTGAAGGCGTGCTCGTGCGGCTGCGCGAATCGACTGAAAAGCAGAAGGTCGCCTGAGGCAGGATGCCAAGGCGCGCGTAACTTCGCGTGCGCAATTCGGTGCGATTAACGGCCATTGCGGCGATGACTGTTGCGTGTACGCTGCAGTGTCCGCTCCCGGGACCGGTATACGTACGGCGTACCCGGTAATCCCTCATCATGCGCAGGGTTCGCTGCGCAATCCAATTACGTCAAACATTATTGCTGCGCAATTTTTGTGAAGCCATCATGGCTTCGTGATGGCAACCGTTGTGCGCAACGCGCTGCAAGCTAAATGTAAGCAGATTGACGCGAATCAGTAGTTCCCCTTAAAATCGTGCGGTTTGAATTCTGGTCGGGCCGAAAAGTTCCGGCCTGGAATAAGGCGAGCAGTAGTGGTTCAAGACCGTCAGCAGCGAGGCGCCGGGTCCCGTCAGGAAGATGACTGGGACGACTGGAAAGAAGGCGCAGACCGTGAGGAAGAGGCTGTCGATCCGCTGTCGCACGCCGAGGCGGTGACGCTGTTTGGTGAGCGCGCGTTGCGCCCTTCGCGCATGACCCCGGGCAAGGTTGTCCTGGCGCAGGTGATGGTCACCCTGCTGTCGGCGCTGTGCTGGGCGCTGTTCGCGAACGAGGCCGGCCCGTATGGCTGGTCGGCGCTGTTCGGCGGCATGGTGTGCTTCGTGCCGAGCGGGTTCTTCGCGTTCCGCCTGTGGCTGGCGCGCGACCGGGCTTCGGTCGGCGGACTGGTCCTGGGCGAGGCGATCAAGGTCTTTGGCACGGCAGCTCTGCTGGTGCTGGTGGTGGTGCTGTACCGGGATCTGCGTTGGGTGCCGATGCTGGTCACGTTCCTGCTGGCGCTAAAGACATATTTGGTGGTGGCTCTGGTGATCCGCTAGGCCAGCCGCTCGAAGACGGTGCTTCATCCGGAAGTGGGGCACCAAGACGGAATATCAAGATTTGCCGTGCCGGTTTCACAGTGGTGACACCGGACACGGCCAAGGTTGGACCCCGCTTGCATTGCGGTGACCGGCGAATCTGCCGAAGGCAATGCAAGTTGCGTACCGGGCGTTGGCCAGACAGTGGCGGCGCGCGGCCCGAAGATTTCGCAATATACCGTTCGTATCGACATGTCTGATGCTACCCAAGGCGCCGAACACGCGCTGACACCCTCCGGCTATATCGCCGAACACTTGCAGAACTTGAACTCGGTCGGCGGCAAGCAAGCGTCGGTGGTCGATTTCTCCGTGCTCAACTACGACACGGTGTTCTGGTCCGTGCTGTGCGGCGCCATCGCCGTGCTGTTCCTGTACGCTGCCGCGCGCCGCGTCACCGCCGGCGTGCCGGGCCGCTTCCAGGCCTTCGTCGAGATGATCGTCGAGATGGTCGACGACCAGGCCAAGGGCATCATCCACGGCGACCGTTCGTGGATCGCGCCGCTGGCGCTGATGGTGTTCTGCTGGATCACCATGATGAACGCGATCGACCTGATCCCGGTGGACTGGGTCAATGGCCTGAATCAAGTCCTCGGCATCTTCCACCTGCACATCCCCCACCACCGCGCAGTGGCCACGGCCGACCTGAACGGCACGCTGGGCATGTCGTGCTCGGTGCTGGTGCTGATGATCTACTACAGCTTCAAGATCAAGGGCACCGGCGGCTTCATGCACGAACTGTTCTCGGCCCCGTTCGGCGCCAAGTGGTACCTGGCCCCGTTCAACCTGGTCCTGAACCTGATCGAATTCCTGGCCAAGGCCGTTTCGCTCGGCATGCGATTGTTCGGCAACATGTACGCCGGCGAACTCGTGTTCCTGCTGATCGCGCTGCTGGGTTCGATCTGGACGTTCGGCGCCGACCTGTCCGCACTGGGCTTTGTCGGCCACGTGCTGGCGGGCGCGGTATGGGCGATCTTCCACATCCTGATCGTCCTGCTCCAGGCCTTCATCTTCATGATGCTGACGCTGGTGTACATCGGCCAGGCTCACGATCACCACTGATTTTCGGTTTTTGGTTTTTTGGTTTTTTGGTTCTAAGTCTCTCTAAATTAAAGGAGTCGTCATGCAAGAATTTCTCGCCAACATCCAGGGTCTGACCGCCATCGGTATCGGCATCATCATCGGCCTGGGCGCTATCGGCGCCTGCCTGGGTATCGCCCTGATGGGTGGCAAGTACATCGAAGCCTGCGCACGTCAGCCCGAGCTGATGAACCCGCTGCAAACCAAGATGTTCCTGCTGGCTGGCCTGATCGACGCGGCATTCCTGATCGGCGTGGGCGTTGCAATGCTGTTCGCCTTCGCCAACCCGCTGCTGGCTGTCATCAAGTAATTCTTTTCGGTCTGCATGATGCTGACGGGCGGCGCGGGCCACCAGCCTGGCCGCCTTTTGTGCATTTATCTGTAGTTTGATTACCGAAAGGAACACACCATGAATCTGAACGCAACGTTTTTTGCGCAGATGGTCGTGTTCTTCATCCTGTGGTGGGTTGTTGCCAAATTCATTTGGCCGCCGCTGGTGAAGGCGCTCGACGAACGCGCAAAGAAGATCGCCGATGGCCTCGCCGCTGCCGAGAAGGGCAAGGCCGAGCTCGAACTCGCCAACAAGCGTGTGGACCAGGCTATGGCCGAAGCCCGCACCGAGGGTGCACAACGCGTCGCTGACGCCGAGAAGCGCGCCCAGCTGACGGCAGACGAGATCAAGCAAAACGCCCAGGCAGAAGCCGCACGCATCATTGCCCAGGCCAAGGCCGAAGCAGAACAGCAGGTTACCCGCGCACGCGAAGCACTGCGTGACCAGGTTGCCGTGCTGGCCGTCAAGGGTGCCGAGCAGATCCTCAAGCGTGAAGTGAACGCGCAGGTCCACACCGACCTGCTCAATCAACTCAAGGCTGAGCTCTAATCATGGCTGAAACCGCAACCATTGCCCGTCCCTACGCTGAGGCGCTGTTCCGCGTCGCCAGTGAATCGAGCGCAGGCAACCTGGGTGCATGGTCCGAGCTGGTGTTGGAGATGGGGCAGGTTGCTGCCAATCCCGACATGAAGGCGGTAGCCGGCGATCCGAACGTTCCCGGCGACAAGCTGGCCGAACTGTTCCTGTCGGTGCTGAAGTCCCCGCTGAATGACGAGGCTCGCCGCTTCGTCAAGCTGCTGGTGGATAACGGCCGCCTGACGGTGATGCCGGAAATCGCCGAGCAGTTCCATGTGCTCAAGAACGCCCGCGAAGGGTCGTCGGATGTCGAGATCACCAGCGCATTCCCGCTGGAAGGTTCGCAGTTGAACGACCTGGTCGCTGCACTCGAACGCAAGTTCGGCCGCAAGCTGTACGCGCAGGTGGCGGTGGACCCGTCCCTGATCGGCGGCGTGAGCGTCAAGGTCGGCGACGAAGTGCTCGACACCTCCGTGCGTTCGCGCCTGGCTGCCATGCAAGCCACGCTGACCGCCTGACCGCACCGGCCGACGGATTGAAGAATTAGGAGCATTGTGATGCAACTGAACCCCTCAGAAATCAGCGAGCTGATCAAGTCCCGCATCTCGGGCCTTGGCGCTGAAGCTGAAGTGCGCAATACCGGCACGGTGATCTCCGTGACCGATGGCATCTGCCGCGTGCATGGCCTGTCCGGCGTGATGCAGGGCGAGATGCTGGAATTTCCCGGCAACACCTTCGGCCTCGCGCTGAACCTCGAGCGCGACTCGGTCGGCGCCGTGGTGCTGGGTGAGTACGAACATATTTCCGAAGGCGACACGGTGAAGTGCACCGGCCGCATTCTGGAAGTGCCGGTGGGCAAGGAACTGCTGGGCCGCGTGGTCAACACGCTGGGCCAGCCGATCGACGGCAAAGGCCCGATCAACGCCAAGGAAACGGACGTGATCGAGAAGGTCGCCCCGGGCGTGATCGCGCGTCAGTCGGTGAGCCAGCCGGTGCAGACCGGCCTGAAGTCGATCGACGCGATGGTGCCGATCGGCCGTGGCCAGCGTGAGCTGATCATTGGCGACCGCCAGACCGGCAAGACCGCTGTCGCTGTCGACGCCATCATCAACCAGAAGGGCAAGGGCGTCTTCTGCGTGTACGTGGCAGTCGGCCAGAAGGCTTCGACGATCGCCAACGTGGTGCGCAAGCTGGAAGAGCACGGCGCGATGGAATACACCGTCGTCGTGGCCGCCGCCGCTTCGGACTCGGCCGCCATGCAGTACCTGGCACCGTACGCCGGCTGCACCATGGGCGAGTACTTCCGCGACCGCGGCGAAGACGCGCTGATCGTCTATGACGACCTGACCAAGCAAGCCTGGGCCTACCGCCAGGTGTCGCTGCTGCTGCGCCGCCCGCCGGGCCGCGAAGCCTACCCGGGCGACGTGTTCTACCTGCACTCGCGCCTGCTGGAGCGTGCTGCCCGCGTGAACGCCGACTACGTCGAGAAGTTCACCAACGGCGCCGTCAAGGGCAAGACCGGTTCGCTGACCGCGCTGCCGGTGATCGAAACGCAGGCCGGCGACGTGTCCGCGTTCGTGCCGACCAACGTGATCTCGATCACGGACGGCCAGATCTTCCTGGAAACCGACCTGTTCAACGCTGGTATCCGCCCCGCTATCAATGCCGGTATCTCGGTGTCGCGTGTCGGTGGTGCAGCCCAGACCAAGGTGGTGAAGAACCTGTCCGGCGGTATCCGTACCGACCTGGCCCAGTATCGTGAGCTGGCTGCGTTCGCGCAGTTCGCCTCGGACCTGGACGATGCCACCCGCAAGCAGCTCGAGCGCGGCCGCCGCGTGACCGAACTGCTCAAGCAGCCGCAATACCAGCCGCTGCAAGTGTGGCAGCTGGCCGCGTCGCTGTTCGCCGCCAACAACGGCTTCCTCGACAACGTGGAAGTGAAGGACATTCTGCCGTTCGAGAAGGGCCTGCACGACCATCTGAAGACCAAGTACGCAGATCTCATCAACCGCATCGAAGAGACCAAGCAGCTCTCGAAGGAAGATGAAGCCGCCCTGCGTGCCGCTGTCGAGGATTTCAAGAAGTCCGCCGCGTTCTAACCGCGTGATTCCACGACACCGCCGCCGCGCCTGGCTCACGCCGGCGCGGCGCTGGTTCGGATGGAGAGGAAGATATGGCCGGAACGAAAGAGATTCGAACCAAGATCAAGAGCGTGCAGAACACGCGCAAGATCACCAAGGCGATGGAGATGGTCGCCGCGTCCAAGATGCGCAAGGCGCAGGAGCGGATGCGCAGTGCCCGTCCCTACGCCGAGAAGGTGCGCAACATTGCCGCGCACCTGGCTACGGCCAACCCCGAGTTCAAGCACCCGTTCATGCAGGAACGCGAAGTCAAGCGCGTCGGCATGATCGTGGTCACGACCGACAAGGGGCTGTGCGGCGGCCTGAACACGAACGTGTTGCGTGCCGTCACCAATGAACTGAAGACCCTGCAGGGCCGCGGCGTGGACGTGCAAGCCACCGCCATCGGCACCAAGGGCATGCAGTTCCTGGGCCGCGTCGGTGCCAAGGTGATCTCGCACGTGGTGCACCTCGGTGACACCCCGCATCTGGAAAAGCTGATCGGCGCGATCAAGGTCCAGCTCGATGCCTTCACCAATGGTGAGGTCGACGCGGTGTACCTGGCGTACACCAAGTTCATCAATACGATGAAGCAGGAACCGATGGTCGAGCAGCTGCTGCCGCTCGCCGCCGACAAGCTGGTTCAGACCGAAGAAGAGAAGCGCGCCTACTCGTGGGATTACATCTACGAGCCCGACGCCCAGACCGTAGTGGAAGAGCTGCTCGTCCGCTACGTCGAGGCGCTGGTGTACCAGGCCGTGGCCGAGAACATGGCGTCCGAGCAATCGGCGCGCATGGTGGCCATGAAGGCTGCGTCCGACAACGCCAAGAACGTGATCGGCGAACTGCAACTGGTCTACAACAAGACCCGTCAGGCCGCGATTACCAAGGAACTGTCGGAAATCGTCAGCGGCGCAGCTGCGGTCTAAGGCGTCACGAATTCAAGCTATCGGAGATACGAAATGAGTATCGGAAATATTGTGCAGTGTATTGGCGCCGTGGTGGACATCGAGTTCCCCCGTGACGCAATGCCGAAGGTGTACGACGCGCTCGTGCTGGAAGACTCCGGCGACGCCTCGTTCGCCGAAAAGGGCCTGACCTTCGAAGTCCAGCAACAGCTCGGTGACGGCGTGGTGCGTACCATCGCCCTGGGCTCGTCGGACGGTCTGCGCCGCGGTATGGAAGTGAAGAGCACCGGCGCCCCGATTTCGGTGCCGGTCGGTCACGGCACGCTGGGCCGCATCATGGACGTGCTGGGTCGCCCGATCGACGAAGCCGGCCCGATCGCTTCGGACGAGCTGCGCGCGATTCACCAGAAGGCCCCGAAGTTCGACGAACTGTCGCCGTCGGTTGACCTGCTGGAAACCGGCATCAAGGTGATTGACCTGGTCTGCCCGTTCGCAAAGGGCGGCAAGGTGGGCCTGTTCGGTGGCGCCGGCGTGGGCAAGACCGTCAACATGATGGAGCTCATCAACAACATCGCCAAGCAGCACAGCGGTCTGTCGGTGTTCGCCGGCGTGGGCGAGCGTACCCGTGAAGGGAACGACTTCTACCACGAAATGAAGGACTCGAACGTGCTCGACAAGGTGGCCATGGTGTTCGGCCAGATGAACGAGCCGCCGGGCAACCGTCTGCGCGTGGCGCTGACCGGCCTGACCATGGCCGAGCGCTTCCGTGACGAAGGCCGTGACATCCTGTTCTTCGTGGACAACATCTACCGCTACACGCTGGCCGGTACCGAAGTGTCCGCACTGCTGGGCCGTATGCCTTCGGCCGTTGGCTACCAGCCGACGCTGGCTGAAGAAATGGGCAAGCTGCAGGAACGTATCACGTCGACCAAGACCGGCTCGATCACGTCGATCCAGGCCGTGTACGTGCCTGCGGATGACTTGACCGACCCGTCGCCGGCAACCACCTTCCTGCACCTGGACTCGACCGTGGTGCTGTCGCGTGACATCGCTGCGCTGGGTATCTACCCGGCAGTGGATCCGCTGGATTCGACCTCGCGCCAGCTGGACCCGCAGGTCGTCGGCACGGAACACTACGAAGTGGCCCGCCGTGTTCAGCAGACCCTGCAGCGCTACAAGGAACTGCGCGACATCATCGCGATTCTGGGCATGGACGAACTGTCGCCGGAAGACAAGCTGGCCGTGAACCGCGCCCGTAAGATCCAGCGTTTCCTGTCGCAGCCGTTCCACGTGGCGGAAGTGTTCACGGGTTCGCCGGGCAAGTACGTGCCGCTGAAGGAAACCATCCGCGGCTTCAAGATGCTGGTGGACGGCGAGTGCGATCACCTGCCCGAGCAGGCGTTCTACATGGTCGGCTCGATCGACGAAGCCTTCGAAAAGGCCAAGAAGCTCCAGTAAGCCTTGCTCGTCACTCCCGCCTGGCGGTGGGAGTGATGGCCGGCCGCCTTGCGCGTCCGGCCGTCTGAGCGAAGCGATTGGAGAAAGGATCTGATATGGCAACCATTCTTGTAGACGTCGTCAGCGCGGAAGCGTCGATCTTCTCCGGCCAGGCGAAGTTCGTTGCGCTGCCGGGCGAGTCGGGTGAGCTGGGCATTCTGCCGGGCCACACGCCGCTGATCACGCGCATCCAGCCGGGTGCGGTGCGGATCGAGAAGGAAGACGGCAGCGAAGAGTTCGTGTTCGTTGCCGGCGGCATTCTCGAAGTCCAGCCCAAGCACGTCACGGTGCTGGCCGACACCGCTATCCGCGGTGGCGACCTGGACGAAGCCAAGGCGCAGGAAGCCAAGCGTGCTGCCGAAGAGCTGATGCAGAACCAGAGCAGCGATCTGGATCTGGCACGCGCTCAGAGCGAGCTCGCCGTGGCGGCTGCCCAACTGGCTGCCATCGCCCGCCTGCGTCGTAAGAAGTAAGCAATTAGTGGCTTGTCGCGCTGTTGTTTTTCTGGCGCGACAATGAAAAAAGGCAGCCATGCGGCTGCCTTTTTTTTGGCGTGGCGATATGCTTTTATCCCGCCTGGACAAAAAAAAGCGCGCGGGCCGGGGAGGCTCCGCGCGGACGGGAAAATCCCTTCGAGGGGTCAATTCGAAGGAACGGGTTCGGTCCAGGTCGACAATCAAGGCGCAACGGATATCCAATATCCGACCAGAGGCCGCAAAGGCCACGCGCTGCAAAGGTCTGCCTGGTGCTCCGGTCCAGCGGCGATCTGCTGGATCGGAAAATCGGGTTACTGCCAGAAACGCTTTAAAAAGGCTTTCTTCACCACACCCCTTTAAGTCTGCACAGCCTTATTTACCGGGGCGCCACACGCCGGACACCGGGTGTGTCAATGTATTGTGGGGGAAACTCCCCGGCATGGCAGTAACAAAATGTATCGTTTTGCAAGAAGTTGAAAGCTTGACGCATCAGGATCTGGCGTGTTCGGCATATTTTCACGCGTTCACGTCACGTTAGCCGATAAAACATGCCGTTGTCTTATCTTTAACGCCACGATTTCCGTGTTCGTTCCCCCACCAATCTCTGCGTGACAATTCCGGTTACGATTCAGGACGCCTGTGGCCTTCGCGTTGCGTTTTTGCATGTCCGCGGGCCCTTGTCCACCCGGAGATGCAATGCGTCCTGAAATGCAGCAAGCCATACAAGCCATGCTGGCGAGGAAGACCGTGGCCGTGGTCGGCCTGTCCGACCGCCCGGAGCGTCCAAGCCATGAGGTTGCGGAATTCCTGCAGGACCACGGCTTCCGGATCGTGCCGGTCAATCCGCGCCACGCCGGCGAGCGCATTCTGGGCGAGACCTGCCACGCCACGCTGCGCGAAGCCGCCGACGCGGCCACGGCGGCAGGCAGCCCCATCGCGTGGGTCGACATCTTCCGCCGTGCCGAGGAAACGCCGGGCGTGGTCGATGAGGCCATCGCCATTGGCGCGCAGGGGGTCTGGCTGCAGTTGGGCATCGTCAACGACCAGGCCGTGCGCCGTGCTTCTGATGCCGGCCTGCTGGCGGTGCAGGATTGCTGCAGCAAGGTCGAGCTGACGCGCCAGCTCGGGCTGGACTGATTCCCGTCAGGCGCCGCTTCTACTTTTCGCTTTCCCTTCAGCCGCCAATCATGGCCATCGATCCGCAACTGCTTGCCTATTACCGCCGCCTGGCGGGGCGCTACGCCAATGCGCCCGCGCCGGCCGACATTCCCGCGCAGCGGGCCCGTTTTGCCGAGATCGCGGCGGCGTCGCTGTTGCCGGATCCGCCAGGCATCACAGTGCAGGACCTGGAGCTTGCACTCCCCGGCCGCTCGCTGGACGCCAGGCTGTTCCGCCCGGCCGGCGAGACCGCGCCGCGGCTGGTGGTCTACTTCCACGGTGGCGGCTGGGTGATTGGCTCGCCGCAGACGCACCATACGGTTGCAGCGTTGCTCGCGGCCGACACGGGCTGCGCGGTGGCCAGCGTCGACTACCGCCTCGCTCCCGAGCACGCGTTCCCGGCTCCCTGCGACGATGCTGCCGAGGCGGTGCAGTGGTTCGCCGGGCAACGCCAGGCACTCGGGCTGGCGACCGATTTCCTGGCCGTGGCGGGCGACAGCGCCGGCGGCCACCTGGCGGCGCAGGCAGCGCAGCAGCTCAACGGCGGCGGCGCGGTGCAGGTCGATGCGCAGCTGCTGGTCTATCCGGTGACGGCACCAGTGCTCAGCACCGAAAGCTACCGCGCCTTTGCCGACGGTCCCGGCCTGACGCGTGATGAGATGGCCTGGTTCTGGACCCAGTTCATCGGCGCCGAGGCCCTGGCGCAGGGCGCCGCCCACCCCGACCCCCGCGTGCACCTGATGGCCGCGCCGCCGGTGCGCCCGCCCGCCACCGTGCTGATGGTGGCCGCGCACGACGTGCTGCGCGACGACGGCCTGGCCTATGCCGACTTCCTGGTGCGCCACGACGCCCCGGTGGTCACCATCGAGGCCAGTGGCATGACCCACGGCTTCGCACGGTTGCAGCCCGATGCCGAACGCGCGCGCGAATGGATGCGGCGTGCCGCAGCGGCCTTCGCCGGGATGATCGACGACGTCTGAGCGGCATCCAGCCGCAGCCATCCCTTAGAATGGCGGTCTTACGAGGATGACCATGACCGCACTGCAGAACGATACCTTCCTGCGCGCGCTGCGCCGCCAGCCGACCGACTACACGCCGCTGTGGCTGATGCGCCAGGCGGGCCGCTACCTGCCCGAGTACAACGCCACGCGCGCCCGCGCCGGCAGCTTCCTCGGGCTGGCCAAGAACCCGGCCTACGCCACGGAAGTGACACTGCAGCCGCTGGACCGCTATCCGCTGGACGCGGCGATTCTCTTTTCCGACATCCTGACCGTGCCCGACGCGATGGGCCTGGGCCTGTCGTTCGCGCAGGGCGAGGGCCCGCGCTTTGCCCATCCGCTGCGCACCGAAGCCGACGTGCAGAAACTGGCCGTGCCGGACATGGCGTCGCTGCAGTATGTCTTTGACGCGGTAAGCGAGATCCGCCGCGCACTGGTCCAGGACGGCCGCCAGCGCGTGCCGCTGATCGGCTTCTCCGGCAGCCCCTGGACGCTGGCCTGCTACATGGTCGAAGGCGGCGGCTCGGACGACTTCCGCACGGTCAAGGCGATGATGTACGGCCGCCCGGACCTGATGCACCGCATTCTCGAGATCAACGCCCAGGCGGTGACGGCATACCTGAATGCCCAGATCGAAGCCGGCGCGCAGGCCGTGATGATTTTCGACACCTGGGGCGGGGCGCTTGCCGACGGCATGTACCAGGCATTCTCGCTGGCCTATATGCGCCGCGTGCTGGCCGGCCTGAAGCGCGAGCACGATGGCCAGCAGGTGCCCGCGATCGTCTTTACCAAGGGCGGCGGCCTGTGGCTCGAGGCGCTGGCTGACACCGGCGCCGACGCGATCGGGCTGGACTGGACCGTCAACCTGGCCGAAGCGCGCCGTCGCACCGGCGGGCGCGTGGCGCTGCAGGGCAATATCGACCCGACCGTGCTGTTCGCCCCTGAGGCCGCGATCCGCGAGCAGGTGCGCGGCGTGCTGGACAGCTATGCCGCCGCCGGGGGCAGTGATGGCCACGTGTTCAACCTGGGCCACGGCATCTCGCAGTTCACGCCGCCGGAGAACGTCTCGGTGCTGGTGGAGGAAGTGCATCGCCACAGCCGCAAGCTGCGCGCCGAGCAGAAGTGACGATGACAGTATGCGGCCGGTCTGGCTGCTGCTGCGGTGCCCTGCGCTGCAGCGCACCGGCGCGCCGCCGTACCCAGTGCTGCGGGAGCCGCGCCGCCGGACCCTGTCAAGTTAACTTTTTCGCCAGCATTCGCCAAAAAGGTGCTCGGACTTGACTGGCGGTACTTGACTTATGCACACCGATAGGTTTGCCGCAGTGCGGGACAGGGTTATTCCCTAACCTATCCGGGGGATGTTTGCAAGCCCTTGATTTTTAAGGATTTGGAAGAATTGCAAAGGAAGGCCCGATGCCGGTGGATCCCTTGTTTCGCGGGGCTTCCCGGCCAGCCAGTGCGACTTTTCAACAAAGTTATCCACAGGGGCGGTGGAATTAGTGGAAAACCAGTCATCTATCATCGACTTAGGGCCACATTTGAAGTTTTACTTTAAGTTGATGTTGCGCCGCACACTAGATTTCCACTCTTATTGCGCCAGGCGCCCGTTGCACAAAGGTTGCGCAAAGGCGGTGCACCAGGAAGGGCCGCATGGCGCCAGCTAGCGGCGCGCTTCCGCTGGTCGGGGGCAGCACGGCGATGGGCGCCGTGATGCCGTCAGCCGCCGCGCAGCCAGTCATAAGGGTCGCGCTGGACACCCCCGCCGACGACTGCTTCGACTATCTCGCCAGGCCAGAGGTCGCCCCGGGTGACCTGGTGGTGGTGCCGTTCGGCCGCCGCAGCATGGTCGGCGTGGCGGTGGCGTACGCCGACAGCTCCGATGTGCCCGCCGACCGGCTGCGCCCGGTGGCGCAGCGCCTGGACTGGCTGCCGCCGCTGCAGCCCGACTGGATCGGGTTGGCCGCCTTTGCCGCGCGCTACTACCAGCGCCGCCTGGGCGAAGTGATGCTGCCGGCCTTGCCGCCGGCCTTGCGCGAGCCCGAGGGCTGGCCAGGCCTGGCCCAGCGTGCCCGCACCGACGAATACCGCCTGCTGCCCGGGCATGCAGAGGCCTTGCTGGCTGCCGTGCCGCCACGCGCACGCAGCGTGCGCGCGCTGGTGCAGGCGCTGGCCGAGCGCGCCGCCGCGGCCGAGCCGCTGACGCTGGCCGACGCCCGCGTGCTGTGCGCGGCGGCACCTGCCCGGCTGGCCGAATGGCAGGCCGCCGGCTGGGTCGAGGCCAGCCGCACCGCGCGCCCCCTGCTGCCGACCGACCCCGCACAGCCGCCATCGGCCGCGCCGCCGCTGCACGACGAGCAGCGCGCCGCGGTGCAGGCGATTGCCGAGGCCGAGGGCTTCGCGCCGTTCCTGCTGCACGGGGTGACCGGCAGCGGCAAGACCGAGGTCTACCTGCATGCGATGCAGGCGCTGCTCGAACGCGATCCCCAGGCCCAGGTGCTGATGCTTGTGCCTGAAATCAACCTGACCCCGCAACTGCAGGCCCGCATCGCCGCACGCTTCCCGCACCTGCCGCTGGCGGTGCTGCACAGCGGCCTGGCTGACCAGGAGCGCAGCCTGCAGTGGCTGGCCGCGCACCGCGGCGAGGCCCGCATCGTGCTGGGCACGCGCATGGCGGTGATGGCCTCGCTGCCGGCGCTGGCGCTGATCGTGGTCGACGAGGAACACGACACTTCCTACAAGCAGCAGGAAGGGCTGCGCTACTCCGCGCGCGACCTGGCGGTGTGGCGCGCCAAGCAGCGCGGCATTGCCGTGGTGCTGGGTTCGGCCACGCCGTCGATGGAGACCTGGTGGCGGGCCGGGCAGGGCACTTACCGCAAGCTGGTGCTGCGCGAGCGCGCCCAGGCCGAAGCGACCCTGCCGACGGTGCGCCTGGTCGACCTGAACCACGAGCGCCAGCGCCAGCGCGCGCTGTTCGAAGGCTTGTCGGTGCCGCTGCTGGAAGCCATCGACGCGCGCCTGGCGCGCGGCGAGCAGAGCCTGCTGTTCCTGAACCGCCGCGGCTACGCGCCGGTGGTTGCCTGTGACAGCTGCGGCTGGCTGTCGGGCTGCGCGCGCTGCTCGGCCTACCTGGTGCTGCACCGCCCCGAGCGGCGCCTGCGCTGCCACCACTGTGGCCTGGAGGCGCCGGTGCCGCACCACTGCCCGGACTGCGGCAACGTCGACATCGCGCCGCTGGGGCGCGGCACGCAGCGTATCGAAGAGGCATTGGCGACCCGCTTCCCGCAGGCCCGCATCGCCCGCATCGACGCAGATTCCACGCGCCGCAAGGGCAGCGCGCAGGCCATGTTCGACGAGGTCCATGCCGGTGAAGTCGACATCCTGGTGGGCACGCAGATGGTGGCCAAGGGGCACGACTTCCAGCGCGTGACCCTGGTCGGCATCGTCCATCCGGACGCGGCCATGTTCAGCCACGACTTCCGAGCCGCCGAGCACCTGTTCGCCTCGCTGATGCAGGTCGCCGGCCGGGCAGGGCGGGCCGGCCGGCCCGGCGAGGTGCTGATCCAGACGCGCTACCCGGACACCCCGGCATTGCAGGCGCTGACGCGCCACGACTATGATGGATTCGCGGCCAGCCAGTTGCGCGAGCGGCGCCAGGCCGGGTTGCCCCCGTTCTGCTACCAGGTGCTGGTAACTGCCGACCACGGCCAACTGGAGCGCGCGCTGCGGTTCCTGGAAGTGGCGCGCCGGCATGCTAAAACCTGCGAGCTGGCGGCCGAGGTGCAACTGCACGATCCGGTGCCGATGTCGATGGTGCGCATCTTCAACCGGGAGCGTGCGCAGATGCTGGTTGAGGCCACCTCGCGGCCGGTGCTGCAACGCTTTGTGGCTGAGTGGGTGCAGACTTTCGCAGATGTGGGGACGGAGGCAAAAGGGGTGCACTGGCAGCTTGAGATCGATCCGTTGCGGATCTGAGCCAGCTGGCGTGGCAGTGAAAGGTGCAACCCTGATATTAGGGTTTTCGATAGGGTTGCACTTGGTTGCACCTTGGTGATTTTCGGGAGTAAGATCGCGCCAGCTCACAGGCTGCGGCCGGTCGCGCGCCCGTGCCTGCCGGCATGGACGAGGTAGCACCGGCGGCGGCTCCAGTCTTTCGGAGAAATGCCCGCATGGCCACCACCACTCTCGGCGTCAAGCTCGACGACGCCTCGCGCGACCGCCTCAAGCGCGTTGCCCAATCCATCGACCGCACGCCGCACTGGCTGATCAAGCAGGCTATCTTCACCTACCTCGAGCAGATCGAGCGCGGCCACCTGCCGCACGAGACCGGCGCCGCCGGTAGCGCCGACGCGGATGGCGCCGACGGAGCCGAGCTGGTCCATGGCGATGCGCCGCAGCCATTCCTGGAGTTCGCCCAAAGCATCCAGCCGCAATCGGTGCTGCGTGCTGCCATTACCTCTGCCTATCGCCGCCCGGAAGCCGATTGCGTACCGGTGCTGCTGGAGCAGGCGCGCCTGCCGCAGCAGCAAGGCGAGGCCGCCATCAAGATGGCCAAGACCCTGGCCACGCGGCTGCGCGAGCAGAAGGTCGGCAGCGGCCGCGAGGGCCTGGTGCAGGGCCTGATCCAGGAATTCTCGCTGTCGTCGCAGGAGGGCGTGGCGCTGATGTGCCTGGCCGAGGCCCTGCTGCGCATCCCCGACAAGGCCACCCGCGACGCGCTGATCCGCGACAAGATCAGCGGCGCCAACTGGCAGTCGCACCTGGGCCAGAGCCCGTCGCTGTTCGTCAACGCCGCCACCTGGGGCCTGCTGCTGACCGGCAAGCTGGTCGCCACCCATACTGAATCGGGCCTGACCAAGGCGCTCACGCGCATCATCGGCAAGGGCGGTGAGCCGCTGATCCGCAAAGGCGTGGACATGGCGATGCGCCTGATGGGCGAGCAGTTCGTCACCGGCGAGACCATTTCCGAGGCGCTGGCCAACGCGCGCAAGTACGAGGCCGAAGGCTTCCGCTACTCCTACGACATGCTGGGCGAGGCCGCCATGACCGAGGCCGACGCGCAGCGCTACCTGGCCTCGTACGAGCAGGCCATCCATGCCATCGGCCAGGCCTCGCGCGGGCGCGGCATCTATGAGGGCCCGGGCATCTCGATCAAGCTGTCGGCGCTGCACCCGCGCTACAGCCGCGCGCAGCATGAGCGCGTGGTGGGCGAGCTGTACGAGCGCCTGAAGTCGCTGACGCTGCTGGCACGCCAGTACGACATCGGCATCAATATCGACGCCGAGGAAGCCGACCGCCTGGAGATCTCGCTGGACCTGCTGGAGCGTCTGTGCTTCGAGCCCGAGCTGGCCGGCTGGAACGGCATCGGCTTCGTGGTGCAGGGCTACCAGAAGCGCTGCCCGTTCGTGATCGACTACCTGATCGACCTGGCCCGCCGCAGCCGCCACCGCCTGATGATCCGCCTGGTCAAGGGCGCCTACTGGGACAGCGAGATCAAGCGCGCCCAGGTCGACGGGCTGGAGGGCTACCCGGTCTACACGCGCAAGGTCTACACCGACGTGTCGTACATCGCCTGCGCGCGCAAGCTGCTGTCGGTGCCGGACGCGATCTACCCGCAGTTCGCCACGCACAATGCGCATACGCTGTCGGCCATCTACCAGATCGCCGGCCACAGCTACTATCCCGGCCAGTATGAGTTCCAGTGCCTGCACGGCATGGGCGAGCCGCTGTACGACCAGGTGGTTGGCGCCACCGCGGACGGCAAGTTCAACCGCCCGTGCCGCATCTACGCGCCGGTCGGCACGCATGAAACGCTGCTGGCCTACCTGGTGCGCCGCCTGCTGGAGAACGGCGCCAATACCTCATTCGTGAACCGCATCGCCGACGACACCATCTCGCTGGACGAGCTGGTGGCCGACCCGGTCGCCGTGGTCGAGGCCATGCACCGCGAAGAAGGCGTGCTGGGCCTGCCGCACCCGCGCATCCCGTCGCCGCGCACGCTGTACGGCAAGAGCCGCCCCAATTCGGCCGGCATCGATCTCGCGAACGAGCATCGCCTGGCGTCGCTGTCGTCGGCGCTGCTGGCAGGCACCAGCGAGCGCTTCGTGGCCGAGCCGCTGCTCGGCGCCGAGGTACCGCGCGCAGCCGACGCCATCACCACGCCGGTGCTGAACCCGGCCGACCACCGCGATGTGGTGGGCCATGTCACCGAGGCCGGCCAGGCCGAGGTCGACGCCGCGCTGCAGGCCGCCATCAACGCTGCGCCGATCTGGCAGGCGACGCCGCCGGACGTGCGCGCGGCCGCGCTGGAGCGCGCCGCCGACCTGATGGAAGCCCAGATGCAGTCGCTGATGGGCATCATCATGCGCGAGGCCGGCAAGACTTTCTCCAACGCCATCGCCGAAGTGCGCGAAGCCGTGGACTTCCTGCGCTACTACGCCGCCGAGGTGCGCCGCAGCTTCGACAACGAGACCCACCGCCCGCTGGGCCCGGTGGTCTGCATCAGCCCGTGGAACTTCCCGCTGGCGATCTTCACCGGCCAGGTGGCCGCGGCGCTGGCCGCCGGCAACCCGGTGCTGGCCAAGCCCGCCGAGCAGACCCCGCTGATCGCCGCCGCCGCCGTGCGCCTGCTGCGCGAAGCCGGCGTTCCGGCCGGCGCGGTGCAGCTGCTGCCGGGCCGCGGCGAGACCGTGGGCGCCGCGCTGGTCGGCGATGCCCGCGTCAAGGGTGTGATGTTCACCGGCTCGACCGAAGTCGCGCGCATCCTGCAGCGCAACGTCGCCGGCCGCCTCGACGCCGCCGGCCGCCCGATCCCGCTGATCGCGGAGACCGGCGGACAGAACGCGATGATCGTCGACTCGTCGGCGCTGGCTGAACAGGTGGTGGGCGATGTCCTCAGCTCCGCTTTCGATTCGGCCGGCCAGCGCTGCTCGGCGCTGCGCGTGCTGTGCCTGCAGGAAGACGTCGCCGACCGCGTGCTGGAAATGCTCAAGGGCGCCATGCAGGAACTGAACATGGCCAACCCGGACCGGCTCTCGACCGACGTCGGCCCGGTGATCGACGACGAAGCGCGCGGCAATATCGTGCGCCATGTCGATGCCATGCGCGCCAAGGGCCGCCGTGTCCACCAGGCCGACCCCAACGCCGCGCAGGGCGCCAGCTGCCGCAACGGCACCTTCGTGCCGCCGACGCTGATCGAACTGGACAGCATCGAGGAACTCAAGCGCGAGGTGTTCGGCCCGGTGCTGCACGTGGTGCGCTTCCCGCGCGCGGCGCTGGACACCATGGTCAGCCAGATCAACGCCACCGGCTATGGCCTGACGCTGGGCATCCATACCCGCATCGACGAGACCATCTCGCACATTGTCAGCCGTGCCCATGTGGGCAACCTGTATGTCAACCGCAATATCGTCGGCGCCGTGGTGGGCGTGCAGCCCTTTGGCGGCGAAGGCCTGTCGGGCACCGGCCCGAAGGCGGGCGGCCCGCTGTACCTGCACCGCCTGCTGTCGGTCGGCCCGCAGGATGCGGTGGTACGCAGCGTGCGCGCATCGGAAGCAGGCGGCGGCGCCGAGGCGGCCACGCTGCGCGACGAGGCCGCAGCGGCCTTCCAGGCCTGGGCCAGTGCCGAGCTGCCGGCGGCAGCCGCCGCCTGCGAGCGCCTGGCCGAGGCCTCGCCCTCGGGCCTGACCGTGACGCTGCCCGGCCCCACCGGCGAGCGCAACACTTACACCCTGCTGCCGCGCGAGCACGTGCTGTGCCTGGCCACGCAGGAGGCCGACCTGGCGCTGCAGCTGGGCGCCGTGCTGACCGTCGGCGCAGACGCCGTATGGCCGGAAAACCCTGTCAGCCGGGGGCTGTTTGCGCGCCTGCCTAAGGGCGTACAATCGCGCGTCCGCATGGTGGCCGACTGGACCGCGGCGGACATCGCTATCGATGCGGTGCTGCACCACGGAGATTCCGACCAGCTGCGCACGGTGTGCGAGCAGGTGGCGGTGCGCCCCGGTCCGATCATCGGCGTGCAGGGCCTGGCGCAAGGTGAACCGAATATCGCGCTCGACCGTCTGTTGATCGAGCGCTCGCTTTCGGTCAACACCGCAGCCGCGGGCGGCAATGCCAGTTTGATGACGATCGGCTGAGGCAACCCTCGGACCTCGTCATGTCGAAGCACGCAGCGGTGGCGGCGATCCCGCCCCGTTGCGTATTGAAGCAAGGTGCGGCACTGCCAGGCTGCACCGCTATAACTGCCGGCAACGGCACCACATCGGCACCATTTGGGACCCAAGGAGATCTGATGAGCTCGACATTCCACAAGACGGCAATGACCGTTGCCCTGACCCTGGCTGGCCTGACCGCCGCCTCCGCCGCGTTCGCGCAGGCCCAGGAAATCAAGCTGGGCTTTGCCGGCCCGATGACCGGCGGCCAGGCGCAGTACGGCAAGGACATGCAGAACGGCATCGTCCTCGCGATCGAGGACATGAACGCCACCAAGCCCAAGATCGGCGGCAAGGAAGTCAAGTTCGTGCTGGTCTCCGAAGACGACCAGGCCGATCCGAAGACTGGCTCGGTGGTGGCACAGAAGCTGGTGGATAACGGCATCCAGGGCATGCTTGGCCACTTCAACTCGGGCACCACCATCCCGGCGTCGATGGTCTACAACCGCGCCGGCATTCCGCAGATCGCCATGGCGACCGCGCCGGAATACACCAAGCAAGGCTTCAAGACCACCTTCCGCATGATGACCTCCGACACCCAGCAGGGTTCGGTGATCGGCGCCTTCGTGGTGAAGAAGCTGGGCGCGAAGAACATCGCCATCGTCGATGACCGCACCGCCTACGGCCAGGGCCTGGCCGACGAGTTCGAGAAGGCCGCCAAGGCTGCCGGCGGCAAGATCGTGCGCCGCGAGTTCACCAACGACAAGGCGGTGGACTTCAAGGCCGTGCTGACCAACATCAAGCGCAGCAACCCGGACATCATCTTCTACGGCGGCGCCGAGACCCAGTCCGCGCCGATGGCCAAGCAGGTCAAGGAACTTGGCATGAAGGCCCCGCTGGTGTCGGGCGAAATGTCCAAGACCGACAACTTCCTGAAGCTCGCCGGCCCGGCCGCCGAAGGCACCGTGGTGTCGCTGGCCGGCCTGCCGCTGGACCAGATGCCTGGCGGCTCCACGTATGAGAAGAAGTACGAGAAGCGCTTTGGCTCGAAGGTGCAGACCTACTCGCCGTACGCCTACGATGGCGCCACCGCGATGATGTCGGCCATGGTCAAGGCCGGCTCGACCGACCCGGCGCGCTACCTGCCGGTGCTGGCTGCTACCAATATGCAGGGCGTGACCACCAAGACGCTGGCGTATGACGCGCGCGGCGACCTGAAGGATGGTGGTATCACTGTCTATAAGGTGGTTGGCGGCAAGTGGACGGTGCTGGAGACGGTTGGCGGGAAGTAAGCTGCTGGCTGGTTTTGGCTATGGGAGAACGCTGCCTTTGGGTGGCGTTTTTTCTTTTGGGCGCTTGGCGGCAAGCCTCCCAGACAATTCCGTATCTCCCCCATTGGCGCATAATCCCGCACTCGCACATTTTTTCAATCCATAGGAGCAGTACGTGTCCGAGCAGGAAGCCAGCTACGACCACGCCATCGGGCTAGCCAACCAGGGGCGCTTCACCGAAGCCCTGCAGATTGCCGACCAGCTGTCGCAGGCCCGCCCCGAGGTGGTTGATTTCGTCACGCTGCGGGCGCGGCTGCACTTTGACAACGGTGACGCCAACGCCGCGCTGGCGGTGCTGGACGAGGCGCTGGCGCGGCTTGACACGCTGCCGCTGCAGCCGCCGCACCGCCGGGCCTCGCGCGGGGTGATCGCGCACCGCTACGGCGCCATGCTGATGAGCCTGGGCCGCGATGCCGAGGCGCGCCCGTGGCTGCATGAGGCCGCGCAGCGCAGCGGCCTGCTGACGGGCGAATGGGCCGCGCATTTCCACGCCGGCCTGGCCGCCCTGCGCATGGGCGACATGGCCGCCGCGGCACGCTACTGGCATGACCTGATGGTCCGCAATCCCGACCTGGGCGCAGATGACATCGCACCGCTGGTGACGGACTACATCGCCCGGGCCGAGGCCGCTGGCGTGCCGGTGGAGCCCCTGATGCGCGTCTGCCTGGGCCGCGTGGCCCTGGACAACCCGCATCTGCTGGAGCTCGATCCCGCAGCCGGTGACGCCGTGGCCGCCGACCAGGCCGCCCGTGTGCTGGCCGAGCACCCTGACCACCCCGAGGCGCGCCGCCTGCGTGCACCGCTGCGCCACGGCGTGGGCGACGTCCAGGGGGCACTGGACGACCTGGCGGTCTACCTGCGCCAGGTGCCCGACCCGCAGAGCCAGGTACGCGAACTGGCCTGGCGCCACCAGCTGGCGCAGCGCGCCGACAGCACCCAGCCGGCCGATCGCGAGCCGTGGCTGCGCTTTACGCTGACCGACCAGTCCGACGACGGTGCCGGCTACTACCGCGCCGCCATGGCGCTGGGCGAGTTCATCGACGAGGTGCCGGCCGCCGAGGCCGCGCTGCGGCCGGTGCTGGTGCAGGCCGGCCGTGCCGGCGTGGCGCGCTTCGACCAGTATTTCGCCACCGGCCAGGGCGATGCCGCGGCGCACGGCGGCAATGCCGACCCGCATGTCTATTCGCTGCTGTGCCGGCTGCTGTCGCGCAGCCTGCCGGCCGACGCCGCGCACGTGGACGCGCGCATCGCGCTGCACCAGCAGGGCATGGCCGCCAGCGAGTTCATCGATCACTGGATCGACCTGCTCGACTGCCACGCCGACGCCGGCCAGCACCAGAAAGTGGCCGAGCTGGCCGGCGAGGTGCTCAACCGCTACCCGCTGGAGCGCAACCCGGCCGACGTGACCTGGGCCTTCAGCCGCATGATCGCGGCCTGGAAGGCCATGGGCGGCGCCGAGCCGACCGAGGCCGCCCGTGCCGCGATGATGCATATGGATGCCCGGCTGGACGCGCTGCCGGTGGAAGCCCGCAGCGAGGCCGCGCACCCGATGGCGCATGCGCGCGCGCACTTTGCCGCGCTGCTGCAGGCGCAGGTGGCCGGCATGGACGAGCACGACCGCACCGATGCCCTGGCCGAGATCGAGGCCCAGCAGCGCCGCGCGCTGCTGGTCGAGGACGCCTGGCTGTACAACCGCTTCGGCCAGGTCTGGCGCGACGCGGGCGAGCCCGAGCGCGCGCTGCCGCTGTTCGAACAGGCCGTGGCGCTGACCGAGGGCGATCCGCTGGACCAGGCCGGCCCGCGCGTGCAGCGCGGGCTGGTCCACCACGCAGCGCGGCGCCACGATGCCGCGCTGGCCGACTTTGTCGCCGCCTTCGCCGTGCGTGACGACTGGGATGCAGAGGTGTACCTGCGCGCGGTGCAGTCGGCGCTTGGCTTGGACCAGCGTGAAACCGCGCTGGGGTATTTCGAAAAGGCCCGTGCCCGCGGGGCCGCGCAGGGCTCGACGCGCACTTTGTGCGCACAGGTGGAGGCCGCGCTCAAGGCAACCCGGCCGATGTGGAAAGTCTGGGGCGTCTGAAACGTCGCTCCGGTCCGGCGAACGGTCTGAACATGTAAGGGATGTAAAAAACGCCATCTGGAGATGGCGTTTTTTACGTGCAGATGACAGAAGTTGTGCGCGTGTTTTGTGCGGTGTCGGACAATCACTGACATGGATTGTGAAGTGCTTACATTACCATGTCGCCATGAATGGACTGAGCCAACTTTTTCCAAGCCTCCCGCTCGCGCCCGGCGGCCTGTTCTGGGTCGGGCTGGCGCTGGTCGGCGCCGGCCTGGCCGGTGAACTGAGCCGGCGCTGGCTGCGCTGCCCGCGCATCGTCGGGTATGCCGCGGCGGGGCTTTGCGCCGGCATGCTGGGGCGGGGCATCGTCGACGAGAACATGATCAACCAGACCCGTATCCTGATCGATATGGCGCTGGCACTGGCCTTGTTCGAACTCGGGCATCGCCTCTCGCTGACCTGGCTGCGCGCCAACCGCTGGCTGTTGCTGACCAGCGCCTTTGAAAGCCTGCTGACCTGGGGGCTGGTGGCGGCGGTGCTGCAGTGGATCGGCGCCTCGCCCGGCGTGGCCATCCTGGCAGGCGGCATCGCGGTCAGCACCTCGCCCACCATCGTGCTGCAGCTCAAGAACGAACTGCGCGCCGAAGGGCAGGTCACCGAGCGGCTGATGGCGATGGCCGCGCTCAACAGCATCTACGCCGCCGCGATCGTGCAGGTCGCCACCGGCTGGCTGCATTCGGAATACGGCAACCTTGGCGCCGCGCTGCTGCATCCGCTGTACCTGCTGGTGGGCTCGTGCCTGCTGGCGTGGGTGGTGGGCAAGCTCGGTCATGCCATCTATGACCGCATGTCGGCCGACGACCACTACAGCTTCCTGGTGCTGGTGGGCCTGGTGCTGTTCACGCTGGCGCTGACCCGGGTACTAAAATTGTCGATGCCGCTGACGCTGATGCTGGCCGGTGTCGTGTTCAAGCACCAGGACAACCAGCCGCATGTGTGGCCGCCGCATTTCGGCAGCGCCGGCAGCCTGCTGATCATCGTGATGGTGGTCTCGCTGGGCCTGCCGCTGACGGCACAGGACTGGGCCGTGGGCGGCGTCTACGCCATCGCGCTGGTGGTGCTGCGCCATGTGGCCAAGCTGGCGGGCGTGGTGTCGCTGGGCTCGTTCTCGGGCCTGAGCCTGCGCCAGTGCATGGCGCTGGGGCTGGCGCTGGCGCCGATGTCGGGCCTGGCCTACCTGCTGATGCATGACGTGGCGCGGCTCTACCCCGGTACCGGCCAGCCGCTGGCGGCCATCATCCTGTGCGCGCTGGCCATCGAACAACTTTTCGGTCCGGTGATCGCGGCCTGGGCGCTGCGCTACGCAGGCGAAGTCCGCGTCGACATCCGGGCCAATGGAGGAGGGCGCTGATGTCGCTCGAAACGTTCAAGCACTCAGAGGCGCTGACCTTCGGCGTGGAGCTGGAGCTGCAGCTGGTCAACCGGCATGACTATGACCTGGCCCCGTTCGCGCCCGACCTGCTGCGCGCGCTCAAGGGCGCCGAGCATGCCGGCGACATCAAGCCGGAGATCAGCCCGTCGATGATCGAGATCAGCACCGGGATCTGCCACAGCTACCAGCAGGCGCTGGAAGAGCTGACCGTGATGCGCGACCTGATGGTGGCGGCCTCGCGCTCGCTGAACCTGGGCATTGCCGGCGGCGGCACCCACCCGTTCCAGCAGTGGGCCGACCGCACCATCTCGGATTCGCCGCGCTACCAGTACATCTCAGAGCTGTACGGCTACCTGGCCAAGCAGTTCACCGTGTTCGGCCAGCACGTGCATATCGGCTGCCCCAGCGCCGACGAATCGCTGTTCCTGCTGCATGCCATCGGCCGCTATGTGCCGCACTTTGTGGCGCTGGCGGCATCCTCGCCCTATGTGCAGGGCGTGGATACCGGCTTTGCCTCGGCGCGGCTGAATTCGGTCGCGGCCTTCCCGATGAGCGGGCGGGCGCCGTTCCTGCTGACGTGGGACGCCTTCACCGCGTATTTCGAGAAGATGCGCAATACCGGCGTGATCGAGAGCATGAAGGACTTCTACTGGGATATCCGGCCCAAGCCGGAGTTCGGCACCATCGAGGTCCGCGTGATGGACACGCCGCTGACGGTGCAGCGCGCCTGCGATATCGCCGCCTATATCCAGATGCTGGCGCGCTACCTGCTGCTGTCGCGCCCCTTCATGCCGCAGGAAGACGATTACCTGGTGTACACCTTCAACCGCTTCCAGGCCTGCCGTTTCGGGCTGGAGGGGGAGTACGTGCATCCCAACGAACTGACGCGCATGCCGATCGCCGACCACATCCTGTCGATCTGCGACGCGCTGGTGCCGCACGCCGAGGCACTCGGCTCGCTGGAGGCGCTGGCCAATATCCGCGCGCTGGCCGAGCGCCGCGACGGCGACGCCGAGTGGCTGCGCCAGGTCGATGCCGATGCGCGCAGCCAGCGTGAAACGGTGCGCAAGGCGTGTGACCGGTGGGCTGCCTGAGCCTGCGCCAGGCTGCCCCTTGTCTTATTTGACGCTGTAGCCGCGCCCCTGCATGCAGGCGCCCCAGGCCTGGTAGTACGAGCCCATCGCCTGGCTGGTATTGGCCGCCGCCTGCTGGTTGGCCGCGTTCGCCTGGCGGCGCGACTGCCGGTGCGCCACGCCGCCCCCCACCGTACCCGCTGCAGCGCCGACCGCCGCACCCTTGCCGGCATCGCCTGCCATCGCGCCCACCACGGCACCGGCCGCGGCGCCGCCCGCGGCACCCCGCACGCGCTGGCCGCTCTGCGCCTGGGCCGGCGGCGGGGCGTTGGCGGCCTGTGCCGGATCCACGCCGGTCTGCTGCTTGGCCCAGCTGTAGCACGCGCCGTCGTCGCTGGCCTGCTGTTGCTGGCTCTGGCCCTTGGCCGGATAGGCCATGGGCTTGTTCTGCGCCATGGCCTGGGCAGGGATCAGCGCCGGGGTCAGCGCGATCGCCGCGGCCAGTACGCCGAGGCCACGGTACAGCTTGCGATGCTGGCATTGCTTCATGATGATGTTCCCCCACGGATGTCGGCTACGCAACGCTGGACGCACCGACCGGTGCGCAAGTGGCGAGCCGTTCTGTGAAGGCCAGTATTTGCGGCACGCAGGGGTAAGTCAAATCAGCGTTTTGACGGCCCGATGTTATTTGTTTGTAGTGGGTGGCGGGGACAGCAGGAACGCGACCGCTTCCTGCCACCAGGCCGTATCGACATGCCCGGCCCAGTCGTTATGCCCGGCGCCGCCGATCACCGCGAGCCGCCGCGGTTCGCCCAGCGACGCATAGAGCGCCCGGCCGAAGCGTGCCGGCACGATGGTGTCGCGTTCGGCGACCGCGACCATCACCGGGCGGCCGAAGCCTTCCAGGTTGGCCGCACTTTCGTAGCGGTCGCGCAGCACCCAGCCGGCCGGCAGCCAGGGATAGTGATGCGAGGCAATATGCGCAAGCTTGTCCCACGGCGTGATCAGCAGCACGCCGGCGACGCTCTCGCGCTGGCGCGCCGCGGCCGCTGCGGCCACGCCCGCTCCCAGCGACTCGCCGACCAGCAGCAGCGGGCCGCCGAACTGGCGCCGGGCCAGCGCAATCGATTGTTCCGCGTCTGCCACGAAGCTGCGCTCGCCGAGTGCGCCGGTGCGCGGGCCGTAGGCCGGGTACTCGGCCAGGATCACGCGAATGCCCAGCTTCGTCAGCGCGCTGGCGTAGTAGCCGCGATGCCCGGCGTGCCCGGCATTGCCGTGAAAGACCATGGCGGTGGCGCGCGCCGGTCCGGCCGGTTCGGCGACAAGGCCGCGAAAGTCCTGCGGCCCCGGCCAGGCGCGCAACCCGGGCGAGACCATGTCGTCGACCGAGGCCTTGTCGGGGAAGTAGAGGAAGTGATCCTGCATCATGCTGATTCCGGCAAGCAGGACCAGTCCCGCACCGAGCCAGCGCAGCACCCTGCGGCGAACCGATTCAGTCCGCGGCGGCACCAGCTGCGCTGGCGCCGGTGCCGGGACGATGGCAGGCATGGCAACGCGCTCAGGCGCCGGCGAACACCGGTTCGCAGCGCACCTCGGTCCTGACCGAGTTGGCGATAAAGCAGGCGCCATGCGCGGCGTGGTGCAGGGCATCGAGTTCTTCGCGCGTGGGCTCGCGCTCGCCGCCAAACGTCACCTGAGGGCGTAGCGTCACCACGGTCATCGCCATCTGCCCGTCCGCGTTCCTTGCCATCACACCAGTGGCCGCATCCAGGTAGCGGTCGACGACAAAGCGTTGCTTCGCCGCCAGCGACAGGAACCACAGCATGTGGCAGCTGGACAGCGAGGCGATGAACATCTCCTCGGGATCGACCGCGCTCGCATCCGACATCGGCAGCGGCACCACATGGGGCGACGACGATCCCGGAATTTCTGCGCCGCCGTCAAAGCGCAGCAGATGCCTGCGGCTGTAGCGGTTGCCGGCGAAATCCTGCCCGTCGCGTTGCCACAGGACTTCAGCGGTGTATGTGGACATGCAAAGACTCCTAACGTTAGGAAAACCTCAGGCGCCGTGCGGCACGCTTTCACCGTCGCGCAGGCCCAGGCGCTGGTTGGCCGGCACGGCGACATCGATCAGCTTCGGGCGCGGCAGGTTCAGGTTGCGCATCATCTCGATGAACTCTTCGCGCGTGCGGCCGGCGACGCGGCTGTTGTGGGCGCGCTCCTGGCCGATGGTGGACGAGGTGCGGCCCTTGTAGTCGTGGGCCGGATAGACCTGCGTGTCGTCGGGCAGCGCAAACAGCTTCCTGGTCAGGCTGTCGTAGAGCGTGCCGGCGTCGCCCGACTGGAAGTCGGTGCGGCCGCAGCCGTCGATCAGCAGCGCATCGCCGGTGAAGACGCGGCGCACGATGCCGTCGGGCGTGGGTTCTTCCCACAGGTAGCTCATGCTGCCGGCGGTGTGCCCGGGCGTATGGATGGCGCGCAGCACCTGCTTGCCGAAGGCGACAGTGTCGCCGTCGATCAGCTGCTTCTGCGCGGGCTTGATATCGCAGCCGGACGGCGCCGCAGTGTGCGCGCCGGTCTGCAGCGCAAGGTGGCCGGCCGAGGTGATGTGGTCGGCATGGGCATGGGTCTCGATGACCCACGCCAGCCGCGCGCCGGTTGACTTCAGCAGCGCCAGGTCGCGTTCCAGCTGGTGGTCGACCGGGTCGATCAGCAGCGCGTCCCCGGTGGCGGCGTCGATCAGCAGGTAGGTGAAGGTGGACGAGGTTTCGTCGAACAGCTGGTGGAAGGTCTGCATGGCTGCCCTCTTGTTTTTCGTTCGGGGAACGCCGCCATGATACGCCGCGCTGCGCGCGGACATTAGCATTCCACGATATTCACCGCCAGCCCGCCGCGCGCCGTCTCCTTGTACTTGGTCTTCATGTCGGCACCGGTCTCGCGCATGGTCTTGATCACCGAATCGAGCGATACGTAGTGCGTGCCGTCGCCGCGCAAGGCCATGCGCGCCGCGTTGACCGCCTTGACCGAGGCCATTGCGTTGCGCTCGATACACGGGATCTGCACCAGTCCGCCAACCGGGTCGCAGGTCAGCCCGAGGTTGTGCTCCATGCCGATCTCGGCCGCGTTCTCGACCTGCGCCGGGCTGCCGCCCTGCACCGCCGCGAGCGCGCCGGCGGCCATCGAGCAGGCCACGCCGACTTCGCCCTGGCAACCGACCTCGGCGCCGGAAATCGACGCATTGAGCTTGTACAGCAGCCCGATCGCGCCCGCGGTCAGCAGGAAGTCGACCACGCCTTGCTTGCTGGCACCCGGCACGAAGCGGTCGTAGTAGTGCAGCACCGCCGGGATAATGCCCGCGGCGCCGTTGGTCGGCGCGGTGACCACGCGCCCGCCGGCGGCATTCTCTTCATTGACGGCAATGGCGTACAGGTTGACCCAGTCCATCACCGAGAGCGGGTCCGACAGCGTGCGCTCGGCGCGCTCGGTCAGGCTGCGGAACAGTTCCGGCGCACGGCGCTTGACCCTGAACGGCCCCGGCAGCTCGCCGTCGGTGCGGCAGCCGCGCGCCACGCACGCCTGCATCACATCCCAGATATGCAGCAGGCCGCTGGTGACTTCCGCCTCGCTGCGCCAGGTCAGCTCGTTTTCCATCATCAGCCGCGCAATGCTCTTGCCGCTGGCGGTGGCCATCTCCAGCATGTCCTTGCCGCTGCGGAACGGGTGCGGAAGTTGCTGCGCGGCATTGAGCACCTGCGTATTGGGTGCGCCCGCGGTCACGACGAAGCCGCCGCCGACTGACAGGTAGCGCGCCTCGCGCAGCGATGCGCCGCTGGCGTCGAAGGCATGGAACTTCATGCCGTTGGGATGCTCGGCCATCGCTTCGCGCCGGTAGAAGGCGATGTGCTCCTTCTCGACAAAGGGCACGACATGCTGGCCCAGCAGCGACAGCTCGCGGCCCGCGCGCAGCGCGGCCAGGCGCGTGTCGATCGAATCGGGATCGATGGTGTCGGGGGCTTCCCCCATCAGGCCGAGGATCACGCCCTTGTCGGTGCCGTGGCCCTTGCCGGTGGCGCCCAGCGAGCCATAGAGCTCGGCACGCACGCTCGCCACCTGCGGCAGCAGGCCGTCGCGCTCAAGCCCCTGCGCGAACATCAGCGCAGCGCGCATCGGGCCTACGGTATGCGAGCTCGACGGGCCGATGCCCACCTTGAACAGATCAAAGACGCTGACTGCCACGGAATGTCTCCAGCAATGGGATGGCCCTGAAGAGGCTCTTCTTGGTCGGTTGGCGTGGCTGCGGCGGGCACCGCGACACCGCGATGCCCGTCATCTCGAGCATAGTTCGTTGGCGGGCCGCCGCGGCTGCGGCGGCGCTACGCCTCAGTCCACCACGTAGTCGCTGACCGGCACGCAGGCGCAGAACAGGTTGCGGTCACCATACACGTTGTCGGCACGGCCGACCGGCGGCCAGTACTTCTGCGTGCGCAGCGATGCCACCGGGTACGCGGCTTCCTCGCGCGTGTACTTGTGGGTCCACTCGTCGGCGGTCACCACCGCGGCCGTGTGCGGCGCGTGCTTGAGCGGGTTGTCGTCGCGGTCGAAGGTGCCGTCGGCGACGCGGCCGATTTCCTGGCGGATCGCGATCATCGCGTCGATAAAGCGGTCCAGCTCGTGCAGTGCCTCGCTCTCGGTCGGCTCGATCATCAGCGTGCCCGGCACCGGGAAGCTCATGGTCGGGGCGTGGAAGCCGTAGTCCATCAGGCGCTTGGCCACGTCTTCATTGCTGATGCCGGTGTCCTTCTGCAGCGGGCGCAGGTCCAGGATGCACTCGTGCGCAACCAGGTCGTGCTGGCCGGTGTACAGCACCGGGTAGTACGGCGCCAGGCGCTTGGCGACATAGTTGGCGGCCAGGATCGCATTCTCGGTGGCGGCGGTCAGGCCGGCCGAACCCATCATCGCGATATACATCCACGAGATCGGCAGGATGCTGGCCGAGCCGAACGGCGCCGCCGAAACGCCGCCGATGCCGCGGTCGTCGCGGCGATAGCCGACGCTGTCCTGGTTGGGCAGGAAGTCAGCCAGGTGCGCGCCGACTGCGACCGGGCCCACGCCCGGGCCGCCGCCGCCGTGCGGGATGCAGAAGGTCTTGTGCAGGTTCAGGTGCGACACGTCGCCGCCGAACTGGCCCGGCGCGGCGGTGCCGACCATCGCGTTCATGTTGGCGCCGTCCACGTACACCTGGCCGCCGTGCTGGTGCACGATCTCGCAGATCTGCTGCACGCCCTGCTCGAACACGCCGTGCGTGGACGGGTAGGTGATCATGATCGCCGCCAGGTTCTTGCTGTGCTGCTCGGCCTTCTTCGCCAGGTCTTGCAGGTCGACGTTGCCGTCCTCGTCGCAGGCCACCACCACCACCTTCATGCCGGCCATCTGCGCCGAAGCCGGGTTGGTGCCGTGTGCGGACGACGGGATCAGGCAGATGTCGCGATGGCTTTCGCCGCGGCTGGCGTGGTAGGCATGGATGATCAGCAGGCCCGCGTACTCGCCCTGCGAGCCGGCGTTGGGCTGCAGGCTGACCGCGGCGTAGCCGGTGGCGGCGCACAGCATGGCCTCGAGCTGGTCGATCATCTCGCGGTAGCCCACGGTCTGGTCCAGCGGCGCGAACGGGTGGATCTGGCTGAATTCGGGCCAGGTCACCGGGATCATCTCGCTGGTGGCGTTCAGCTTCATCGTGCACGAGCCCAGCGGGATCATGGTGCGGTCCAGCGCCAGGTCCTTGTCGGCCAGCATGCGCAGGTAGCGCAGCATCTCGTGTTCGGCGTGGTGCGTGTTGAACACCGGGTGGGTCAGGTATTCGCTGGTGCGTGCCAGTTCCGCCGGGAACGCGTCCTGCACGACAGCTTCGAGCTTGTCGAAGTCCACTTCCGCGGGCAGCGGCTTGCCTTGCGTGAAGACTTCCCACAGCGCGACCACGTCGGCACGGGTGGCAGTCTCGTCCAGCGAGATGCCGACGCGCGTGGCGCTGATATGGCGCAGGTTGATGCCGCGCGCGGTGGCCGCGGCATGGATGGCATCGGTGTTGAAGCCGGTTTCCAGCGTCAGCGTATCGAAGAAGCTGGCGTTGGTGCGCGCGAAGCCGAGCTTTTCCAGGCCGGCGGCCAGCGTCGCGGTCAGGCGATGCACGCGCTGCGCGATGCGCTTCAGGCCCTGCGGGCCATGGTAGACCGCATACATCGACGCCATCACGGCCAGCAGCACCTGCGCGGTACAGATATTCGAGGTGGCCTTCTCGCGGCGGATATGCTGCTCGCGCGTCTGCAGGGCCAGGCGGTAGGCCTTGTTGCCCTGCGCATCGATGGTCACGCCCACCAGCCGGCCCGGCATCGAGCGCTTGAACGCGTCCTTCACCGCCATATAGCCGGCGTGCGGGCCGCCGAAGCCCAGCGGCACGCCGAAGCGCTGCGAGTTGCCCACGGCCACATCGGCGCCCCATTCGCCCGGCGCGGCGATCAGCGTCAGCGCCAGCAGGTCGGCGGCAGCCACCACCAGGCCGCCGGCGGCGTGCACGGCGTCGGCGATGGCGCGGTAGTCGTTGACGTCGCCGTTCACGCCCGGGTACTGCAGCAGCACGCCGAAGGCGTTGGCCGCGGCGGCATCGGCGGCGGGGCCGACCTTGACCTCGATGCCCATCGGCAGCGCGCGCGTGCGTACCACTTCCAGCGTCTGCGGCAGCACGTCGTCGGCCACGTAGAAGGTGTTCGAATCGTGCTTGTTCACGCGCTGCAGCAGCGTCATGGCTTCGGCCGCGGCAGTGCCTTCATCCAGCATCGACGCATTGGCGATATCCAGCCCGGTCAGGTCGGTGACCATCTGCTGGAAGTTCAGCATCGCCTCCAGGCGGCCCTGCGAGATCTCCGGCTGGTAGGGCGTGTAGGCGGTGTACCAGGCCGGGTTCTCGAAGATATTGCGCAGGATGACGCCGGGCGTGACGGTGTTGTAGTAGCCCTGGCCGATAAAGCTCTTCAGCACCCTGTTCTTGCCAGCCAGCCCGCGCAGCCTTGACAGCGCGGCTTCCTCGCTCAGCGGCTCGGTGAACTCGCCCATCGGCATGCCGTCGCGGCGGCGGATGGCGGCGGGGATGACGGCGTCGATCAGCGCGGCGCGGCTGTCATAGCCCAGCACCTTCAGCATGTGCTGCTGTTCGGGGGTATCGGGGCCGATATGGCGGGCGGCGAAGGCGTCGCGCGCCTCCAGTTCGGCCAGCGTGGGCCGGTTCACTTGGGCGGCGTTCATGGGAAGCGGGGCGTTCATTGGCAAGAACCTCGTGAGGTGCGCGCCGGCCGGTGGTCAGCCGGGACGGCGCGCGTCAGTCTGCAGTGGCCGGTCCAACCATGGACCGGCGCGGCCGGCGTCAGGCGCCGACGCTGGCCTTGTAGGCGTCGGCCGACATCAGGCCGTTGACGTCGTCGCCGTTGGCCGGCTTGAGCTTGAACAGCCACGCGTCGAAGGCGTCGGCGTTGACGCTCTCCGGGGCAGCCGTGGCGGCCTCGTTGACGGCGATCACTTCGCCGGCCACGGGGGCGTAGATGTCGGAAGCGGCCTTTACCGATTCCACCACTGCCAGCGCATCGCCGGCACCGACCGACTTGCCCACTTCGGGCAGTTCCAGGAAGACGATGTCGCCCAGCGCGTCCTGCGCGTGGTCGGTGATGCCGATGGTGAGCGTGCCGTCGGCTTCGACGCGTACCCACTCATGCGACTCGGTGTACTTGAGGTCAGCGGGGAAATTCATGAAGGTTCTCCGGATACAGATTTGTTTCTTGTTGGGTGATGCCTGCCCGGCGAAGCTGCCGGCAGGCGAGGGCGACCGTTGGGTGAGCCTCAGCTCACGAGTGCCTTGCCATTACGCACAAACGGCAGTTTAACCACAGTCGCGTTGAGTTTGCGGTCGCGGATCTCCACCTGCACGGTATCGCCCACGGCGACATCCTTGGGCAGGCGGGCAAAGGCGATGGACTGGGACAGCGACGGGCTGAAGGTGCCGCTGGTGATTTCACCGTCACCGGCCGGCGTGATCACTTTCTGGTGGGCGCGCAGGACGCCGCCCTTGTCACGCAGGATCAGGCCGAGGAATTGCTGGCGCGAACCGGCCGCGGCCAGTGCCGCCTTGCCGGTGAAGTCACGCTCGCTCTGCAGGTCCACCGTCCAGGCCAGGCCCGCATCCAGCGGCGAGGTGTTGATATCCATATCCTGGCCGTACAGGTTCATGCCGGCTTCCAGGCGCAGCGTGTCGCGCGCGCCCAGGCCTGCGGGGCGCACGCCGGCGGCGTTCAGCTTTTCCCAGACGGCGGCGACGTTCTCGGCCGGCACCACCAGTTCGAAGCCGTCTTCGCCGGTGTAGCCGGTGCGCGCCACCATGATCTCGCCGATGGCCGGGTCCTGGACCACGGCGGCGTTGAAGGGCTTGAGCGTGTCCGAAGGCTGGGTCGAGGGGAAGGTGCTCCACACCCTGGCGCGGGCGTTGGGCCCCTGCACGGCGACGATGGCCAGAGGCTGCACGCCTGCAGGCGCAACATCGTCGCGGCGCGGCGTGATGGTCACATCGCTGCCGGTGGCGGCATTGCGCGCGCGGATCCATTCGATGTCGCCCAGCGCGGTGCTGGCGTTGACGACCAGGCGGAAGCGGTCCTCGGCAAAGAAGTAGACGATCAGGTCGTCGATCACGCCGCCTTTCTCATCCAGCATGCAGGAGTAGAGCGCCTTGCCCGGGGTCTGCAGCTTGTCGACATTGTTGGCCAGCAGGCCGCGCAGGAAGCTGCGGGTATTGGCGCCGGCGAGGTCGACCACGCACATGTGCGACACGTCGAACATGCCGGCGTCGGTGCGCACGGCATTGTGTTCTTCGATCTGGGAGCCGTAGTTGACCGGCATGTCCCAGCCGCCGAAATCAACCATGCGGGCGCCGAGGGCGCGGTGGATGGCGTTGAGGGGCGTGGCCTGGAGCGTCATGGAATCCTCTGGGGCAGTCTCGGTTGGCGAAAACAAAAAAAGGGCCATCCGCCGCAACGCTCGCCGCGCCTGAATGTGGCGTGGCAATCCGCTGCGGCGGATGACCCCTCTGTCCTCGATACCTGAGAGATTACAAGGCGGATCCTGCCGGACCCCTTCCTCGTGCGCCCCTTCGGTGGGCACGCTCGCCACGAATGGCGGGTGCCGCTCTCCAGAGTTCGGCATGCATTGTGTGCATATTGCATGCCGATCCGATCGGTCCGTGGTGCCTGAGAGTTTTCGGGTGATACCCCTTCGGCGGCGCAGGCGATGCGCGCTCTCCCGGTCGGATGCGCGCAATGTACGGGAGGCCCCGGCCTTTGTCAAACCGGCCAGGGGAGCCTGCCGTACCTGTCGCTGCGGTGGTCTGGCTTACTTCTTCTTGTCGTCGGTGACAACGTTACCGATCACGCCGCCCACGGCCGCGCCACCCAGCGTACCCAGCGCGCTACCGTCGGTGAGGATGGCGCCGCCCACGGCGCCCGCGCCCGCGCCAATGGCGGTATTACGCTGCTTCGGGGTCATATCCGCGCAACCGGCAAAGGCCGCGACGGTCACGCCGATCAGGGTCACCTTGGTCAAAGTCTGCAGGGTTTTCATTATTGGCTCCGATGTGATGATTCAAGCATGTCAACCCCGCCGCGCAGGCCAGGGGACATACTAGTTAGAGCGTTTGGTTGCGCGATTGGCTCCGGCCTTTACGAAGTGTTACGCCGGTGACACAACCGGCCGTGTCAACGCGGTTTGCGCTGACTGACCTGCCGCGACCAGCGTGTTAACATCGGCAGCTTTGCTGCCATGCCCGTTTTTTGGGTGCTGGCGTGTCCCGCCTGGCCTGCCGCTGTTCCTGCCGATTTCCCTGCCTCCAACCGCATCCCACGCATGACCCATGGCCTGAACTCCGCCCAATCCGAAGCCGTCCGCTACCTGGACGGCCCTTGCCTGGTGCTGGCCGGGGCGGGCTCCGGCAAGACCCGGGTGATCACGCAGAAGATCGCGCATCTGATCGAGGACAAGGGCTTCGAGCCGCGCCATATCGCCGCCGTCACCTTTACCAACAAGGCCGCCAAGGAGATGCAGGAGCGCATCGGCAAGCTGATGGAGGGCAAGACCACGCGCGAGGGCAAGCGCATCCCGCTCAAACAGCTGACGGTCTGTACCTTCCACTCGCTCGGGGTGCAGATCCTGCGCATGGAGGCCGAGCACGTGGGCCTGAAGCCGCAGTTTTCGATCATGGATTCGGACGACTGCTTCGGCCTGATCCAGGAGCAGCTGGGCACCACCGACAAGAAGCTGATCCGCGGCGTGCAGGGCACGATCTCGCTATGGAAGAACGGCATGGTCGATCCGGAGGCAGCGATCGCGCAGGCCGCCAATGCCGACGAGCACCAGGCCGCGCTGGTCTACCGCAACTACGTGGCCACGCTGCACGCCTACCAGGCGGTGGATTTCGACGACCTGATCCGCCTGCCCGCCGAGCTGTTCGCGCGCAATGAAACGGTGCAACTCAAGTGGCAGAACCGCCTGCGCTACTTCCTGGTCGACGAATACCAGGACACCAACGCCTGCCAGTACCAGTTGCTGAAGCTGCTGGCAGGCGGCTCGCACCTGCGCGCGCCGGCCTTCACCGCGGTCGGCGACGACGACCAGGCCATCTATGGCTGGCGCGGCGCCACGCTGGACAACCTGCGCGGGTTGCAGACCGACTTCCCGGACCTGAAGGTGATCAAGCTGGAGCAGAACTACCGCTCCACGGTGCGCATCCTGGAAGCCGCCAACGCGGTCATCGCCAACAACCCCAAGCTGTTCGACAAGAAGCTGTGGAGCGAGCACGGCATGGGCGACCCCATCGCCATCCACCCGATGAACGACGAGGAGCACGAGGCCGAGTCGGTGGTGTTCCGCCTGTCCGCGCACAAGTTCGAGCGCCGCGCGCAGTTCCGCGACTACGCCATCCTGTATCGCGGCAACCACCAGGCGCGGCTGTTTGAGCAGATCCTGCGGCGCGAACGGATTCCCTATGTGCTGTCGGGCGGCCAGAGCTTCTTCGACAAGGCCGAGATCAAGGACATCTGCGCCTATCTGCGCCTGATTGCCAACCCCGACGACGATCCCGCCTTTATCCGCGCCATCACCACGCCGCGCCGCGGCGTGGGCAACACCACGCTGGAAGCGCTGGGCACCTTTGCCGGACAGGCCAAGGTGTCGCTGTTCGAGGCCGCGATGATGGGCGGCATCGAAGGCAAGCTGCAGCCGCGCCAGCTGGAGCCGCTGCGCGTGTTCTGCGAATCGATGGTACGGCTGGCCGACCGCGCGGCCAAGGATCCCGCCACCGTGGTGCTGGACGACCTGATGGAAGGGATCCACTACGAGGCCTACCTGTACGACAGCTTCGACGAACGGCAGGCGCAGTCGCGCTGGACCAATACGCTGGAATTCCTCGACTGGCTCAAGCGCAAGGGCACCAAGCCCGAAGGCGCCGAGGGCGAGGAAGCCACCGGCTTCGACAATGCCGACGGCCTCGGCAGCGAAGGCAAGAACCTGCTGGAGCTGACCCAGACCGTGGCGCTGATGAGCATGCTGGAAGGCCGCGAGGAAGATCCCGACGCGGTGCGGCTGTCCACGCTGCATGCGTCCAAGGGGCTGGAGTATCCGCACGTGTTCCTGGTCGGCGTGGAGGAGGGCATCCTGCCGCACTGCCGCGAAGACGAGGACATGAGCGACGAGAAGATCGAGGAAGAGCGGCGATTGATGTATGTCGGCATCACCCGCGCCCAGCGCAGCCTGCATGTCAGCTGGTGCAAGAAGCGCAAGCGCGCGCGAGAGACCTACTCGTGCCAGCCTTCGCGCTTTATCGGCGAGATGAAGCTGGAGGAGGCGCCTGCGCCGGTGGATGAAACCCCGGCGATGAGCCCCAAGGACCGGCTCGGCGCGCTCAAGGCACTGCTGGGAAACGGCGGCAAGACAGCCCCGGGCTGAACGGGCGCTACAGTCCCGATACAAAGGCCTACCAGGCTGACAAGACGCGGGGTGCAGGCATGCCTAGTATGGCGGCTGTGCTGCTCGCGCCGTTCGACCGCGTCGAATCCTCGCGCAGCCGCGCCACCGGCGGGGTCGGCATGGGGTTGTCGATCGCGGTCGACATTGCCGCGCGCCATGGCGGCGAGCTGACCCTGAGCAACCGCCCCGAAGGCGGCCTGCGCGCGCGCCTGTCCCTACCGCGCGGCTGACGCCGCCAGCGTGACGTACTGCGAGCCGCGCTGCCCGTGCGTGAAGTCGAGCGGGAAATCGCCCACGTCCACGCGCCCCTGCAGTGCCCGCCGCATCTCGGCCGCGCCGCTGCCGCGCAGGCCGGCCAGCGCGCGCGCCAGCCATGCCGCGCCGATATAGCCAGCCAGCGTGGCCGGCGACGGCGGCTCATCCAGGTATTGCTTCATGCGCGCCACGTGTTCCTTCACCACCCGCAGCGTTGCCTGTTGCGGCCCGGGCGCGACCTGGGTCAGCACCATGCCGCCGTTGTAGCCAGCGCCCAGGATCTCGCGCGCGGCGGTGGCGCTGACCGACGACAGCCCGACCAGGAAACCGTACCAGCCCTGCACCGCCAGCGCGCGGCCCAGCCCGGCGTAGGCAAGGGTATCGCCCGCCACGATCACCGCGCCCGGGCGGGTGGCGGCGATGCGCCGGGCGGCGGCCTCGGGATTGGCGTCGAGCGGCACCGCGCGCGTCCCGGTCTGCGCCTCCAGCCGGGCCAGCGACGGGGCGGCGAAGTCCGGCGCCAGGGCCAGCGCGATGCTGGTCAGGCCGTAGCTGCGCAGCTGGCGTACCGCCGCGTCCAGTTCGGCCTGGTAGTCGGCACGGGTGAACCAGACGTTGTCGGCCGCCAGCGCAAGCCCCGACAGCGGCGCCACGATCTGCACGCCGCGCCGGCCCAGCTCGGCCGATGCCGCCAGCGCCGGCAACAGCCGGTCGCCCGGGCCGAACAGCAGCTCGGCGCGTTCGGTATCGGCCAGCGACACCGCCTGCGCCAGCGCGCGGCGCGGGTCGGGATCGGCGTCACGGACCACGTGCGCGATGCGCACCGGGCCGTTGCCGGCGTTGACAGCATCCAACATGACCTTGGCCCCGGCCAGGTAGTCGCGCGCAAGGTCGGCTTGCGCGCCGCCGCGGTCGAGCAGGTGGCCGACCACGACCGTGCGGCGCGCCTGCGCCTGCGACAGCGCTGGCCAGGCGGGCAGGGCCAGGGCCGCGCCGGCGGCGGCAAGCAGGCGGCGCCGGTGCCGGGCCGGTGCTGCTAGGTGGCTGCGCAGCGGTGGGTACGGCGGATGCGTTGATGTCTGGTCGGGAGTTGGCATTGCAGGGGCAGGTGACGCGCGGGCCGGCGGTGGCGCGCAGCGTATCCGCCACACATGACACCAATGTGACGCCCGCCGCCCGCAGGTCCAATGCCCGCGCTTGACGGCGGTCAACGCGCCAGCGGCGGTGCGGCCCTACGATGGGCCGTCATACACCCATACCCCCGCGCCCCCATGATCCCGTCTGCCATGACTTCCCCTGCGCCCGACCGCCGCGCGCTGTCCGACTTCCGCGCGCTGGCCGGCCGCATCGACGGCAACGGCCCGCGCTATACCTCGTACCCGACGGCCGACCGCTTCCGCAACGGGCCCGACCTGTCGCTGTACCACGACGCACTCGCCGCCTGCCGCGCCGACGCGCCGGCGCCGCTGTCGCTGTACCTGCATATCCCGTTCTGCGAGAACATCTGCTACTACTGCGGCTGCAACAAGATCATCACGCGCGACCATGGCCGCAGCGCCCGCTACGTCAACTACCTGGGCCGCGAGATGGCGCTGGTGGCAGACCGGCTCGGGCCGCGCCGCCAGGTGCTGCAGTCGCACTGGGGCGGGGGCACGCCGACCTTCCTCGACCCCGGCGAGATGCGCCGCGTGATGGCGCTGCTGCATGAGCATTTCGAGCTGGCGGCCGAGGGCGAGCATTCGATCGAGATCGATCCGCGCCGCGTCGACCACGCCCGCATGGCGCTGCTGGCCGAGCTGGGCTTCAACCGCGTCAGCCTGGGCGTGCAGGATTTCGATCCCGAGGTCCAGCAGGCCATCCATCGCATCCAGCCGTTCGAAGAGACCCGCGCCGTGGTGGATGCCGCACGCACGCTGGGTTTCCGCTCGGTCAGCCTGGACCTGATCTACGGCCTGCCGCACCAGACCGCGGCGCGCTTTGGCCGCACCATCGAGCAGGTGCTGGCGCTGCGTCCCGACCGGCTCTCGGTCTATAGCTACGCGCACCTGCCGCATGTGTTCAAGCCGCAACGCCGCATCGACGAAAACGCCTTGCCGCCCGCCGGCGAGAAGCTCGACATCCTGGTCTCCACCATCGAGCGGCTGACCGCCGAGGGCTACGTTTATATCGGCATGGACCATTTCGCGCTGCCCGACGACGACCTCGCCGTGGCCCAGCGCGAAGGGCGGCTGCAGCGCAACTTCCAGGGTTACTCAACGCACGCCGGCTACGACCAGGTCGGGCTCGGCATTTCCGCGATCGGCGCGATCGCGGGGCGCTACGTGCAAAATGCGCGCACGCTGGACGAGTACTACGGCGCGCTCGACCACGGCCGCCTGCCGCTGGCGCGCGGCGTGGCGATGAGCGTCGACGACCACCTGCGGCGCGAGATCATCGGCGACCTGATGTGCAATGGGGTGCTCGATATCCCGGCGCTGGAAGCGCGCCACGGCATCCGCTTCGGCACGGCCTTTGCGCCGGAACTGGCCGACCTTGCTGCACTGGGCGCTGACGGGCTGGTGCAATGCGCGCCGGAACGCATCACCGTGACGCCGCTGGGCCGGTTGCTGGTGCGGCGCGTGGCGATGGTGTTCGACCACTACCTGCGCGAGGACGCCGCGCGGCCCGCGGACACCGGTGCCCAGGCCGTTGCCGCCAACGATGGCGCGCAGCCGGTGCGCTTCGTGCCGCGGGCGCGGTACTCGCGCGTGGTGTAGCGGCCGCGCAGGCGGTACGGACGAAAAAAAGCCCGCGCAATATGCGCGGGCTTTTCGTTTGCAGCAGGCGGACTTACTTGGCGGCGTTGGCCATGTAGTCCGAAGCGGCGATCACGTCCGCGTCCGGGCCGGCGTAGCCACCCTTGGGCGGCATCACGCCCTTGCCCTTGAGCGCAAAGTTGTGGACCGCGTCCATGCCTTCCTTCAGGCGCGGCGCCCAGGCGGCCTTGTCGCCGAACTTGGGCGCACCTGCCACGCCGGCGGCGTGGCAGGCGGCGCAGACCTGCTCGTAGACCTTCTTGCCCACGTCGGCCGAGGCGGCCGGCGCAGCAGCAGGTGCGGCGGCAGCGGCTGCCGGGGCCGCTGCAGCGGCCGGTGCAGGCGCGGCAGCGGCGGCCGGACCGGCGGCGGCATCAGGGGCTGCGGCGGTCGCCAGCGCGGCGGCAGCCGGGGCAGCCGGTTCCGGGAACTTGGCGCCGCCGGCGTCGGCCATGTAGACCACGGCACGGGCCAGTTCGTAGTCGGCGTAGTCGTCCGGCGTGGTGCCGGCGCGCGCGGCCATCGCGCCCTTGCCGTTTATCACCGACTTCATCAGGCCGTCAAAGCCCTGGCCGATGCGCGCGGTCCAGTCGCCAGCGTTGGCGTACTTGGGTGCACCCGCTGCGCCGGTGGCGTGGCACGCGGCGCAGATTTCCTTGTAGACCTGCTCGCCCGTCTTGAAGACGCGCGGCGCATTGGGATCCTTGATTTCGAGCGAGGCGACCGGCTTGATGCGGTCGTTGACGGCTTCCGCCGTGGTGGCGGCGCCGGCGCTTTCAGTCGAGCCGTGTCCGACAAAGTTGACCAGCAGAATGATCACGATGATCGGCACCAGGAAAGCCGCGATCACAACTGCGATCAGCTGCTTCGGGGTTTTGATGGGAGACTCGTGTTCGTCGTGTTCGTTGTGGACGTCGCTCATACAGAACTCTCAGTTTTGCAGGAAACCTTCTGGCCGCTTACGCTCGGCTTGCTTATTCTGGCCCGGTCTTGGTCACTCGCTGACCGCTGTCCGGCCCCATCCGGGCCGCCCGTGCTGGCTGCGGCCCTTGCCTGACTTGGGTCTGTTGCTATTTGCGCGCTGCGGACTGTCTCCCGGACCGGGCCTGATTGTCGCCGACAACAAGCCGCGCGGCCTTGACCCCGGTCGACTCATTGCATCGGCGGTGTGGCGGGCACGATTTGACGCAAATAGCTGGCGATTATAGCGCCAAAGGCCCCCCGCCAGTGCCAAAAAGCGGCGGTTGCGAGACGTTCCCTGAAGCCCCTGGCGGGCCCGCATGGACGGCACGGGGCAAACGCGGTATCCTATGCGACTTTCCTGCGGCGGCACTCGCCCGCCGCAACCGCTGTACCCACAAACCGGTTGCAAAACCGTCCTGTGCGCCCGTAGCTCAATGGATAGAGTACTGCCCTCCGAAGGCAGGGGTTGCTGGTTCGATCCCAGCCGGGCGCGCCAATCCCCACAAGGGTTTCCGGCTTTTCCCACCACCGCCGCGAAGGGCGACTGTAGCTAAACTGCAGCTAACTTCGACGCCGGCGCTGCCGTCAGTGGTGCCACCCACTGCGCCAGGTGATCCGCCGACAGGTGCGCATACCGCTGCACCATCTCCATCGTTTCCCAGCCACCCAGCTCCTTCAGTACCTGCAGGGGCGTGCCGCGTTGCACGTGCCAGCTGGCCCAGGTGTGCCGCAGGTCGTGCCAGCGGAAGTCCCGGATGCCGGCCCGCTCGAGCGCCTTCTTCCACGCCGCAGTGCTGGTCTGGTAGACCGGCCGGCCGCGGTAGACGAAGACGGCCTCGACGTGGTCCGGCTCCCGCTTCTTTGGCAACTGCCGGCGCAATACGGTGATCGCCATGTCCGACAGCGGCACGGTAATCGCCTTGCGCGCCTTGGCCTGGTCCGGGTGGATCCAGGCGACGCGCCGCACCAGGTCCACTTGCGACCAGTCCAGCCCGGTCACGTTGGCCCGGCGCAGGCCGGTCTCCAGGCTAAACTGCGCCATGTCGGCCAAGTGTTCGGGCAGCGCGGCCAGCAGCCGCTCGGCCTGCGCCGCGGTCAGCCAGCGGATGCGCTTGCTGACTACCTTGGCGCGCTTGCGCTTCGGCGCGCTGTCGAGCCACCCCCATTCCACCGCGGCGTTCAGCACCGCCGTGAGCACACCGATCACCCGTCGCACCGTGCCGGCGCTTACGGCGCCGTCCAGTTCCTTGATCCCCTGGCGCGTGCGCACCGTGCGCCGTTCGGCCCGCTTCACCGCGGCGATCGCATCGACGCGGTTGCGGTCGATGGTGGCCAGCTCGGCGCCGTCCAGATGCGCGTGCAGCCAGCGCAGGTGGATCTTCGACGTTTCCAGGCTGGCCAGGCTGGCCCGGTCACCCACATAGCGCACCACCGCCTCGTTCCAGGTGTAGCGGGGGCGCTGCCCCAGCTTCGCCTGGTTCCACAGGTCCACCTTCAGGCGGTCGTGGAATTCCTGCGCCTGCCTGGCGTCGCTGGTGCCAGTGCTTCCCTGTAGCGGCGTGCCGCCGCCAGGGGGGTACAGCTTGTAATACCACTTGGTACTGCCTTTGCGTTTGAAGAGCGACATGGCTCACCTTCCTTTGCCAGATCGCCTTGCACAACTCGCGGGATCCATTCTCCGGCGAGATAGCGCTCCAGGGCAATCTTCGAGAACATCCAGCGCTTGCCAACCTTGCGGCCGGGCAGCGCCCCGGCCTTGGCCTTCAGGCGCACGGTCTCCGGGTGGGCGCCGAGCATTTCGGCCGCGGCGTCCAGGTTGATCGTCGTGGTGATGGGCGTCATGCTATTTCCGTCGATTGGGCGGCCGAACCGCTGACCTCGTGCGCGGGCAGGTCCAGCAGCTGCAGCAGCATCGCCAGGCGCTCGCGCCACGGTTTCAGGAAATGCCGGCGCTGGTGCGAATCCACCTGCAGTGGCGTGCCATCGGCGGTGTCCAGCGGGCCGCCGATGATCAGCTGCGCCGGCGCCAGGCCGTCCAGCTCATCCCGGGCAGTTACCCACCAGCCGTACCGGTGCGCCGAGTGCGCTTCCGTCGCGGTTGCCATCAGGATCGCCTCGGCAATGGTCAGCAGGTTCTCGCGCGTCGCCCTCGGAAAATCCACCAGCAACCTGCCGGCGGCATGCGCCTCCGGGTAGAGGCCGGTGCAGATGATCTGCGCCACGCGTTGGACATAGGGTACAGCCCGTTCCTGTCGAGGGAGGGTGATGTCGTTCATGCTGCGTCTGCCAAGTGAAGGATCTGACCGGCTTCCACCGGACCAAGGGCGGTCGCCCGGTTGTTGACCTGGAGGGTGGCCACCAGGAGCTGCCGCCGGGTGCACGCGCGTTGCATGTCGTCGGTCAGGTTCAGGCCCTGGCCAATGGCGCGGAATTCGTCGCCGGTCACGCCCAGGCGGCCGCGCTCGCGGAAGCGCTTTCCCACGGCGGCAACAGCGACCACGGCCGCGTCCATGGCGCCGCGCAGCTCCTGGTTGTCGGCGAAGTACAGCGTGGCCACGACCTGGCCCACGTTGATGCGGAAGGCGAGCGTGTGCCACGCCGCCTCGGTGGCGGTGCCGTCGAGGATCTTGCTCAGCTCGACGTGCGGGACGAGCTGCAGGTCCACCTCGGCATTGCCACTGAAGCGGAACATCACGGGCAGGCCACAGGCGCGGGCAGCGCGCGGGCGGCGTGTCTTACGGTGCTTGCTGGCTGGCATGGTGGCTTTCCAGTGCTGGGTCAGTCATCGAAGTCGGCAGCGGCACGGCGCTTCAGGTCGGTGCCGGCTGTTGCGCAGCGGCGTCGCGCGCGCTGCCGCTGGCGGCTGGCCATGGCCCGCGCCGCGGCGGCCAGGGTGGCGCGCAGCAGGTCGGACATGGCCTCGAAAGGGGTAGCGATCCGCAGGGCGCGATGCGCGCGACGCAGCTCGGCTTCGGTGACGATGGACTTAGCCATGACGGCCTCCGCGACGAACGAACCCGTCCCACACGCCGCGGCCGTAGCACACGGTGAAGAACAGGCTTACCCAGAACATGCCCGGCTCATCTGTCGCAGCGGTCAGGTACAACCAGGCCGGCTGACCGAGCAGCCCCACCAGGGAGCCCCAGCGGGCGTGCGCGGCGCCAGCGTTGAGCAGGTAGATAGCGCCGGCCGCGGTGGCGATCATCCAGAGGTTGAGCAGCGCGAGCATCAGATGGCCCTCCCGATAGCGCGGGCGCAGCAGAAGCGCGGCGGCTCCGTCAGGTGGTCCAGGGCGCCGAGCTGCGCATCCAGACGGCTACGCGCGATCGCGGTGAACTGCATGCGCGCACCGCTGTGCGAAACGATGTAGACCAGGAACGCGGTCATGCCGATTCTCCCTGGGGCACCAGAAGGGCCGGAACGGCGATCGGCTCACCCAACACGAGTCGCTGGCAGCCGTCCTGCAGCCTGATGGTCAGGTTGTGCTGGCTGCCGTCTTCGGTGATCACATACACATGCTGCGTAGCGATCATTTCTGGCGGATGGCCAAGGTAGGCTTCCACTCGTTGGAACCGAACTTCCCCCACCTCCATTCGTACCGCCTTCGACAGATAGATATCCGCTGCCATGCTCAAGCTCCTTTGTTGCCCGAGCGATCCTCGAAGACCCAGCACTTGACTGTAGTGGGGCGCCTTGGCGCGTGGGAATACTCGGCGTTGTGACGCGCGTTGATCGCGCTGTTGACAACCCTCAGCTCCACGAACTTGCGATGCCGCGAGGTACGCAGCACACGCTTCAGATCGGTCAGCGGAGGGAGGTTGAGGCGGCGGTCATTGGCCACCTGTTCGAAGTGCCGCAGGCTGATGGCGATGATTCCGCCATCTCCCCGGGCGTGGTTCAGCACGGCGTGGTCTTCCTCCGCCGATTCGATGTGGTCGTACAGTTCCCAGAATTCCTGCACCAGCGGGTGGTCCGCGCCGATGGCCTGCTGGCGCTCGGCAGCCATGGTCACCAGCTGCTTGACCGCCGCATCGCGGTACTCTTTGGGCAGCGGCACCACGTGGCCGAGGCAGTCCACCAGCGCCATCACCTGGGCGTGGTTCTTCACCAGGCGCTGGTGCTTGACCTCGGGGTGCTTCGCCAGGTGGTCCTGGTACACCGGCATGCGCTCCACGTAGGAGGCCAGGATCTCGCGCTCCTTGAGGATCGCGGTCAGCAGGAAGCCGGATACCTCTTCCACCGGCATCTGCTCAAGCTCCCGCGCGGCGGCGAACGTGTCGGGGCTCTGGCCGGCCCGGTCGAAGTACAGGTGGACGATCCGCTGCAGCACGGCCTCGCTGGCGTTGACCTCGGCGTTCTGGCTGATGACCACCGTGCCCCGGAAGGGCGGTTCGTAGGTCTCGTTGCCGGCGTTCTTGACGCCGCGCGCCCGCGTGCTGCGGCCGTTGTATGCGGTTTTCAGCTCGTTCCAGTCGAAGCCCTTGACCTTGGCACCATCCTCGCCCCGGTCGCCTTCGATCAGCACCACCGGCAGGTTGGACACCTGGGCGAAGTTGCGCGCCCGCGCCGCCAGCGAAGACTTGGACGGGTCAAAGCCCTCATAGTCGCGCCGCCCGCACAGCTTCCACAGGAATTCGATCAGGGTCGACTTGCCGGCGCCGGGTTCCCCCACGACCTCGAGGAAAGGGAAGCTCTTCTGCTTGATCCCGTCGCCCTCGCGGATCTGCTCAGCGAACAGGCTGCCCAGCCAGAAGGCGAGCGCCACGATGGCCTTGGCGCCGAAGGCGCGCCACAGCAGCGCCAGCCAGTCGTTGCGGAATGCCTTGAGGTCGGTGTTCAGCGAGAGCCCAGCCGAGCCGCCGATTGTCTTGATGGACAGACGCCCCACGTCGAAGAAGTCCTCGTCATTGAGCGCGTGGAGCTTGCCGTCCTTGACCGCCACGTCCGCGTAGACATAGCAGCCATGCTCCTTGGTGTACCCGACGAAGTCGATGGTCTGCACGCTCTTGATGCGGTGCATCTGCTCCTTCAGGTAGCTGTCCAGCTGCCCGTTGGAACCCGTGTAGAAAGCGCCCGGCGCCACTGCCAGCAGCCGTTTCTTGAACTCGGTGGCGGACGCGACCTGGGAGCTGGTGAAGGTGTTCTTCACCGGTTGCGAGTCGTGGGGGAACGCAACGCGGAAGTAGTACCAGGCTTCGTCGGTCACGGCGTTGGCCTGGTAGTAGAGAACGGTCGGCAGGCATGTGGCGATGTTGGTCACCACGCCGGCCTTGAGCATGGCCTCGTCGCGCAGTTCCGCCTCGCTCATGTCAGCGTGCGCGCTGCGCACGGCGTCCATCTCGCGGTTCAGCGCTTCCAGATCGACCTTGAACCAGTACAGCTTGCTGTCGAAATCGAAAGCGAACTGGCTCATGCCGGTGCGACCGTAGATGAGCCGCGCCTTCTCGGCCGCGCTGGGGGCGGCCGTCAGGTCGCCCAGGTAGCGGTACTCTTCCAGGTCCTGCGCGAAAAGCTTGCCGAGCTGGTGCAGATCGTTCCAGTCGCGCTTCTTCGCGCCGACCTGTTTGGGCAGCGCGATCGAGGCTTCCCAGCCGTCGTCGCGACAGCGCTTGAGCCACTGCCTGGCGAAGCGCGTGCCGGCATGGTCGGCATCCAGGGCCCACACCAGCTTCGGGCGCGCGCGGCCAGCGGCGGCCCACTGCTCGGCCAGCGCGGCAAGTGCTGTGCCCGGGTAGTTGTTGCAGGACAGTGCCGCCACCGCCGGCACGCCGTGGTGCCAGAGCGCAATCGCGTCGAAGATGCCCTCCACGATCCACACCTCGGATGCGCCGGACGTTTCCAGCACCGGCGGCTGCCACCACATGCCGCCGTAGCTGCCATGGAAGGTTGCCTTGCGCGCGCCGAACCGGTGCGGCTGGTCGATGATCCGCTCCCAATAGATGCCGGCGCCCAGCGCGAACCGCACGGTGGCGCTGCCGATCTTCAGATCGTGGCTGTAGTAGCTCTCCTGGGTGTACCAGTCGCGGACCTTGTCCAGGTTGAAGCCGCGGCCGTCGCGCATGTAGGCATCGGCAGCCGCCTTGGGGTTTTCCGGCGTGGGCTTGAAGCGGTCGCTCCAGCTCTCGAACAGGTCGGGGTACAGGTCCTTGATGTGCAGTTCCGCGCCGCAATGGTTCAGGCGGTTGCAGCGCACGACCCACGGTGCATCGCCAAAAGCCCACAGCGTCTTCTTGCCGCAGGACGGGCACTTGCCGTCCTCCAGCTTCTCGCCGCCGCGCTTCGGCTTGAAAGCGTAGTCGCGCAGCAGGCGGCTGGTGACTTCGCTGTGCAGGGATGGGTTCATGTGTCAGCGCCCAGAATCGGTCAAGCCACGCCCTCGAGGCGCTTCGGCTGCAGCGCCGGCGCAAGGGATTCCAGTTCGGCTACAGGCATGCCGAGTAGGCGGGACACGTGTCGCAGGTTGGCGTATAGCTCGACGGCCACGCCGCGGGACTGGATGACGGCCAGTTCCTTGACCAGCGATCCCCGGTAACGCAGCGCGGCCAGGTGCTGGGGCACGGTCAGCGCACCGACCTTGCGGGGTGGTTGGCGGCCCTCCAGCACGTCGAGCACCCAGCGGCGGAAGGCCTTCGCGCGCTCGGTGCGGGCCAGCATGCCCAGCAGGTAGCAGCCGCGCGGGCTGAAGATGCGAACCTGCTGGCGGCCGCCGGCGGTGTCCAGCTCGACGAGCTGGGTCATCTCGGCGGTGAACTCGTCGGCGTTGCGGCTGAAGAGATTCTGGATATCCGCAGCCGGATTCCTGTAACCAAGGGCACTTGCAACCTGCAAGCCCCTTAGCCAAGGTACGTTGTGAATATCCACTACATCAAACTCGATGTTTTCGAAGGTGAGGACGGCAGTTTCAGAGAGATTTGGCATAGCAGGGCAAAAGGTGTCCCTCACGCCCGAATCGGGGCATGAACAGGGCGGTCAAACGGAAAAGGGGAGTTAGGCCGCTAGGTCGGCAGCAAGTCCAGTTGCCGCTCGTCGCGTGGCCCTGGGCGAGGCTTTCCCAGAGGCAGGTAGGCCTTCGGGTTCGGCTTTATGCTGGGCGCGATGGTGTGGACCGGGGAGAGCAGCATCTTGCACGTATACGCACAGTCCACGTTTGGGCATTGCACGTACAGTTCGCGTGAAAGCAACGACACGGCTCGGCTGCTGCGAATGTGGAGCCGAGTCTCGCAATGTGGACAGGTCATCTTCATTTGCAGAATCTCCCGCACTCGCCCAAGCCCTCACGGGCGCATTCGCAGTGCATGCCGACTTCGCCGAGTGTGGCGACGGCGTCGAGGTACTTGCGCGTGATCAGGACATAGCCGACAGCCGACACCAGACCATCCAGCTTGTCGATCACGACCCCCTGATTGCCGCTCAGGAAGCGGCTGACGTTGGAATCGTCCCAACCGATGGCACGTTGCACGTCCATGCGACCGGGGCCGGTGAGCGCTTCACGCAATGTCTGTTCAATGCGCACGGGCTTTCGCATCGCATCACCCCGCAACGGCATCTGCATGCGGATGCGAGTAGGCATCCGTATGCTGAGCACTATCAGGGTCAAGTCCGATGTCACGCTCGTATGCCGCCATGCCGCGGAGGAACATCAAACGAGTGAATGCCGCGCGGGAGCGGAATTCCGCAGCGCCGTAGCGATCGGTCTTGGCCAGCTCCGCGGGTGTGAGTCGGATGGCCACGGGCACCGTGTCCGGCTGGCGGGGCGCGCGCAGGGCAGGAGGCTTGGTAGGCATACGATATGATTGAGTTTCGTTAGTGTGTGCTGATGATGATAGTCTCCAATTTGGAGACTTATTTGATAAGAGTCAACCGAAATGGAGACTGTAGGCGAGCGTCTGAAGGCCGAAAGATTGCGTCTCGGTCTGACTCAGGCCGCATTCGGCGAGGCGCTAGGTGTCGCGAAGAACGTGCAAAGCCGGTACGAGAGAGGGGACCGTTCCCCTGATCCGGTGTACCTGGCAGCGATCGCCAGATCCGGCGTCGATGTGCTCTACGTCCTGACGGGCAAACGGCTTCCGGATAACGCAATCACTCTGGACGCCGCTCGCGTTGCGGCCGGCCAGGCCTACAAGGCCGCTCAAGCCCTGGGCGGCGACTTGTCCGTCGAAAAGTTCGAAAAGCTGTTTGTCACGCTATGCGACACGACAGCTGCGCGGGAGGAAGCCGCGGCGTCGCCAGTTCCTGAGCCCGAGGTGACGGGTGTACACAAGGTCGTCCAGAAGATCGGCGCCGGTTCGCACAACGTCCAGATCGGGCAAGGTCAGTTGGTCGCGTCAGACGCTGCAGTTCGGCCTTCAGCGGACCGGAAGAAGAAGCAGCGCTGAGCCGCGCGCCAAGCCGTCAGCCTTGATGCCGCCCCACCCAGTACGCCTGCCAGTCCGCTAGCGTCGTCCACAACGCAGCTCGCAGTTGCACCTCAGTCAACGTCTGCAAATCGTTGGTCTTGAATCGGGAGCGGCAAAGGTCCTGGGTCGATGGTTTCAGGCCCGGGCAGATTTCCCACATACGAAGGATTTGCCTCACCATGGCATTGCGCGGCAGGTTCTCGCCTCGCCGGCACGCTAGCCAGCTGACAAGGTAGGAGCGGGCGCTCCAGTATTGAGCATGCGTCAGCGTTTCTTCCCGCTCCACATCGTTTAGGCCTCTTCCGTTGAGGTGTCGTGTCAGCGCCTGCCAGATGGTAGCTGCGCTGACCAGGTCATCCTCGGCCATCTCGATTTCGAGGGCGATACTCGTTAAATCTCTACGCTCTTCAAGCGACATGGGATTCTTGTCGTCTGGCGTCTGAAATACCGTCGAAGCGGGCGAGACGAGCGAAGCGCGATGAACGACCAGGGTTCCAATCTGGATGTTCCCGTCACCGCGCCCGATGCATTGTTTGATCTTGCTATTTCTATCCCCACCAGCCACCGTCGTACCTCAACCGCAGGAGAAATTTGCACGGTACCGGGCACACGTCGCTGGGTAAGTAGGATGAGTCCGATTTGCTGCGTGGATTGCGCAGAACCGATGCCAAGCGGTGCGTTTATCGCCACAAGGTAAAATCCAGCGACGATCCGCCTGCCGTCAGCAGCCTCGGTCGTGTTGAAGATTCATTCTTCGGCGCAAATAGGGGTATCCGGGGCGGGCTGCTGGAACTGCCCCAGGAAGGCCAGGGACAAAGGTCTCATCTCGACCCAAAGCCGACCATCAGGGCTTGCGGAAGCGGACGCTCAACGTGGAGTTGAGATACCTTACCCATGCGCATGGCGAGCAGCAGAAGCGATTGCGAATCTGTTAAGCGACCCAATGCCTGAACTCAGCGGCCCGCCGCAAGCAGCCTGCTGGAATGATAGTTTTCACCGCTAGTAGAGCGTAATGACTCTTAGGGTTTTGCTTGCCGGAAGGTATTCAAGCGCGACTGTAATCCGAGTCGGATACCCGTCGACGCGATCCACCTCGATCATCAAGTTGAATTTCATGACGTCATGCTCGACCAGGTAAATGAGGTTGTAGATGTAACTGGCCGCGACTTTCGATTGAATCAACGATGCAATGTGTTCGCGGTCCGCATCGGCAAGACCTGCTTTGACTAGTTTGCCAAGCTTCTCATTGATCAGGTACCCATGTTTGGCTTCCTCTAGGATAACGCTAAACTCACTGAGACTCGCAACTTCGTCGGAGATGGCATTTAGAGCCATCTCCGAGTCAACGGCAAACGCGCCAACTACCGGTCGCTCGATCTTATATGACAGGAAGTTCGCAAAATAGTGATCTTGCAGGCTGGCCACCTTGTAACCGAAATCCTCCAGCGGGTAGATGGTGATATTTATGTTTTGGGCATTGGAGCGGTCCTCCTCGTGCGCCACAATAAGGGTCTTGTTCCGTTTGACAAACAGGTTAGCCATGCAGAGGGAAAGATAAATCTTTGCCCGTGATGCGAAGGACGTTGGGATGTAGCCTAGGTAGGCCGGAAAGGCAGAAAGTCGTTTGTGAAGTTGCGTCAGGTTGGCAGAAGAAAGATTGTTGATGTAGACGCCGTATAGAAGCGTAGAATGCCTAAAGCTAAACGAGCGCGCCAAGATCATGGATTCTTGGATAATCTCGAATACCAACTCTTGGTCGTCACCAAGAAGATCGCCGACCAGTACGCTCTGCGTTGTGCGTGGTTCAAGAAGCGGTAGCACTTGTTTAAGCACCTCCCTGCCGTACATACTCGACTCAATTTCCGTAGAGTCGAAAATGAAGGCCGCTTCGTGCCGATCAGCACTTGGCACCAGTGCCGAGCGCAAATCTGAGTATTGGACGCCCTTCGATGCGAGGGTTCTGATCATATCTCCATGTAGTTGGAGGATCTCCTTTCGCATTCGCGGTGCAGCAATCCCGAAGTGGTCCCGGATCACTTCAAGCATGATGTGGCCGCGAGCATTGAGAGTATGGATTGACTGCATGGGGGGCTCGTATAACAATTGGCATTTATTACATGGGGAATTATACGCCTTCACTTATCCATCGCGCTCTCAAGGCTAACAACTGCAATATCAAAGCATGGTGGCATCGCACTGGGGCCGAGCTCGGGAAAAGATGAATGGCTGCAGCCGTCTTGACCACGAGCTACTCATCGTGCTGGGTGGCGTGTTTGGCAACATAGAGTCGAAAGCCTACTTCGTCAAACTCCCCAGACACGAGATCTAGAAGCTCCTCCGAGGCAGGTATGTATTCGCGATTGGCGTAGCTTCCGATGTAGACATCCTCTGTTTCATCGGCTTCAAGTTGAGGATGCCAATACTGAAAGCCAACGAACCCGAATTTTAGAACCGTCTTTAGCAGTCGAACGACATCCGACGCAGGCATCGCGTGCGATACGGAAATTACCCACTTGGACGGAAGTTCCGATATACCGAACATCTCCGCGATGGGAATGCCCTCTGCCTGAAGAGCACGTGCAATTTCCGTTGCCCTAGGATGATGCGCATTAAGTCCGACGCGCCAATTCGGCCAAGGAACCTGATCTACTGAACCCTCTATAACTGCCGGCACAGTTCCGCGACCCATGTTGGCAACGCCGACATTCGTTCCCTGCTCAGCGGAAGTGCCGCTTGACGTAGTGCCTTTCTCGATGTGAACGACGGCTGCTGTCTTCTTGCTTAGATACTCCGAATAGAATGAATCTTCTTGGAGCTCAGCTCTAAACTTCGTCTGTAACAGGAACAGCGCGAACAGAAAGATGGGCACATCGACGATTGCGGCGACAACCAACGCTCCACGCTCCCACGCGCCCGGTTCCAACCTAAGTGCAGTCGTCAGGAATATGCCGACTGTCAGAACCAAACCAATAAGCCATGCCGCTAGCAGTTGAATTGGTTTTGTTACCTTATGCGGCTGAATTTGCTCGGCTGTCATCGTTCGATTCATATCTTCTTCAACTTTAGTATTCCCCAGGACGGTGAGGGTTGGACCGCCAATCGCTATGCTGCGCCCTAACGCCAAGGCTATTGTCCATCAAATTGCCCCACTGGGGGCGCGACGTATACGCCGCTGCAAGCTCGCTCGAACATCCGAAATCCGATGTCGACGAACGACGCTTCATGGCCGGTAAGGGACCTCGGCCCGTGCTACCCGGTCGTCTATTACCGACCCATTCCACCCTGGGGCACGCGGAGGCGAGTGAGCTAAGGCGCAGTCGATGCTGGATTTCCTGAACTGCGCCAATTGGTCCACCTTGAAATGCAACGCGAGAGGGAGTGGGCCTGGCCTCAACTGGTCTCTTGTCTTCGGACTCGGATCAGGGTCCGAACACCTCCTGGCAATGGCTCCTCTGCGAGCTCAAAGAGCTGCGACTTGATCACCAGTGCTTTCAGGCTTTGCTCCCCATAACGCGCCTCGCGATCCGCTAAAGCGTCCGGCTCTCTTCCATGCGCAATGGCTGCTGCATAGGAAAGGTCCGTCCATCCGTCAGCACGGCTCGGCTTGGCTGCAATTTCAAGCAGCAAGTCAATCAACCGGCTACCCTGCAGCCACATGAGCTCGAATGCCGCATGGTATTCGGTGGAAGCGAGAATGTTGGCGAAATATAGACCGGCCTCGCGCGTGGTGTCACGCATGGACTTGAGGCGATCATGCATTGCCATAATCCTCTCTCGTTGCTGGTCCAGGCGAACAGAAGTTTCGGTCATTCGCTCAAAAGACTCGGGCTGCCAGTAGGGAAGGAAATGGTGTGCCAGATCGTTACGCTCCTTCGCCAGCAACGCCAGGTCTGCTTCCAGGGACGCTCGGTCTGCTGGGGCGATCTCGATCTGGAACGTCGTGCTGATCCAGGGCAGTGTTGTGTTCTTTGAAGTTTGCTCGTCCCGAATCTCCGTCGGGCTCGTCAGAATCTCATCGCGGAACCGCTTCAGCAGGCCACCCATCGACGTGGTCCTGAGTTCCTCCTGGCGAGCCTCGAGTCGGGAGCCAGCGTCTGCGAGCGTACCCTCAATCCTTGCGATTCCAAGAATAGATTTCAGCAGATGCTCAATCTGCTGGTTCAGAAGGAGATTTCTTCCTACCTTTCGGAGAACTTCGTCCTTTAGCGCCTGCGGAGCATTTTTCTCAGCTTCGTCCATCTGCCGTGTGTCGTCGAATTTCTATCGATGGGCCAGCGACCGTGCACCAGGATGTCCTTCGTCCTGACCGTATTTCGCCGAGATCAGGGCTAATTCTAGCGACAAAACCCACCGGTTCATCCCGCTGCCGAAACCAAGTGAGTGCTTCTGATGGAACCCGGCCATTGGACCAAGTCCCCCGGAAATCGAAGAGGGAGCGAATTTCAATCCGGCCCGGAGTTCAATTCCTCCAATTCCCCAGGCTTTATCTCCAACTCCAGGCTGGTGGTATAGCCGCGCTCCGTCAGATGGTGGGTGACCTTGGTGATCGTCCAGCCCGTATTGTCGATCTGCGGCTTCCACCCAGACACCACCGCCGGCAGCTCGGGAAACAAGTCCGGCCGGCCACGCGCCAGCGTGATGCTGAAACTCGCCACGCCGCGCTGCACGCGGGCCCACTCGGCGCGCGCGGCGCGCTCGGCGTTGGCCTTCGTGGCGTAAGTGTGGCGCAGCACCTTCACGTTGTCCGGATTCGGATACGTGGCGACCGTGGGCTTCGGCTTGGCCTTCTTCTTCGGCCTCTTGGTGGGCGCGGGCGCTTCCTTCACGGCCACGGCGTTCGAGGCGTCGATCACCACCTCTCCCTTCTTGGCGAGCCGCGTGTCCTGGTAGAACGCCTTGACCCCGTTGTAATTGTCCCGGTCGGCCACCATGAAACTGTGCGTGTCGCCACTGGCCCTCGTGATGAGCACGGTGGGCAGCGGGATGCCCGAGGCGCTGAGCGCCTCGCCGGCCTTGATGAAGAGCAGCTTGCCCTGCTTCACCGTGGCAATCGCGTCATAGTCCTTTGCCAGCCGCGTGAGCAGGTTGGCATCCGACTCCCCGGTCTGGTCAAGGTGCCCGATCACTTGGTCTGCCAGCTGCCGCGCGATCACCGCCACGAGCTGGTTGCGGCTGGCGATTGCGCGCACCAGGGCGCCGATGGTCTTGTCATGGAAGCTGCGCTCCTTCCGTGTGGTCAAGTCGGTGCCTAGGTCGGCGCTGCGTGCGCGAAGCGTCAGCCGGTCGGGTGGGCCGCTGTGCTCGATCTCGTCCACATTGAAGAGCCCCTTGTCGACCACGCCGGCGTCGCTCCAGCCGAGTGCCAGGGACAGCCGCACGCCCTTCTCGGGCAGGTCCAGCATGCCGTCATGGTCGTCCAGCTCGATATCGAGCTGGTCGGCCTCGAAGCCGCGATTGTCGGTCAGGGTGAGCGACATGAGTCGGCCCTGGAAGCGCGACGTGATGTTGTTCCCGTTCTGCACCAGTTGGTAGACAGGGCGGGGCTCGCGGCCAGTGGTGGTGCGCGGCTCGGCGCGGACTGCGGCGAACGTCATTCGGCGTCACCCTCTGCCATGCCGTCGCCAATCAGGGCTTCGGCCTCGTCATCCACCCGTACCAGCTTGAGGGTGAACTCAATGCGCCGGGCCTTGCCATCCTGGAAGAGGTAGGTGCGCGTGACCTGCAGATTCTCGATCACGAAGAGCCCGTAGTAGCGACCGGTGCCCTCGATCAGCACATGGGCCTCACCGCTGTCGCCTAGCGTGCGCAGATCCTCAATCGTGTCGTCTCCGCCCGTCAGTTCGGGGGCCAGGACGCCGGTGAGCGTGATCAGTTCGTCGTCCGGTCCGAGGAACTGTCGGGCCGGCCGGCGGCCGGACCGGCTATTGGCCGGGTGCCGCCAGGCAATCTGCTGCTGGAAGTCTTGGTAGGGCGCCGTGTCCAGGCTGAACACGAATTGCCCGAGAGCCATCATCATGGTGTCAATCCCTGTCGGTAAGGCTGGACCGTTGGCGCGCGCCACGCTGGGCGTTGAGCTGGCGGATCTTCTCTTCGACGAGCCGGGCAACCTCTCGCTCGTCCATGCCGGGTGCCGCGTAGACGTTGATGGTGATCGGCGCCGCCGGTGCCGCTGCCTGGTAGGTTGCTCCAGCTGCCGGTGCGCCAAGGGGCGGTCGGGTATCGAACTTCACCGCGGCGGCTGCCGGCGCCGTGCCGATTGCCACGCCGGCGCCGACCCCGGCAAGCGCCTGCGTCACGCGCGCGATGGCATTCATCGGCCCGCGCTGGCCACGCGAAAGGCCCTGCTCAAGCCCAGCCATGGTGAATCCGCCCAGCTCGGCGAATACGCGGCTGGGCGAGCGGATTCCCAGCTTCTCCTTGAACCAGGTCACGACCGAGCCGGCGGCGCCTGTGACGGTCTCGCGCACCCGCGCCAGCCCGCTGGTAATCCCATTGGCGAATCCCGCCATCAGCTGGGCACCGGCGTCGTAGAACGCAGTGGCGAGTCGCAATGGCATGCCGAGCACCGTGCCGATGGCCTGGCCGATCTTCTGGCCCATGCTTTGCGCTGCGCCGCCGATGTCGTCCACCGGGGCAATCAACCGCGTGAACCATGCCCAGAGGTTGGACAGCAGCGGCCCCACGACCTGCCAAACCACCCCGAGAGCAGCGCTGACACCGGGGATGGCCTGAACGGCGGAGACAATGGCGGAAGCCAGGCGCCACGCCGCCGTCACAGCACGCATAAAGCCGTCGGCAAAACCGGTGACTACCGGCCCCAGGGCGCTGGCGATGCCGCTGGCCAGGCCTGCGAAGAAGGCCCGGATCGGGGCCCAATACTTGTAGACCAGCGCCGCCGCCGTGGCGAGGGCGGCTACCGCCGCCAGGATGGGCCAGGAGAAGGTCAGCACCGCCAGCCCGCGCACGACGTTGAAGAGGGTCCCGGCCCGGCTGGCCGCGCCTGCCAGCAGGCCGCCAAAGCGCCCCGCGGCGCCAGTGGCCGCGCTGAAGATCGGCGCGAGCCGTGCGCCGGCGCCGCCGAGCAGCTGGGCGCCGCGCGAAAGGAGGGTGGTGGCGGTGGTTGCGCGGTTGAGCGACGGCACCAGGGCGGCGAGCCGGATGCCCATCATCTGCAGCCCGTAGCGGGTGACGACCAGCGGACCCAGCGCCGCCGCTATGGCCAGGGTGAGCGCGCCCATAGCGGCGAGCAGCACGCCGGCCGCCGCGGCGCCCTTCATGATCCATCCGACCAGCGCCGGATGGGCCTGCGCGAACGCGTTGAAGCGGCTGACCAGGTTGCTGACGGTATCCATCAGCCCGACGATGGTCGAGCGCAGCGCCTCGCCGGCGGCACTGCTGCCATTGAACAGCTGGTTCTGCAGCCGCTGCCAGCGGGCAGAGATGGTTTCCTGGCGCGCCGCGAATTCGCGTGCCATCGATCCTTCGGCGCCTCGCCCGTTGGCAAGTTCAAGCTGGCGGCGCAGCTCCTCCGGCTTGTCGACCAGCTTGGCGAGCGTGTCGGAATGCTCCATCCCGACCAGTTCGACCATCACTCCGATGCGCTTGTCCTTCGGCAGCTTCTGCACCGCTTCGATCACCTGGAAGAGGGTTTCGGTGGCGCCGGTGGCCATGCCCTTCTGGATGGCGGCGCTGGACAGGCCGATCTCCTGCACCGCGGCCTGGAATTTTTTGGTGCCCTTCTCGGCAGCGGCGAACTTCTGGACGATGGCATTGACTGCCGTGGCGGCCGTCTCCGGCCGCTCGCCGAGCGTGAGCAGCGTCGACGCGAGCGCGGCCGCGTCCGCCGATGACATCTTCACCGTCGACACCACGCCGGAGATCCGGTTCAGCACGTCGATGATGTCGCCGCCCTTGCTGATGGCGTTGTCGTCCAGGTAGTTGATCGAATCGGCGAGCGCCTGGATCTGATTGACGGGGATGCGGAAGTTCTTCGCCACCTTTCCCATGCTTTCCGCAATCTCATCCGGCACGGCGTCGAAGGCGGTCGCCATCATGGCAACCGTCCGGGTGTAGGCGATCAGTTCCTCGCGCGGGACTTCCATGCGCGCGCCGGCGGTCACCATCTCGGCGATGGCCGTTGTCGGGATGGGCAGTTCTTCACCCAGCAGCTTGATCTGGCGGGCCATGTCGTAATAGACCGCCGTGAGCCTGCCGCCGTCGTCGCGGGCGCCTTCGACCTGGCGTGCGATGCCAAGCATGGCGTCCTCGAAGGAAACGTAGTCCTTCACAGCCTTGGCGATAGGCGTGAGGGCAACACCGCCAGCAGCGGATGCCGACACGCCGGCGCCGAGCATGGCGTTTCGGGCGGCCATGCCCTTCGCGTACCCGGCCTGTACAGCGGCCAGGCGCTGCTGGTGCTCGCCGACCGCCTTCAGCCGTGCTTCCTGCTGGGCCAGCGCCTGGCCTGCCGCTGCAACCTTGTCGCGCAGGTCGCGCTGGGCTTGGCCGAGGCTCGTGGTGCTGACTCCCGCCAGCTGCAGGCGGCCGCGCACGCCTTCCAGGCTCTGCTGCAGCTCGGCGCCGCGCTGTTTGAGCGCCCGCGCTTCCTTGACAGCCGCGTTGAAGTTTCGCGTCATGGCGGCTGATGGGCGCTCCGTGGCGGCCATCTCCTGTGCCAGTGCCTTGACCCGCGTCTGCGCGGACCGCAGCTGGTTCTCGGCGATCGCCGCGTCTCTGGACAGCTTGCGAAAGCTGTCGATGTTGGCCTGCGTGCGATTCAGCTCCTTCAATTGGTCGCGCGCGGCCTTTACCGTGCGCGCCAGTTCGGTGCTGCTGCCCATGGCATTGCGGAACGGCTGGGTAAGGCGGTCCACCGCCTGCAGGACGACTTCCAGTCTCAGGTTGCGTGGCACGCTCATTCGTCGGTTCCGCTTCGTTGCCGGGCGCGCTCGCGCCACTCCATCAGTTCGGCCACCCCCATTTCAAACAGTCGCTCCGGTGGCCAATGAAAGATCACTGCAACGTCGGCGATGGCGTCTTCGACTCGGGCCGGAAGCCCTCGTCCTTCGCCGCCTTCGGCAGCAAAAAACCGCTCACCGCTGTAGCCAGCTGCGTCATGTCGGCAGGATCGAGCTGGCTCACGTCGTGCGCCGTCAGCGTTGGGGTGGTGATGCGGGGCAGCACGGCGTGCAGCGCGGTGACTTCCATGCGCATCAGGTCGATCAGGCTGCAGCCGCGCAGCTCGCCGGCGGCAGGCCTGCGCACGGTGATGGAGGTGATGACCTCGTTGCCGCGGGTGATGGGAGTGTCGAGGGTGATGGTTTCGGATTTGGCTTCGTTCATGGTGGTCCTCGGAAGGGAAAGGATGCCGGCGGCCTGCTGTTACAGACCCATCGCGCGGCGCTGCTCGGCCAGGCGATCGACGCCGAACACGATCTCGATGAAGTTGACGTGGTCGATCTCGATCCACACCTCGCCGTTGATCGTCAGCTTGAAGTAGGTCAGCGACGACTTGACCTTGAACTGGCTGCTGTCGCCGACCTTGCCTGTGCCGAAGTCGAGTTCGGTATGCCGGCCGCGCACGACCACCTCCACGGCATCGGTGTCGCCGGTGTCGTCGCGCTGGTAGGCACCGGCGAAGCGCACCATTGCCGCAGCGGCCTGCGTGACCCCGTACTGCTTCAGGATCTCGCGCATGATGCTGCCGTAGGTGGTCTCCAGCTCCAGCTTCTCGTTGCCCAGGTCCAGCTCGACCGGGCCGTTCATGCCGCCAGCGCGGTATTCCTCGAGCTTGCGCGCCAGCTTGGGCAGGGTGATTTCCTCGCATTCGCCAACGTGGCTGATGCCGTCGGCGAAAACGTTGAAGTTCTTGAGTTTGCGTGGCATTGCCATGGTGGTTTCCTCTCTTGGATGCCCGCTATCAGCCGTTCACCGAGGCGGCGAAGTCCATCAGGTAGCGGTCGGTGATGCGCTGGCGCAGCTGGAGGTTTTCCAGCGGCGGGACCGGCGTGTAGTCGTAGTCGATCCACAGCTTGCCGTCCTTCAGCGTGTCCTTGGTGTTGATGCCGGCATCGACCCAGGCGCCGCCGCCCAACAGGTAGCCAAGCCGGGTCCATTCCCGGAACTTGGCGTTGAGGCCTTCCACGATGTCGCGTGCCAGGCACGGCGTGAGCGGCAGGTCGATGGCCCAGGCATGCGCCTCGGCCATGGTGTCGGCCAGGATCTGCGCGGTACGGGTGGCGCTCTCAAAGGCGAACAGCGGATCCGAGCTGCAGGTCCGCGAGCCCCAGAAGCGGAAGCCCTCGAAGTTGATCAGGGTGGTGACCTCATTGCTGTTGAGGTAGCCGGCATCGGTCGCCGGATCCTGCAGGTCCCAGTAGATGTCTTTGGACACGCCGGTCACACCGTTGACCGGGACGTTCGAGATCGTCTTGTGCCAGCCCACTGACTCGTCCAGCTTCGCGCGCAGGCCCAGGGCGCGAGCCGTTGCCCACAGGTTGCGCTCGGTATTGTTGGCGGTGTCCCAGCCCACGAAGTCCGGCCACAGCAGCATCAGCTCGCGCTGCCCGAAGTTGTCGCGATAGGTGGCCGCCTCTTCCTTCGTGGCGCAGCCGTGTGCGCTGACATAGCCGAAGGCGCGCAGCTTCTGGCAGATCGAGGCGAGGGCTGTGGCGACCTCCAGCTTGTCCAGTCCCGGCACTGCAAGGATGCGCGGCGTCACGCCGAAGCGCGTCTTCGCGGCCAGCAGCGCCTTCATGCCGGTGAACCGGCCGGCCGCGTTAGTGGTGCCGATCAGGTTGCTGGTGGTCTCAGCCTCCGTGGCGCCCTCCGCGACGCGGACGACGACCGTCATGGGGTTGGCCTGGTCGGTGATGGCCTCCAGGCTGGCGCGCAGCGTGCCATGCGTGCCGGCCTTGCCGATGGCCGCCTGCGGGTTGGTCAGCAAGACGGGAGTATCGAGGGGAAACGCCGTGGCGTCGGCGTCATCGGCGACGGTCACCAGGCCCGGAATGGCCGTGGCGATGGTGCGGATCGGGCGGGTGCCATCGTTGACCTCGATGACACGTACGCCGTGGTGGTAGTCGGTTGCCATGCAGTCCTCCGGGAGATTTGGCAGACGATGGAAAGCATCGTCCCGGTAGGATGCCGCGCACGCGCGTGGCGGTGTGCCGCTGGCTGTTGTCGGCCGCAGCGGTACAACGAAAAGGTGAGAGCGGTGCGCGCTCCCGCCCTCTTGAGCGGTGGCCTACGCGTTTTCCGGGACGCTATCCGTTCGGGCACTGACCAGGATCTCTGCCTCGATCGCGGCCTCATCTGGCGGTGCAGGCCAGGCGATCCCCAGGGGGAAAGTCGGAGCCAGCGCCAGCTGTTGCAGCTGAAGCCGAAACGACAGCCACGCCTCGTAGATCGCTCTTGGCACGGCGTCGAGCTTCCCGGCGGCGTAAACGTCTGCCCTGCCCGCTATTGCTTCGTTTGCCCGCGCCAGGAGGCTGTCATACCCGGCACGCGCTGCAGCCTCCGCTGCTTCCTCGGCCTGGACGGTGGCAGTGATCGCTTCGACATTCGGCTCCTCGGGCCAGTCAGGGACGATGGGGAAGTCGGGCGAGTTCACAACCCGCACCAGGTCGAGCTGGTATGCGGACCAAGCTTTGAATAGGGCGGTTTCCACCGCGTTCAGCAGTCCGGCGGCATGGGCGTCGGCCTTGCCTGCATTCGCATCCCTCGCGATCGCCATGAGGCGGTCGAACTCCGCCATCGCCGCCGCGCGGGTACGCTCCGCGACCAGTGCAGCGTCCAGCGCCCAGCCGCCGGCAGTCCAGCGGTGCAGATCGGACGGCTGAGGGTCGGGCGTAAGGCCCGCTTCCTGCGGGGTGATCCCAGGCACCCCCAACTCCGCCGGCTCGCCATTCTCAGTGCGGTACAGGACGATGCCGCGGTAGTCCGGCAGCATGACCCACGCGCCGTCGCGGAAGAACGGCCATTCGTATCGATTGCGCTCCGGCAGCGGAGCGAGCGACGTGAATGCCGGCTGCAGCCAGGCTTTGGGGTCGCGCGGGTCGGGGTCTGCGAGCGCGCTGCTGATGTACTGACCGGTGTGGCTGTCGTAGTGGTGGATCATCATTTCCTTGTTCTCCCTTAGAAGGCGCGAATCATGGCGAGCGCAGAAATGGTGCGAACGCGCACTTCTGCGCCGCCGTCTGCGTTGATCGTGATGGCGTGGAAGTGCCCCCCGGCCCAGCCGATGCCTACGTTGTGACCGTGCGACCCGTCTCCGGCGATCGAGATGCCGGTGTATGCGCCATACGTGCCGCGCTGGCCGTACTGCGTCAGGTCAAGCCAGCTCGAGCCGGATGCCGCGCCCTGGCCGTCCGGATTCGAAGCCGGGGGCGGCACGTCATAGGTGTGCGCGTGAGTGGGATCGTGAACGCCATGGCCGTGCCAACCCTGGGCATCCGTCCAGGCGCTGTGGTTATGATCGCCAAACCAGGACGATGACGCGCCGTGGCTATGCGCCAGGTTCTGCGGCGCCTGGTAGCTCCCGAGCTTGCGGCCCGCATCGACGCCCCGGCCGTCATCCCAGAAGCGCAGGCCCTCGCCGCGGTACTCGGGAATGCGGAAGGTATTTTGTCCGTCGCCGGTGGAGAAGGCGCCCCACATGCCGGCCTGCCACTCCGCTTCGCTGACCAGGTTCCCGCTGGCCTGGGCGTAGGTCCACAGCTCGGGGTAAGCCGACCGATTCAGCAATGCCCCGTTCAGTTTCAGGCACCCGGCCCGCACGGTGGCCCGCGGCTCGATGATGATTTGGCCGATCGCGGCGTTGAGCAGGGTCGACATGACCCAGGCAGTCGTGGCGAGCTTGCGGGTGCTGTCGCCCGCAGGCGGCGTGTCGGCAGTCGCGTACCCTGTCACCTGCAGCTTGGCGCTGCTGCCATCGTCGGCGGTGGAGCCGATCTGCAGCGTGCCATAGTGAAAGCCCGGCGCCGTGCCAGCCGAATACAGGTTCCATTTGTTGGGACCGGCCGCCATCTGGAACAAGGCGGCAGCGATTCGCGTCGCGCCGGCATTCGAGTAGTCCCGTGCGATGTACGCGTCGTAGTTCGTGAGCGACGCCTGCGCGCCAAGGATCGGTCCGGCCGCGTTGAACCCGGCGACCTGGTTGGTGGTGAAGGGTGCGTCCTTAAGCCGCGGAGCGGAGTGATAGCCGTAGACGCCGGCCGTCGCCAGCTCGTTGAACTCGGTGTTGTTGTAGACGCCGTACTGTGTTGTTGCGCCGCCGGCAATGGTGGTGCCCAGGCGCAACGCCACCGCGCTGGATGTGGCCGGCCCGAGGGACATGTAGCCGTCTGCGTGGAACGTGTACAGGTCCGTGTAGACGCCTGGCGTAGCCACGGAGTCAAAGCCGATGCGCAGAAGATGCGCATCCATGAGCAACCGTGCGTTCCGGACGTTGACAGTGCGGTCGATGAGTTGCACCACAGGCGCATAGGACTCCACCGCCAGGCCGCCGGCCTTTCCGCTGTTGGAGCCGTCCAGTACCCGCATGGTAGGCGTGTTGATGCCATCCCAGCCGGAAGTTTGCATGCCAACCACGCCGCCTGCCTTGTCGAACTTCTTGCCCAGTTCGGTGAGAACGGTGGTAGCGAAGTTCGGGTCGTTTCCAAGCGCCGCTGCCAGCTCCTTGAGGGTGTCCAGAGCGCCTGGCGACGAATCGACCAGGTCAGCCATGGCCGCCATCACGTACTCGGTGCTGGCGATTTGCCTGGTGCTGGTGCCCCTGGCCGCGGTCGGGACAGTCGGCGTGCCGCCGAAGGCAGGGCTGTCGAGCAGTGCCAGGTCCTGCCATGCCTGCCACGCGCTTCCCGTGCGCCGGCGAAAGACGATCCGATTCGACTGATAGGGGGAGAACAACTGCAAGCCGGCGGTGCCGTACACGCGATGCAGCAAGACGCCAGGGCCGAGGCTCATCGGCACATTTGTCGCCGCGCCCGGCACGTAGAGCAGGCCGCCGGGCACGGTCACATCGTCCAGATCGGTGATCGCGCCTTCGGTGCCTGTGCCGCCGAAACCCAGGAGTTTGAGGCGTGCCAGCAGCTTTTTCGCGGTGACCGCGCGGGCGTCGTCCGTGCCTTGGTCGACTTCGGTCTGGGTGGCGATTTCCAACAGGCCGGTGCGCGCTTCCGTGGCCATACGGGCCGACAGGTTCGCCGGCGTGACGGCGCGCGTCGTGTCAGTGCCGGTCTGCGCCTCGGCGTCGGTGGCCAGCTCGACCAGGCCGGTGCGGGTGGCCGTGGCGGTGCGCGATGCCAGCCCCGCCGGCGTCACGGCGCGGGTGGCGTCTGTTCCGGCCTGCGTTTCGGCGTTGTCGGCCAACTCCACCACGCCCTTCACCGTGGTGGTCGCGGGAGGATTGAGGAAGCCGGCATCCCCGAACACAAGGGCTGCCGCGTCGATGGTGGTGAACAGGATGTCTGCGGCCAGCAGCAGCATCGCTGCCGGCGACTTCTCCATGATCGGCGTGTCCTGGCTGTACGTGCCGAGCAGCATGCCGTTGTCCAGGTACAGGCCGAAGCCGTACATTTGGTACTGGTCCGCCGATTCGTCCTGAATGGTCACGTGGACCGTATCGGGTGCCACGTTCTCACCGCCGATGCTGGTCAGTCGCTTGCGCTCGTTGGGCATGACCAGCATGTCGACGTCATGTGCGAACGGAGCGGTGGCAATGCCGACCGCGACGACCGTGCGGGTAATGGTGCCGACGTTGCCCGGGCCAACCAGGGCAGCCCGGCCGGCGTTGGTGAGTTTGATGAGATTGCCAGCCATGTCAGGTATCGGAAAGGGACAGTCGGACATACAGGGCGGCACGTGCGGCCGCGCCGATGGCAACGGCCCCCTGGCGCTGGTAGCCCTGCGTGAAGATATAGTGTGAGCGCACCGGCTTGGCGCGGTCGATCTCGGCGATGACATCGCCGATGAATTCGGCGGTGGCGCTCTCGCCGTCGCGGTCGCTGACTGCCATCACCACCTCAAAGGTGTGCGGCACTCCGGGCGGGTTCATCTCCCACCATTCGCGGATGACTATGTTGGCGCCGAAGGCGGCGACCACGCTGCGCACTGCACCGGCGGTACCACGCTTGCGGGCGATCTGGATCGCGGCCTTCACCCGCGCCCGCTTGACCTGTTCGGGCCAATAGTCCTTCCAGGCGTCGACGCCAAGGTGCCAGGCGAGCCACGGCAGCAGCGCCGCCGGGCAGGTATCCGGGTTCATCAGCGTGCGCAGCGGCGCCGGGACGTCGCCGAGCCGTCCCATTACCTCGGCCAGATTGCGCTCCAGCCGCGTGGCGTTGGGTGGCAGAAGATCAGCCATAGACGCCCCCGTGCTGGATATCCACCAGGATGCAGTAGGGCGCCTGCGTGCGCGTGACTGGAATGCTTGCGGTTGGCTCCAGCAGCTCGACGCGCTCTACCCCATCGATGTGCAGCGCCGCGTAGATGCCGGAAAGCGTCGGCTCCATGCCAAGGCGGTGGATCGCCGCGTTGTAGGCCAGCAGGCGCTTCCTGGCCTCTTCGATCACGACGGTGGAGTCGGGCCCCGGAAAGGTGTAGAGCCTGGCGCGGGCGCGGTAGGTGACGATCTCGGCCGACCGGACCAGCACATGGTCGGTGAGCGGCCGCACATCGTCGGCGCCGAGCACCGATTCAACGGCAGCGAGCAGCGCGGCATCGGCGGTGCCGTCGCCGTCGCGGGAAAGCACCGTGACCACTACCGTGCCAGGCGTTGGGCTGGTGGCAGAGGCATCCAGTACGCGCCCGTCTGCGCCCAGCGCGTGGGATTTGTACGCGCCCTCCGGGCCGGCCACCGAGAACCCCTGCGGCGCCAGCTGGGTCCGCTTGCGCAGATCCTCGTCGCGCTCCATGACGGCCGGGATGTCGTTCTCGACATCAGCCGGCGTGATGGTCAGGCGCGCGATCCCAAAGAGGGCGGCCAGGTGCTCCAGGTCGGCACCCATGGCCTTTGCCAGCATCACGGCGCGGGCGGCGTCGTTGACGCGCTGGCGCAGGACCAGCTCGCGGTAGGTGCTGGACTGCAGCGCTTTGGTCAGTGGCTCGGATTCCAGCGTGAGGGTGGTTGCAATCTCAGGCTGCTGCGCGACGGGGAAGAGCGCCACCAGCTCAGCCTTGCGCTGCGCGAACAGGGTCTCATAGTCGAGCGCCTCCACCACATCGGGGGAGGGAAGGCGGGACAGATCGATCGGGGTCGCGCTCATGCGTGGCCTCCGCGCAAGGGGACGCGCAGGTTGGCGGCCTGGGCGCGCGGTCCGTCCACGCGCTGGGCCTCGATGTCGATAAAGAGGGAGCCGTCGGCGCCGGCGTCGAACGAGACGCGCGTGACACGAAGTCGGGGTTCCCAGCGGACCAGCGCCATGACCGACGCCGACATGGCGCGCAGCAAGGTGGCACGGTGCAGCGGCTGGTCGACCAGGTGGGGCAGCAGCGAGCCATAGTCGCGCCGCATCACGCGGGTGCCGATCGGCGTGGTCAGGATGTCGCGCACCGACTGCAGGATGTGCTCGCGGTCGGCCAGCGCCCGCCCGGTGGCGACGTTCATCCCGAGATAGCTCACCGGGTTCCCTCCGTCCAATCACCGCCGCGCAGCACGCCGCCGTGGTCGTGGTCATCGACGACGACGCCGTTGGAGGAAAGTTCGCCATCGGTGTGGGTGACGTTGCCGCGGATCTGCGTGCCAGCGCCGCTGCTGCCTTCCTGGCCGGACATGCCGGCCTGGTAGGTGAAGAGACCCTCGACCGTGACCTTGCCCTTGAAGGTGGTATCGGGGCAGTCCACCACCACGGTCTGGCCGGCCTGTAGCAGAACTGTCTGCACCCCCTCGATCTCCAGCGCCCCGCTGACGTGGTTGTAGCGGGTGATCGCGCCGTCCGGGTAGAGCGTGACGGTTTCGTCGGCGCTGTGGCTCGGAACATCATGCGCCGCGGACGGAATGCCAGCGACGACGATGCCGTTGGCGACATCGCCGCTGGGGCAAAACATGATGACCTGTTCCCCTACGGTGGGCGGGTTCCATGTGCGCGTGGCGCCTGCGCGGCGCTCCACCCACGGCAGCCATGCCGTGGTGATGCCGCCGGTCGCAATGCGCACGCGCGGGGGCGTGCCGAAATCGACTTCGGCAATGGTGCCGAGCCGAATCAGGTTCTCGATTAGGCGGGCGAGTTCGGTGGTGGAGTCCATGCCCGCCAGCGTGCCGTGCGCGCGCGAGGCAGTCACGCAGCGGGTGTTGTGGCGGCAACCGGCACAACAGGCGGTGTCAGCCGGCGATATGCGCGAGGACGAGGTCGGTGATGCGATCCACGTCAGCGTCGTCAAATCCCAGTAGCTCGCGCTGCGGGTAAGTGACCTCGAGGCCGGCCTGGTTGACGCGGTCGCGGAGTCCGAACTGGTGTACCGCGGCGATGCGCTGGGTGCGGCCGATAAAGGTCACGACAGCGGCGTCCGGGCTCGACTGCGCCTTGAGGAAGCGGGTGGTGCGCAGGCGCGCGAACATGGCGCGGCGCACGCGCCCGGGTCGCAGCCGCAGCCGCAGCTGCGGCTTGCGGGGTTCATAGGCCGACCCGTCCGGATTGCGCTGCTCGGCGATGCGGGTGCCCTGGCGGCGCCGCAGTTCCGCCGCGACAGCTCGTGCAAGGGCGCGCCGCGCCGGCGCCTCCAGATTCTGCAGCAGGGCGCCAGCCCATGCCTCCAGGGCGCGGAAGTCGCTCATGGCGCTGCTGGCCGCCAGGTGGACGGATCGTCGTCCTCGTTGACTGGCTCCGGGTGGTGCTCGACCTGGTAGCCGGTTCCGGCCACGCGCACTGTGACTCGCTCGGTGAGTGGCAGCTTCAATGCCAGGTCGACGGTGGTGTGGTTCAGGATGTCGGCCTCGAACTTCACCCCGTCCTCGCGCTGGGTGGGGCTGAAGAATAGCTCGGGCTGATTGACGCGCAGCCAGGCCAGCACCGGCACCATGATCGCGTCGGAGCCGGCCGCAAAGTCCGTCACGATCAGCGTCAGCGTGTAGCGGTACTCGAAGGACAGCGTCCTGGCGCCGGTGGCCACCAGCCGGCCTTCATCCACGAACACGTGCAGCTTCTCCGGGTTGCGCGCGAGATCCGGTACCGCCGCGGTCAGCGCCTCGCGCAGGCTGTTGGGCTTCATCATGGCACTGGCGCCTCCCCAATGATGGTTACGCCCTGGTCGCGCAGGATCTGCTGCAGGGCGCTCAGCTGCTCGGCGTCGGCGAGGCTGCTGGTGTAGTTGCCGGCAACGGTGGCGGCGACGGTAGAGAGCGCAATGCCCGAGGGGGCCGCATCAGCATCGCCGGGATCTGGTTCGAGCAGGGCGCCGGTGGCGGCGGCGTCGTGCAGGCGCACAAAGCCGACAGGCACAGTGCAGGCGGCATCAGCCTGAACAGGGACATAGCGCGGAACCTCCTTGATGATGGTGTCGCCCTTGACCTGGATGGTCTGGACGCGGTCGACATAGCGGGTGACGGTGACGACGCTGCCGGTTGCGTTCCTGAGCTGTACCCGCAGGCCTGCGGCGGCCGCTTCCGCGTCATCGCCGCGCTTGACGGCTTTGCGGTAGCGATCGGTCATCCACGCGCCCGTGCCGGCAACCGCCAGCAGCAGCACGACGCCCGCGAGAACGAGAGCCAGGGTTCGGTTCATGCTGGCTCCATTTCTTCGGCGCCGTAGCGCGCGAAGGCGCGTGCCAGTTTCACGTCGTACAGGTTGTCCCTGTAGGCCGGGCCGTTGTAGAGGCTGGCGAAGGTGGGCCATTTGCGCGCCCTGAGCGCTTTGTGCAGCACCGGGTCCGTCAGGACGAAGCGCACGAACGCGTCGAGCTGCGCGCCCTCGCTCTCGCGCATGCACAGGGAGAACGCCTGCACACTCGAATACCCGAGGCGCTCCCAGTGGTAGCCCATCACCTGGAACAGCCCCCAGCTGGCAGAGGCGAGGGCGCAGGCTTCATCGATCTCGGCGGCGCGGGCGAGCCGCATGTGCTCGGCGGTGCCGCCGGCATAGCCCCCGCGCGCGCCATTGACCAGGTTCGGGTACTGCCGTGCCAGCGCGTCGGCGTCGTGGCCGGCCGCACGCAGCTGCCGGTACATGACGTGCCGCTCGAACAGGATCACCGGGCGCCCGTCGGGCAGGAAGCCGCTGCCCCGGCTTTCGACCTCGTTGACGGCGCGCACCGCCGCGAGGGGCACGCCCAGCTTGTCAGCGGCGCGCTGGAGGTCGGCGGCGGTCAGGTGCCGCGGCTCCCGGGTGTCTTGCTGCAGCGCCTGCAGCGTCTTCGGGCCGGCGAGGCCGTCGACCACCAGTCCGTATCGCGCCTGCGCCGCCCGCACTGCGGCAAGCGTGGCTGTATCGAAATCGCCCGTCAGTTCGAGCCCCGCGCCACGCTCGCGCAGCAGGCGCTGCAGCTCGCGCACGCCGGCGCCCACGTCACCGGGTCGCAGGATAGTCATCGCAGGATCTCCGCAGGAATCGAACGAGCCAGGAGCAGCCGCCATCGGTCTCGGTCATGCGGAACAGCTCCACCACGTTGCCGCGCACCGCATACACCGCCAGGCACAGCACCGCGGTGATGCCGCTTTGCGCGAGCATCGCCCAGTCGTAGCGGCCGAACAGCACACCGATGGGAACGGCGCCCGCCAGCACGATCAGCAGGTAGGCCAGCCGCGAAGCCCACGGACGGTAGGCAGCCCCCGCGCGCCGGAACAGCAGCAGGCGGATGGCGATCAGCGCGCACAGCGCCGCCTGGATCAGAAAGAGGATCGTCACTTGTTGCCTCCTTGTCCGTTGTTGCGAAAAAGCCCGACCAGCCAGTCCCCGTGGCCGGCCACGTGGATCAGCAGCATCAGCAGCTTGACCATCACCGCCGAGGCCACCAGCGCGCCGACGCCATGGCTTACCTCGGCTTCAGTGGGCAAGGCCTTGGCAATCAGCGCAGCGGCCAGCGGCGCCGCCAGGCAGCCGGCCACGATGGACAGCACCAGGAAAGCCAGCTTCTTGGCGGTCGACATGTCGTCGGAATTGAGCGCGAACACCGCAGCGCCAGCGAAGGCGCCGAGCACCGTTGCCGCATCCACGCCTGGCAGCAGGGTGATGGCGCCAATGCCGGTGACGGCAATGGCGGTGGTGGTGCCGGTGGAAATGGGTTCAGCCATGTTCGATTCCTTGGGGTCAGTCCCACAGTTGCACGCGCTGAACGGCCGGCTGTGGCGAGGTGTCGGCCAGGTCGATGACCGTGCCATGAGGGAGGACCGGGCCGAGATCGGACAGGCCGGGATTGGCTTCCAGCACTGCCTCGGTGACGCCGGCGGTGCGGCCGTAGACGCGCTGGCAGACAGCATCCACGGTGTCGCCTTGCAGGGCTCGCACGCGCATCAGATCAGCTCCACGGTGGTGCGGGTGATGCCGAGCAGGTCGCTGATGGCCCACCGCGCATCGCGGCGCAGGTCTTCCACGGCCTGCAGTAGCGCCTCGGCAGCCTTGTCGCCGGCGGCCGTGGCGTCGTAGTCTCGGTACCGCTCGATCAGCCCTGCGCGCGCCTGGCAATGCAGCGCGCGCAGGTACCGGTGCAGGTTGGCCGACTTGCCGTCGATCTGCGCAGACGGTACCGCCAGCAGCATGGCGTGGCCGGCCGCCTGCTGGCTCGCCTTCCAGTCGGCCAGCTCCGCGTTGACCGACAGCGCCGCCTCGATCAGAGCCGCGCGCAGGCGATCCGGTGTCACGGTGCCGTCCTGGCGCATGGCGGCCAGCGCCTGGTCAACGTCGATGTCCGGAAAGAAGCCATCGTTGGCGATCAGGTTCTGGCCGGCTGCGGCGGGGGCGGTGGCAATGAAGGAAGACATGGGTTCACTGGTCGTGGAGGCGGTGGACGGGGCAGCCAGCTGGATTGGCCGGCGCGAGGCCGGTGCGCCCTTCGGATGCCCCGTGCCGCCTGATGCGCGGGGTCACGCTCGGTGTCAGCCGCGGCCGTCGCCCTCCTTGGCGTCGGCCTGGGCTGCGTTCTTGATCTCGCGCTCGAGGCGCTCAATGTCTTTTTTCACGCCGGCCTTGTCGTGCAGCTCCAGCGCGCGGCGCAGGTTGCGCAGCGCGAACTCACGCCGGTCCTGTTTGCGATCGTCCGGCGTCGCGTCCACTAGGGCGGCATGCGCATAGCCCACCGCCTTGTGCAGCTTGGCGCGCACTTCGTCGGGCATGTCCTGGTCGTTGACCAGCGTGCCCACCTCGCCGAGGGCGTCCACGTCGACGGGCTGCCCGGCTTCGACCGCCTTCAGCGTCATTGCCGCGTATTCCTCGGCGATCAGGCAGGCCGTGGTGCGCTGGTACTGGTCCGGCATCACCAGGCCGTGCCGGATGGCGTATCGCGCCAGCGGCAGGGCGCCGGCGAAGTCGCCCACGTCGATGTGCCAGACCATCACGGTCATGAAGACCTCGTCCTGTACGCCGGCATCGGCTTCCAGCACGCCCTGGACCCAGGCCGCATAGGCCGGCAGCATCCCGCGCTTGGCATCGGCCTTGCGCTCGATCGACTGGATCTGCTTGAGCTGGCGCTTGTGCTCGGCCAGCTGCGCCAGCATCAGCTCATGGCCGGAGGCGTGGCGCAGCGGGTTGGCGGTCTCGGCTGCGGCTGCCGCCCGCTGGGCGCTCACGCGCAGGAAGTGGTTGCGGGCGGGGCTCGTCATGCCTGGGCCACCTCGATGTTCTCGGCCATCGCGGCGCAGGCCAGGTCCTCGATCACATAGGCGTCGTTGCTCGACTCGTAGTTCTCGATGCGGTCGCGCTTGGCGTTGTCCACGATCGTGCGGCGGCGGGAGCCTTCCTGGTAGTAGATCGACAGGTTGTCCAGGCGCGTCACCAGCAGGGCGTCGGGCGGGAAGTAGGGCACCCGCACGGCCGGCAGGTTGCCGATGCGCTTCTGGCTCATGATGATGTCGGTGGCCAGCTTCTGCGTGGGGTCGCGATCCTTGTTCAGCAGCGGGAAGTACTTGTCCGCCAGCAGCTGCCGGCCACACACCACCACCAGGTCGGGATCCTCGGCGTACCACGGCGCGATCAGGTGGCTGCACAGGTCGAACACCAGGGCGTCCAGGCTGGCGTAGTCGCGTGTGGCATCCGTGTCGGGGCCGCCGACCACGATCGTGCCGGCTGCCTTGCCTTCGACCATCACGCGCTCCGCCGCTTCTTCGCGCAGGTGCTGCAGCCAGCCCTTGTTGACGTCCTGCAGCATCGGGTTGGCGGCGCGGTTGGAGGTGGCGGCGCGGCTCAGGCCGTTGAAGCCGATCATGATGCGGTCCAGCGCCTGGCGGCGCAGGATGGCGTCGCGGATGCGCGTCTGGAAGTCGGGAAACTTGGCCCAGGCATCCAGCATGCGGTAGGTGATGTGGGTGTCCGAGTTGGTCTGCTCGCAGCGATAGCCGCGGTCGTCGAGCGCCGCGATATCGCTGGTCTGGCGATCCTGGGCCGAGGTGTCGGTGGTGCTGGCCACCGGGCCGGACACGCCCAGGCCGACCTTGTCGCCTTCCTGCTCGGTCACGCCATAGACGTTGATCCTGCCGAGGAAATCGCTGGATTCCTGTACTTTGGTTTCCAGCTTCTGCTGGACGCTCGGTTGCACGCTGAACTTGCGGTCCACGCGCTCGACGCCGTTGATCTCGGCGATTTTGGCTTCGTATGCCGCGTACAGGCGGCGGGTATCGTTGCGCATTGAGTTGGCTCCGGTGGTTGATGTGTCGCTGTCCGGGGGCCGGCTCAGCAGTCGGTTTCGATCGCCGCGCCGTCGCCGCCGGTGGCGGGCGGGCGGCGGTTGAAGTCTTCCTTCTTCTCCAGCGTGGCCGTGAGCGTGCTGAAGGCTTCCTTGCCCTGGGTCTGTTCCGCCTGCAGCGCATCCAGGCGTTTCGTGACGCCGTCGATGGCCTTGGTGAAGGTCTCGCCCAGCGTCTGCACTTCCCTGGCAATAGCCTGGACGGCTTCCTGTGTGTCGGCATGGCGGGCGTCGTTGCCGGCGTCGGACTTGTCCTGGCGCGCGAACAGCTTCTTGATGCTGGCGGCAAAGCCGGCGGTGGGCACACTGACGGTGGCTTCGGCGGCGAAGTCCAGCTCGACTGCGACGGCTTCGGAGAACAGGTTGTTCGGATCCTGCTTGCGCTCGGCCAGCGGGTTGTTCTTGGCCCTGGCGCTGAACTGCAGCATTTCGCAGCCCAGGCTCGCCGGGTTGTCGGTGACGGCCAGGCCAACCAGGTACGCCTCGCCCGAATCTGCGAAATCGGGATTCACTTCCATCGAGCAGAAGACCTTCTGCCGGGCCTTGTTGAAGGCGATCAGGTCAGGGGTCGGGTCGAGCTGCGCATACAGGCGCATCTTGCCGCCTTCCTCTTCGGTCTTGAGTGCCAGCACGTCGCCATACGCCCTGAACGGGCCATCGGGCACGATGCCGCGGATGTGCTCCAGGTTGATGCGGGCGCCGTAGGTGTCGGGGTCATAGCTGGCGGCCATCTGCACCAGCATCTCGCGGTCGATCACGCGGCCGTCGCTGGTCGCGCCTTCGGTGGCGATGCGGAAATACTTCGGGTTCTTGCCGGCCATGGTGTCCTCGTTTGGCGGGGTTCGGTGGTGGTGTTGCCATCTTCGGCGCGGTGTCACGCGCGGGGCAATGCCGGGCTGTTGTAGGCATCCCGGGCACAACACAGGCGGCGTGGCACGCGCGCGCGCGGACGGTAGCGTTGCGGCATGACTACGCTTCCGCCTATCTCCCTGCTCTCGTTCGATCCAGAAATGGAGCCACGCCGCATTGCGCGATCGCTCTACTGGCAGGGCTATCGGGTGGCGCGCATCGCGGAGATGCTCGGCGTCAAGCTGGTCACCGTGCACAGCTGGAAGCGCCGCGAGCGCTGGGACGAGGCTGACGCGGTGGAGCGCATCGGCACCAGCATCGAAGCGCGCATGGCGCGGCTGGTATTGAAGGAGGCCAAGGAGGGCAAGGACTACAAGGAAATCGATCTGCTGGGCCGGCAGGTCGAGCGCCTGGCGCGCGTGCGCCGCTATGAGGGCAGCGGTAATGAAGCGGATCTGAATCCGAAGGTGGCCAACCGCAATCGCGGGCCGCGCAAGCAGCCCGAGCGCAATGCCATCAACGAAGAGCAGCAGGAGCAGCTGGTCGACGCCTTCATGGAGTCGATGTTCGACTACCAGCGCGTCTGGTACGAGGCGGGCCTTGTCGAGCGGATCCGCAACATCCTGAAGAGCCGGCAGGTCGGCGCGACCTGGTTCTTCGCGCGCGAAGCTTTTATCGACGCGCTGACCACAGGCCGCAACCAGATCTTCCTGTCGGCCAGCAAGGCGCAGGCGCATGTCTTCAAGCACTACATCATCCAGTTCGCCAAGGACGCAGCCGGCGTCGAGCTGAAAGGCGATCCGATCGTGCTGCCCAATGGCGCCACGCTGTACTTCCTCGGCACCAACGCCCGTACCGCCCAGAGCTACCACGGCAACCTCTACCTGGACGAGTATTTCTGGATCCAGCGCTTCCAGGAGCTGCGCAAGGTGGCCTCCGGCATGGCCATCCATGCGAAGTGGCGGCAGACGTATTTCTCGACGCCTTCAAGCCTTGCGCATGAGGCGTATCCGTTCTGGTCCGGTGCGCTGTTCAACCGCGGGCGGAGGAAGGACCAGCACGTCCAGGTCGACGTGAGCCACGCCAACCTGATGGCCGGCAGGCGCTGCGCCGATGGCCAGTGGCGCCAGATCGTGACGGTCGAGGATGCCGTACGCGGCGGCTGCAACCTGTTCGACCTGGAGCAGTTGCGCCGCGAGTACAGCGACGCGGACTTCGAGAACCTGCTGATGTGCGGCTTCATTGACGACACTGCGTCGGTGTTCCCTCTGTTGATGCTGATGCGGTGCATGGTGGACAGCTGGGAGGTGTGGGATGACTTCCGGCACTGGTCGCCGCGGCCGCTCGGCAACCGTGAAGTGTGGGTCGGCTACGACCCCAACGGCGGGGGCGGGGATAGCGCAGCGCTGGTCGTCGTCGCGCCGCCGCTGGTGCCCGGCGGAAAGTTCCGGGTGCTGGAGAAGCACCAGTTCCGCGGCATCGACTACGAAGAGCAGGGCGCCGCCATCCTGAAGGCCTGTGAGCGCTACAACGTGACTTACATCGGTATCGACCGCACCGGCGTTGGCGATGCCGTCTACAAGGTGGTGCTCAAGGCGCGCCCCGATGCGCAGGGCTTCACCTACTCGGTCGACGTGAAGACCGGTCTGGTGCTCAAGGCCACCGACGTCATCAGCAAGGGCCGGCTGGAGTTCGATGCCGGCTGGGCGGACTTCGCCGCGTCTTTCATGTCCATCCGCAAGACGACCACCGCCGCGGGCGGCCGCGTGACCTACCAGGCCGGCCGCTCGGAAGAAACCAGCCACGCCGATCTGGCCTGGGCGTGCATGCACGCGCTGGCCCACGAGCCGATCGAAGGCGTGACCACCACCAATACCAGCATCATGGAGTTCTCATGACCAGCAAGAAGACGCGCCGCGATGCGGCTGTTGCCAACCACGCCGCTCCGGCGCCAAAGAGCGCTGACGCTTCCGTCGAAGCGTTCAGCTTCGGGGATCCGATTGCCGTGCTGGATCGCCGCGAGCTGCTCGACTACGTGGAGTGCATGCGCGTTGGCGACTGGTACGAGCCGCCGCTGCCGTGGGATGGCCTGGTGCGCAGCTTCCGAGCCGCCGTGCATAACAGTTCGCCCATCTACGTGAAGCGAAACATCTTGGTCTCGACCTTCATCCCGCACAAGCTGCTGTCGCGCTCGGCGTTCGCGCGCTGGGTGCAGGACTTCCTGGTGTTCGGCAACGGCTATCTGGAGCGGCGTGACAACGTGCTGGGTCAGCCGATCGGGCTGGAGCCGGCCATGGCCAAGTATGTGCGTCGGGGCGTGGATCTGGAGACCTATCACTTCGTGCAGAACTGGCAGGACAAGCACACCTTCAAGGCGGGCAGCATCTTCCATCTGCTGGAGCCGGACATCAACCAGGAGGTCTATGGTCTGCCGGAATACCTGTCAGCGCTCAATGCCACCTGGCTCAACGAGGCCGCTACGCTCTTCCGGCGACGCTACTACAAGAACGGCAGCCACGCCGGCTTCATCCTTTACATGACCGACGCCGCGCAGAAGCAGGAAGATGTGGACGCGCTGCGCGAGGCGCTCAAGAACAGCAAGGGGCCGGGCAATTTCCGCAACCTGTTCATGTACGCCCCCAACGGCAAGAAGGACGGCATTCAGCTGCTCCCAGTGTCAGAGGTAGCCGCCAAAGACGAGTTCTGGAACATCAAGAACGTGACCCGCGACGACCAGCTGGCCGCACACCGCGTGCCGCCGCAGCTGATGGGTATTATTCCCAATAACACCGGTGGCTTTGGTGATGCCGAAAAAGCTGCCATGGTATTCGCACGTAATGAAGTCAAGCCGCTTCAGGACCGCCTTACTGAAGTCAACGAGTGGCTCGGTCAGGATGTCATTCGCTTTGACCAATATCAGTTGACCGGAAACAGCTAGCCGGGGCCTTAATTTCGGATGGCGCGGAGTTTCATCAATTCGATATCACCATGTTTAGTTAGCGTCCATACATTAGACGAACCCTCGCGCTTTTCGATAAGGCCCAAAGCCCGAAGCTGGATGATGATAGTTTCCAATGTCTCATCATCAACGTCATATTCGTCTATGCTCGAATATTGGGTATTTTCCTTGCGAAGATACCTCTTCAAACCTGCTTCGCCTTTTTCCTCCAGCAAGCGCATTAAGGAATTGCCTATCCCTACTTCAGTAGCGCCGTCAAGTAAGCTAGGGCCAATGGTCGCGAGAATCTCGTCCCACGTCGCTGGGGCGGGATTATTTTGGATGGTGGTGATTACGTTGCCATACTGATCATTGACGTCAGCCCTAAATTTCAGGGAAAACTTATCGCTTCCTCGAGCTAAATTTTCAATTCCATGCGCTTGATGTGCCTCTGACTCAGCAAGTTTTGATTCCAAATGTTTGATGGTTTGATGAAGTTGAATAATCTGAATCGCGGAGCTTTCATCTGGAACTTGGTCGCCTCGGACCCAGCCAATAGCTGGTGTGGTTTTAATAAGCTGGACCAGACTGCGGCTGACGACGCTACCTAGTTCGGCCGGGGAAGACCAGAACTTGCACAGCCTTTTCTGCACATATTCTCGGAATGCTTCCAACCTAGTCTTGCCAGCATCCGTCGCTTCGGACTTGCCGGTAGCGATTTCGGCGGGATTCCGATGCAGGAAGGCAATCACCGGCTTGCCTATTTCTAAGGCGTAGCGATACTCCATCTCTGTGAAGCTGATACCGTCCGGCCCTAGCGAGCCATAGCGACCACCCATGATGAGAAGGTAGTAATCGCAATCCCCTATCACGCGCTTGATTAGGGACCACTGATCTTCATTGGCTGCAGGAAATAGCTCCATTCCAGACGGGATGCAGTCAAGCTCGAGGAGGGCCTGAATAATCTCTTGTCGCTCCTCTTTCAAATCTGCGAACGTCGAACTGATAAACACCTGGTATCGGCGGTCCAAGCTGCTTCTCCTTTCCAATTGACTACGTACCGCAGACGTAGCTCACCAATCACTATTTTCCCACGCGTTGCCCTTTTGTTGCGGTCAATCTTGCCGCAGGGCTGGACATGCCTCGGGACTTGCGTTGTTCGAAAGTCCACGAAGACGCATGAACGGATCCGCTTTGCTCCAGTTCAGCGAGTCCGACACGGGGACAACCCCACGCCGTTCGGCCAATCGGGTGCCTTCGCGGCTCCCCCGCCGCCTTGACGCCCAGCGCGCGGTGGAGACCCCGCCTCACCCGCCCGCTTCGTGGAGTGGATTTTATGCGCTTGCATAGAGCCCAGGATCCGCCCCAGTTCTGCCGTCGCGGGCGGTCGGCAGAGTGCATCGAATTATGCGGATTTATGCGCCTTGGCGGATGCAGCGGCAAGCATCCAGGCCCCTGCTTGGGGGGGTGCTGTCCGTCTGTGCAACTTCACTCCCCTTTGGCGCCATCGGCAAGTTGAGCACCGAGGAGGGCTCGGGAAAAAGGTAACCTTGGTAACCAGCCCCGAAAAGCAGCGCTAACCCTTTGATTTATAAGGTATGTAGTGGTTACCTCGAAAAGGTAATCTGAGGTAACCAAAAAGGTAACCTGTCGCTAAACCATTGATTTTGTTGGAGATTTGTTTCTATGGAGGTTACCTTCAGAAAAGGTAATCTGGTTACCCTATAGTTACCCCGATGTTACCTTCTTGCCGAAACCCGGAATCCCTTATCTGACAAGGCTTTGCGGGAGATTTTTCCGGTGGGGTTACCAAGGTTACCTTTTTCCCGTCCCCCGGCTGACTTTAGCCGAACCCGGGATATATACTGTATATATATACAGTAGTTGATCCAAAAACCTAAGCCCCCACCGGAAGCACACAGCCAGCACAAACACGAAAGACCGAAGAGCAGCCTGACGCGGTCAAATGGCAAAGCTGTCACACAGGCTATCAAGTCAGCTCCGTCGGACGCTCTCCACTTTGCTGCATTTTTGAGCACTTCTCCCTGTTAGCTTATACTTCGCCTGCAAGACGCCACGGAGCGCAATCAACATGCCAGCCAGAACAGCACAAGCATTTCTCGAGCGGTACTGGGACAGGAAACTACCTGTTGACCCGGTAGCTATCGCTCACGCTGCTGGCGTGAAGGTAATCGGGGAAGCCTTAGGAACCTTGGCCGGGAAGTTCGACGTGGTACAGGGCTACCCAGGCGGACCCGTCATTACGTACAACGTTCATGACCCGCTCGTTCGCCAGCGCTTCACTATCGCTCATGAACTGGGACACTTTGGCCTGATGCATGGTGCACGGTTCAGAGACTCAACTCAGAGCTTTTCTCTATCGAACTATGATCCGGTAGAGTCAGATGCCAATAAGTTTGCTGCTGAGTTGCTTATGCCGACCGCTGTCGTAAACGGCTTGATCTCGCAGCGGAACATTACTGACTTCAATACGCTTGCGCAGATGTTCAATGTCTCTGCAGTGGCAATGAAATATCGGCTCAAAAATCTCGGCTGGCTCTGACACGATGAAGACTTGATGAGGGTGCCTCGTCGAATGGAGGCAATGCAGGCAAGTCGCAACCAGAGTCTGGACCTACTTGGGAACAGCTGGGGCATATACCCTGGGATGACCTTTCGAGCGATACCACGGCTCCGCAGGATGTTGGATATCTACTGACCGAGCAGATCAAGGATCGGAAGCAGTTTCGCCAGTTTCGCCAGTTCGCATTCTATGGAGTGGCAGCGCTGATCGTTTGCGCCGTCTTTGCACTGTTGGGCTGGATCTGGTGCGTCGGCCGCCGGGTTGCAGATCCTTTTTCTGCAATGGACTATCAAGCGGCGCTGTTCATTACACCTCTAATAGTTCTGGCATCGTTCGCCGCTCTCCTCGTCCTTGCTCTACTCCGCTTTGCATTCCGGCCCATGGATGGCAAGGACAAGGATGACACGCCAGACGCCCTAAGCGTAGTACATGGACTGGGACGCGAGGCTCTTGCCGTCCTCAAGGACTACTTAGGCAAAAAGGCAAGTTAAGTTGGCGCCGAACCATGCGCAGAGATTCGACGACCTGGGCTAAATCAGACCTGCGCCATGTACCACTGATGTGCGACGTGTTCGGCGCGGAGCCGCCGGCGCAGGAGTGGCAACCCGAGACATGGCCTGACTCCGGGAGACCGGCAAGGTTGCCTTGGCACATCGGGCTCAAAGGCGGCGAGCCCGGCGGCAGCACTGCGGACTACGCTGTAGGCACTTGTGGCGTGACAGTGACGGCGGTACTCAACCTGCTCGACTCGAACAGCTTCGCGTAGCCATTTCGCCCGCAGTCATACGAGTACATGGTGCGGAGTAGCCATACCTGGCGCCAGAAATCGGACTTTGTGTCGATCTCTTCCACATTGAGCCCCAGCTGCTGGGCCTCCTCGCAATCCAGGACTGAGCCATGGCTATGGAAATGATCCCGGGAGGCCAGTTTGGCTATCGTTGCATCAATTTCGGCAAGTTTGCTCGCCATCATTCCAGTGGACAGTAGCTGCTTGGCAAGCTTCTTCGTCTGCGCCAGAGCCGTGAATGCAACCTGTAGCTGAATAGGATTGATGGCTTGCGGCGGGGCCTTGAGGATGAAGTCCACAGGTACACCACCAACCAGTGGATCAATAGGGCCCAGCTCTGAGGTGCTGCTCATGACGACCGACTTCCCGCACAAGGCGATGACCGTCCCGTTGCTCTTTGCGCGACGCGGAACAATCACGCGCAAATCTGGTGCGCTCTTTCTCAGCAGCGCACAGACTTTTTCGGTTGCATCGGTGAAGCCACCGTTTGTTTCGAGGAGTAGGTCGACACTCTCCTTCTGACGGTTGTTCAGAAGTTCTGCAAGATAGGTGTCATCCGTGGGATCGATCGTCGCGGTCGACCGGTCGCAGTCCGTGAAGTAAACGAGCAACTCGCGTCCGGTCGCTTCCTCGATGTCGCGGATCAATAGTTGTCGTAGGTAGCGGTCTTTATGCGATACCCAGAATAGCGGCGACTGTGTGGGAATGTCTTTAGTCCTGGGGAACGTGTCCGGCATCGTCTCGTTGGCTCTCTGTCGTCTTATGTTCTTGTTGCTCAGGAGACATCGCAAGAATTCCTAGGCTAGCCCTCAAGATTGCGCTAACAGGATCGAGCCCGGCCGAAAAAGCCACCTCGTCCTTGACTAACTGCTGCTGCGTCAGGTTGCCCACGATGTCTCTGGGAAGAGCCATTGGCCCACCAACTGACTGCCACATACCCATGTTGAAGTCCATACTTTCCCCTCGTTGTAGCGCGTACATCATCTGTAGCTGCAGCGCAAAATTTCTTCTTGCTAGCGAAGTTAGGCACCGTACGCATGAAAGTCAATCCACCTGATGGGTAGACCGCAATAGCGCGCTAAATGTTCGCAGTTGTTTGCGCAAAAACCACGGGATTCTACCGAATGGCTACGGAAACGAGTAATCAGATCACGATAAGCAAGTGGCACCGTCACCCTTCTATGAGAAGCATGCAGCACGTATTGGTGTCTCTGTCGCACGCCCGTGCGTCCCGGCGCCGACGCTTTGCCTGTAGCTAAATTTCACCTACGATGGTCTGGATTCATCCTGACTGACCTTGGTTAGCCTTGGTTTTGCAAACTGCGAGTTGCGCAAGACATTGATTTATAACGCGTTTTGGTTCATCACCAAAACTCCGAAGGCAGGGGTTGCTGGTTCGATCCCAGCCGGGCGCGCCAAATTTCCTCCCGATATGTCGTGCCATGATGCTGGCCCTGAAGCAAGCGCATGCGCCGGCCGTCAGTTCGTGCCGGCGGGAGCCGGGACGATTCCCGGCGCAGGCTCCGGCACGCGATCGTCGCTGACCACCCGGTTGCGGCCGGCCGCCTTGGCCGCGTACAGCCGGCGGTCCGCCACCTGCAGCATGGTGTCGAGGTTGTCGGTGCCGTCCACTCCCATGTCGGACACGCCGATCGATACCGTGAACTGGATATTGCCCTTGGCAGTGGCATCGGCGGCCGGCTCGCACACGGTCTGGCCCAGGATCTTGCGCAGGCGCTCGGCGGTTTGCGTGGCTTCGTCCAGCGATGTGCGCGGCAGCAGCAGCGCGAATTCCTCGCCGCCGACGCGTGCCGGCACGTCGATGGCGCGCACGGTCGCGCGCACCACGTCGGCCAGCTTCCGCAGCACGCGGTCGCCGCTGGCGTGGCCCCAGTTGTCGTTGATGCGCTTGAAGCGGTCGATATCGATCATCAGCATCGACATCGGCGTCTTGTCGCGCAGGCAGTGCTCGTACTCGATGCCGAAGCGCGCCTCGAACTCGCGGCGGTTGGTCAGGCCGGTCAGCGCGTCGGTCTCGGCCAGCTCGCGCAGCGCCTCGCCGCGCGCCTGGTAGTGCGAGAACAGCTTGCCGATGCCCTGCAAGGTGACCCACATCAGCAACGCCAGCGCCAGCGCGCTGGCGGCCAGCACGGCGCTCAGGTGCGACGCCGTGCGCAGCAGCAGGTCGGTGGCCGAGAAGTAGTCGACCAGCGCCAGGGTGCTGCTGCCGATGCGCTGGAACATGATGCGGCTGCCGTCGGCGGCGCGCAGCGTGCCCGAACCGCGCCGGAACATTTCCCGCGCCGTGGCTTCGTGCCAGGAGGCAGGCAGGATGGCGGACAGCTTCTCGCCGCGCCTGACGTCGCGGGTGCTGGCACCGACCAGGTTGCCGTCGATATCGACCAGAAAGCGCTGTACTCCTTCGGGTGTGGTCCGGGTCAGGTACGCGTCCATGCTGTGCTGTGAGATCTCGGTGATGGCCACACCACGGAACTGGTGGTCCAGGTAGACCGGCACGCTCAGCGACAAGTACATATCGTCGCTGCCGTCGGCCACGGGGCCGAAGTTCCAGCGCATGCCCTGGTCGGGATTGGCCTCGGGCAGGTGCTCGCGGATATAGCCGGTGGCGGCGACGCGCCGCAGCGTGGCGGCGGCGTCAGCGGGCGGCACCGGCGGATAGGCGACGAAGAAGCCATTGTTCGAAACGTACGTCAGCTTGCGCGCCACCAGCGGGTTGACCGGCTCGGCGCTGATGAGCTGGCTGAGGCCACGGGCCACGTACAGGCCCGCCAGCAGGTCGCCGTCGCGGCGGGAGAAGCCTTCCAGGCCCGCCAGCAGGGCGGGGCTGACGCCGAGCAAGACCGCATCGCCTTCCGGTGCGGGGAGTTCCCAGACGTCGTCGTTACGGTGCTCATAGGCCGCCTTCAGCGGCGGGTCAGGCTCGATCGCGTGCGGGCCCGTCTGCAGGCGGATCAGGTGCTGCGCAAAACTGCGCACGCTCATCAGCCGCTCGGCTTCGACATTCAGCACCGAACTGATACCGGCGACCTGCAGTTGCTGGCCCTGCTGCAGCGACCGGATCTCGTGATCGCGCAGCAGCCCGAGGCCATGGACGGAGAGCATCACCAGCAACATCGAGGCAACTGCAAACGACAGCACCACAAAGCGCTGCGGCGTGCGCACGGCTTGTTCCCAGAGGCGGTCGAGCAGAGTGGCAAGGCGGGGGCGCATGGTGAAGTTCCAATAGGCTTCGGCGGGCACGCGGACACTGCGCATCGTAAATCACGGATAGTGCCGCACAGCGAGGGCAATCAGCGAAGCTGGGCTTATCATGCGCCGCCCGAAACAAAAGACAAAGCGGGGCGACTACCCATTGCTTAGTTCGGAATAATCTAGCCCTGGCAAGTACCGTCACGGATGCAATTTACGTCACCGGGGCAGCACAGCGGCGCGGCTTAAATCGCGCGCTGAAAACTTTCTGCACGCACCTCGCTGTGTGGCGCGCCAGTGCTGATAGATTCACTCGATTCACGCAATCTCGCGCGGCGGGCCGTGTGCCGCGCTCCCGGAAACCACCATGGCAATTTCGACAAAGCCGCGCAGCGCGCTGGCGGCACTGTTGCTCGCCGGCGCGCCAAGCTCCGTGCCCGCCGCACCGCTGAGCCTGCCGGGCTCGCTCCCCAATATGGCCGGGCTTGGCATCGGCTCCACCACAGAGTTTGCCGGCGGCAAGGGCCGCAACGACGTTGACGATCCGGTGGTCTCGCGCCTGCACGAGATCGACACCACGGTCGAGGCCGGCGGCTACCTCGGCTATGAATACCTGAACCAGGGCCGCGTCCCCTGGCGCTTGGGCGGCGGCGTCAACGTGATGACCAATGCCGGCATCGTCTACGGCGGCATGCATATCGCTGCAACGGGTTCGCTGTGGGTGCCGCTGCACCCGCGGGTCTATGCGGGGGTCGGACTGGGCGCGGCGTGGGTCAGCGGCAGTTTCAACTGCACCTATTTCGGCGTCACCCCATCGGATTCGGCGGCGAGCGGCCTGCCTGTCTATAGCCCGGGCGGGGGCCTGGAACAGTTCACCGGCTGGCTGGCGTTGCTCTACGGGGGGTAATGGTCTACGGCCAGCGCCTGACCAGCGATGCTGCCGACAGCCCCATCGTGACCCAGCGCGGTACGCGCAACCAGGTCACTTACGGGGTCGGTATCGGCTATGCGTGGCGGTAGTGCCACCAGCGCTTGCTATGATCCCACCATGACCGACGACCTCGTCATCCCCCATCACGAATACCTGATCACGGCGATCCGGGCGCAGGGTGCGGGCGGCCAGAACATCAACAAGGTGTCCAATGCCGTGCACCTGCGCTATGACGTGCATGCCTCCTCGCTCGCGCCTGACCACAAGGAACGCCTGCTGGCGCTGCACGACCACCGCATCACGCGCGACGGCGTGGTGGTGATCAAGGCGCAGCAGTTCCGCAGCCTCGACCAGAACCGCGACGAAGCGGTGCGGCGGCTGCACGAACTGGTGCGCAGCGTGGCCGCGCCGCCGCGCGTGCGCCGGCCCACGCGGCCGACGCTGGCCTCGCGCCGGCGCCGGCTGGAATCCAAGAGCCAGCGCAGTCAGGTCAAGGTGCTGCGGGGCCGGGTGGTCGACTAGCGCCGCAGCAGTCCGGCTTCAGGTCCCGGTCTTGAATGCCGCGAGCGCCGGCACGTTGTCGCCGGCATCCGCCTGCGGCGGCTCGAAGCGCGCGCCCGGGCGCCGGTAAGCCGGAAAGAAGCCATCCAGGTCATCCAGCGTGGCTTTGTCGCCGCCGGACAGCGCCACGTACCGGTCGGGGTCCACCACCAGGCGCTGGGTCCGGTACACATGCGTATCGTGCGAAAAGCCGCGCTTGAACTCATACAGGGAGTCTTTGGCCGAACCCAGCCCGCCGCCCAGGTGCAGGTAGTGCAGGCCGTTGGTGCGGCCCCATTCGCGCGCGGCATGGATCACAGTCTTGGTCGGCTGGAGGTGGCGGTACGCCCAGTCCCAGGCGGACAGGTGATATTGCATGATGCCCGTCCCCCGGGCCACGGTGAACAGCGCCGCGCCGATCATGCAGCCGTCTTCCTCGGCCACGAACAGCAGCAGGTCGTCGCCCAGCGCGCGCACCAGGGTGCGGTAGTACTGCGCGTCGAAGAAGTAGTAGGGCAACGCGCCCAAGCGCGCCATGGTCGCGTTGTACAGCGCGATAAAGCGCGGCAGCATGGCGAAATCTCGGTCCAGGCGTGCGCTCACGCCCGCGCGCCGGGCGCGGTTGATGCCCAGCCTGTGGCGCGCCTGCGTTTCGTGCCATAGCTGCTCGGCACTCTTGGTCAGGTCGACGGATACCGTCTCGCCCTGATCCACCACCAGCCCGAGGCGGCTGTTCCAGTCGGCATTGAGCAGTGGGTGCAGGCGGATAAACCACGACACGCAGCCGCACTCGCGCAGCAACGCGAGCGCCGCGCCCAGTGCCTCCTCGGCAAAGCCGGCCGGGACATCGGTGCTCAACACCGGGCCGCCGTAGCCATAGGCCGAGGTGGCATCCCAGCTGCCGCAGGCAATGGGCCGGCGCACCAGCGGAACCAGCAACTCGTGGGCGCCGTCACGCACCAGTACCGCGGCGGCGCTGCCGTGGTCGCTGCGCTCGGCGGCAGTATGCCAGCCAGGCGTGTGGTAGCAATCATGGCGACATCGCGCCAGCGTGTCGCGCCACACGGGGCTTGTCGGTTCCAGCACGCTCGATCGCATCGAAAACTCCCTGTCAGGTAGCCGGCGCCGCGCCAGTGTCAGGCCGCGGCGCCGGGGGCATTGCTTGCCCCGGGCTTCAGCGCGCGGATTGCAGCGCGGCAATGCGCTGCTCAATGGGCGGATGGCTCGAGAACAGCGCCAGCCACGACTTGCCGCCGGCGATGCCCATCGCCTGCATGTTCTGCGGCAGGCCGTCCGGGTCCAGGCCGCCGAGGCGGCGCAGCGCCGACACCATCGGCGTGGGCGAACCCATCAGGCCGGCCGCGCCGGCGTCGGCGCGGAATTCGCGGTGGCGCGAGAACCAGGCCACGATGATGCTGGCCAGGATGCCGAACACGATTTCGCAGACGACCACCGTGACCATGTAGCCGATGCCCGGCCCGCTCGACTCCTCGTCACTCTTGCGCAACATCGAGTCGACGAAGTAGCCGACCACGCGCGCCAGGAAGATCACGAACGTGTTGACCACGCCCTGGATCAGCGTCAGCGTCACCATGTCGCCATTGGCCACGTGCGCCACCTCGTGCGCCAGCACCGCTTCGACTTCGTCGTGCGACATCGACTGCAGCAGGCCGGTGGACACCGCCACCAACGAGCTGTTCTTGGTCGCGCCGGTGGCGAAGGCGTTGGGTTCGCCGTCGTAGATGGCCACTTCAGGCATGGGCAGGCCGGAGCGCTGCGCCAGCTTCTCGACGGTCTGCACCAGCCACAGCTCGGTGCTGGTGCTGGGGTGGGTAATGACCTGCGCGCCGGTGGACCACTTGGCGATGGTCTTGGACATCAGCAGCGAGATAAAGGCGCCGCCGAAGCCCATCAGCGCGGCGAACGCGAGCAGGGTGCCCAGGTTCAGGCCGTTGGCGGTCAGGTAGCGATTCACGCCCAGCACGCTGGCGGTGAAGCTGAGGACGAGCATGACGGCGAGGTTGGTCGCCAGGAAAAGTAATACGCGTTTCATGAGTATGTGGTGGAGCAGTACGACGGAAAAACGCGGACGAGCCGCAGGCGCGCGCCGCTCGTGGGGCACGGCACACAAGAACGGGCGAGCGCGGGCAAGGCCGCGCCGGGGGCATCAGGCGCGCGGCGGACGCGGCTGCAGCGGCAGGTCCGGGTCGGGCAGCGGGGCGCCGGCATAGCGCGGCGGCCCGGCGCGACCGGACGAGGCCGCTAGACGCAATGGAGCCGCCGGCAGGAGCTGCTCGGCGAGATCGGCACCGGGCTGCAGCTGCGGCTCGGCGGTTTCAGACGACGGTGATGGCTGGCCCGCGGCGGCATCTGGGCTGCCGGCATCGGCGATGGTTGGCTCGGCCGGCGTATCGGCGGCGGACGCCACGTCGTGCGCGACCGTAGCCGTCCAGCCCGGCAGGGGCAGGAAGGCCAGCATCATGACCAGCAGGAGGAGCCGGATTGAGCGCACGCGAGGACAGTATGTCAGTAAACGTTCAAGGAATTCTACAGGATGCGGGATGGCGCCGGCGCCCCGCGTGAGGCATAGCACACCATGTGCAACGGATTGCCTGTGGGGCTCCCCACTTGCCGCAAACGTGCGCCAGCATGCTGGGTGCAAGCGTTGCCAGACTGTCCTACACTAGGGCTAACCCTGTAGTGGTTACAGGGATTTGCTGCCCAGGATCACAAACCATGCGCATTGGCGAACTCTCCCGTACCAGCGGCTGCGACGTCGAAACTATCCGCTACTACGAGCGCGAAGGGCTGCTCGACGCGCCCCGGCGCGAGGCCAACGGCTATCGCCGCTATGACGACGGCCACTTGGTCCAGCTGAATTTCGTGCGCCACTGCCGCTCGCTCGGCATGGGCCTGTCGGATGTGCGGCGGCTGCGCGAGTTCGAGCGCAATCCGTCGCAGGACTGCGACGACATCAATACGCTGCTGGACCGCCAGATCGCGCAGATCCATGCGCAGCGGGTGGCGCTGGAGGCGCTGGAAGGGCAGTTGCGCGCGCTGCGCGAGACCTGCCACCACCACCAGCCCGCCAGTGAATGCGGCATCCTGCAGAACCTGCAGCAGGCCGCCGCCGGCGCGGCCTGCGAATGCCATGCGGGCGCGCACGAGGCCGGGCCTGCTGCCAACGGGTGACGCGCGCAGGCGCATCGCTGTGCTACGATGGCTGTTCCCGTGATCGCACCACTGCGGTGCACGGGTTCGGGGCAGCGCAGCCAGTGAGCGATGTAGTGAGCAACGACTTACGCGGCTCGCCTGTTCAGGGAACCATCCGCTGCCCCTTATCCAACCTTCTGCATGACCATGACTGATCGCCTGACGCCGATGCCCGATGCGCCTGTCCGCCTGATGCGGACCGGCCGCGCGCACGCATGCGCGATCGCCACGGCCAACATCCTGCCCCAGCGCGCCATGCGCGCGGTCTCTCCCCGCCGGATCAGCGCACCGCCTGATTCCGCCCGGTTCCCAGCCTGATTCGTCTCCCATAAGCGGGGCCCGGGCCGAACCGGGCCCGAGCCAGCGTTTCCGTTGTTGCCGGCAATTGCCGCAAGGCTTTCGCCGATCCCTTGATGTCCGCGCTGCTGCGCGGCACGCCAACCTGCAAGACCCGACCGCCGCCGCCTGCCATGCTGGCCGGGCCGCGCCAACCACCTGACTGCCGGAGGACCCGCCATGACGGCCACCAAAACGAATACCGCCACCCTGTACCTGACCGAACTCGACGTGACCCGCCTGGAGCGCATCGCCAGCCGCGCCGGCTCGGCGCAGCTTGAGGACATGCTCGACAGCCTGCTGGCGCGCGCCACCATCGTCGCGCCCGAAGAGATCCCGACCGACGTGGTCACCATGAACACGCGCCTGGTCTGCAACCTGCCGGGCGAGCAGGCCCCGCGCAACTGGACGCTGGTGTACCCCGACGCGGCCGACTTCGATGCCGGCCGCCTGTCGGTGCTGTCGCCGGTGGGCCAGGCGCTGCTGGGCGCGCGCGCCGGCCAGACCGTCAGCTACCGGCTGCCCGACGGCCGCGAGCAGCAGGTGAGCGTCACCGGGATCGCGTTCCAGCCGGAAGCCAGCGGCCAGTACACGCTTTGACCCGCATCCCGAGCCAAATCCCAGCGGCCTGAGGCGTGCTGCCGGGGCCACGCAGGCGCGTCCCGCGCCGCGTGTGCCCGGCAATCCATCGACACCATTCATCGGCAAGCCAGACGTTTCACGACTCGCAACGCACCATTCGTCGCAGCGGTATTTCTGCTTGCGCGGACTGTGACTAATCTTCAGTCCGTGCTCGCATCGCAACATAGATTGCAGAGCGGCCGGAGTCTCATCCCGGTCCGTAAAAGAAAGAACGACGAAATCAGTTGAAGGAGTCCCAAATGATCGCCAGACGTATCCTTGGCGGCGCGCTCGTGTTCGCGGCGGTCGCCGCGTCCGCTGTGGCGTTGGCTGCCCCCGCTGCCAGCAAGGTTGGCAAGTTTGATGTGTATGCCGATGCGCTGAAGGCCGGCAAGTACGACGTGTATACGGACGGCGCCAAGCAAGGCAAGTTCGATACGTACACGGACGGAGCCCGCACCGGCCGCTTCGACCCGTACTCGGAAGGCTCGCGCCGCGACGGCAAGTTCGACAGCTTCACCGAAGGCTCGCATAGCTTCAGCGGCGAGATCTCGAAGAAGGACAAGTTCGATACCTTCAGCGAAGGTGCGCACACCTTTACCGGTGATATTGCCGATCGTGCGCTCGACAATTCCCGCACGGGTGACGGTTCGCTGTACGGCTATCGCGTCTGATCCTCGCAGGTCTTCCCAAAGACCTCGTGCGGCCACTGCGGTGGCCGCAAGTTTTCTCTCCCGCCTGCCCGGCTGACCTCCTCCTCCTTCTCTCTTCGCCAGGCAGGCGCTTTTCTCTTCCCTCGGCTCGTGACCGCGTCAGCGCGCAGGCATGCCCCTCATGCCGAAGGCGGCTGCGTGGCGGTCGCGTCGTGTCCGGGTTCCGGCTGCGCGCGCGGCAACCTGCGCGCGATCGCGGCATAGAGCAGCGGCACCGCCAGCGTACCCAGCACCGTCGCACCCAGCATGCCGCCCAGCACGCCGGTGCCGACCGCCTGTTGCGCACCCGCGCCCGGGCCGGTGCTGATCGCCAGCGGCACCACGCCCAGCACAAAGGCCAGCGAGGTCATCACCACCGGCCGCAGCCGCTGGCGCGCCGCGCGCGTTGCAGCCTCCACCGCGCCCATGCCCGCACCGCTGCGCCGCAACTGCTCGGCATATTCGACGATCAGGATCGCGTTCTTGGCCGCCAGCCCCATGATCACCACCACGCCCACCTTGAAGTAGACGTCGTTGGGCATGCCGCGCAGCCAGATCGCCGCGGCCGCGCCCATCAGGCCGGTTGGCACGATCGCGATCACCGCCAGCGGCAGGGTCCAGCTTTCATACAGCGCCACCAGGCACAGGAAGATAAACAGCAGCGACAGCGCGAACAGCCACGGCGCCTGCGTGCCGGTCTGCTCCTGTTCGAAGGCGCGCCCGGTCCAGCGCACGTCGTATTCCGGCCCCAGCTCGCGCACCAGTTCGGCCAGCCGCGTCATGGCCGCGCCGGTGGTGTGGCCCGGCGCGACCTCGGCATTGATGCGCACCGAGCTGAAGCCGTCGAAGCGCTCCAGCGTCACCTCGCCGCGCCCCCATTCCAGCGAGGCGAACGCGGCCAGCGACACCATCGCGCCCTGTGCGTTGCGCACGTGCACGCGCGCGAGCTGGTCCGGCCGCATGCGGAAGGGCGCGTCGGCCTGCAGGATCACGCGCCGCACGCGGCCCTCGCGCGCGACTTCATCGATATAGCGCGAGCCCAGCGTGGCCGACAGCGTGTGGTGCACGGTATCGGCATCGACGCCGAAGGCCTCGGCCTTGCGGTAGTCGATCTTCAGGTCCAGCGCGGGCACCGGCTGGCCGGTGGTGGCGCGCACCTCGCCCAGCACCGGGTCCTGCCTGGCGCGCTCAAGCAGCTTGTCGCGCGCGGCGAAAAGCGCCTCGCGCCCCACCGGCTGGCGCGCCACCAGGCGCATGTCCAGGCCGCCGATGCTGCCCAGTTCAGGCAGCGCCGAGCTGTTGTACGCAAACAGTTGCGCCGCGCCGCGGCCCGGCCAGGTTTCCAGCCCGGCCGACAGCCGCGCCAGCACGGCCTGGGCCGTGTGCTTGCGTCCGCGCGCTTTCCAGTCGGTCAGTCCGATAAACAGGCTGGCGCGCTGCTCGCCGCTGCCGCCGCTGGACCAGCCCAGCACGGCAAAGCTCGAATGCACCGGGTAGTGCTGGTCACGCATCCACTGTTCCAGCCCGGCCACCAGCCGGCGCGTGTCGGCCTGCGTGCTGCCGGCGGGCAGCTCGACATCGACCACGATCTCGCCGGTATCCTCTTCCGGCAGGAAGCCGCTGGGCATCTTCCACAAGGCGTAGCCGCATGCCAGCGTCAACGCCAGGTAGACCGCCAGCCAGCGCAGCCGCCTGCGCTGCAGCGCCTGCACCCAGCCGGCATAGCGCCCGGTGAAGGCGGCAAAGCGCGCATCGAACCAGGCCAGCGGCCCGCGCGCCGGCGCCGCGCTGTGGCGCAGCAGGCTGGCGCACATGGCCGGCGCCAGCGTCAGCGCAAAGAACAGCGAGAACGCGATCGATACCGCCAGCGTCACCGCGAAGTGCCGGTAGATCACGCCCACCGCGCTGCCGAAGAATGCCATCGGCACGAACACCGCGCACAACACCAGCGTCACCGCCACCAGCGCGCCCGAGACCTCGCGCATCGAGCGCGCCGCTGCCTGCATCGCGCCGACGCCGTCGGTGCGCATGATGCGCTCGACGTTCTCGACCACCACGATGGCGTCGTCCACCAGGATGCCGATCGCCAGCACCACGCCGAACAGCGTGATCACGTTCAGCGACAGCCCCAGCGCATACAGGCACGCGACCGTGCCCAGCAGCGATACCGGCACCACGATGCACGGGATCAGCGTGGCGCGCAGGTTGCCGAGGAACAGGTACAGGATCAGGAATACCAGCACCGTGGCTTCGACCAGCGTCAGCACCACGCGCGAGATCGACGCCTGCACGAAGGTGGCGCCGTCGTAAGAGATCTCATGGCGCACGTCGCCGGGGAAGCCCTTGCTGGCGGCATCGAGCGCGGCGCGCACGGTGCGCGAGGTCTGCAGCACGTTGGCGCCATCGGCCAGCTTCAGCCCGATCGACGCGGCGTTGCGCGTGTTCAGCGTGGAGCCGTAGCGGTAGTCGCTGGCGGCCAGCTCCACCCGCGCCACGTCGCGCAGCAGCACGGCCGAGCCGTCGGTGGCCGCGCGCACCACGATGCGCCCGAACGCCTGCGCATCGCTCATCGGCGCGGGCGGGCGCACGATCGCCTGGAACGGCTGGCCCGGCACTGCCGGCGCGGCGCCCAGCTGGCCGGGGGTCACGTTGCCGTTGCGCGCGCGGATGGCGGCCTCGACCTCGGCCGTGGTCAGGTTGAAGGCATGCAGCTTGTCGGGATCGAACCAGATCCGCAGCGCGTACTCGGCGCCGTATGGCTCGGCCTTGCCGATGCCGGGCAGGCGGCGCAGCAGCGGCAGCACCGAGCCCGCGGCAAAGTCGCCCAGCGCGGTCTCGTCCAGCTGCCCGCTGTCGGACACCAGCGACACGTACATGAAGGCGTTGCTGCTGGCCTGGTCGACATAGACGCCGCCGCGGCGCACCGCCTCGGGCAGCAAGGGCTCGGCCTGCGCCACGCGGTTGCGCACGTTGACCTGCGCCAGCTGCGGGTCGGTGCCCTGGCGGAAGCCCAGCGTCACCGTGGCGGTGCCGCCCTCGCTGCTGGAATCCAGGTAGAGCAGGCCGGGGATGCCGTGCATCTGCTGCTCCAGCACCGCCGTGACGCGGTCCTCCACCGTGCGCGCGGACGCACCCGGGTAATCGGCATAGATGATCACCGTGGGCGGCGCCACCGCCGGGTACTGGGCGATGGGGATGCGGTTCAGGGCCACCAGGCCCGCTACCACGGTCAGGATGGCCAGCACCCAGGCAAACGCCGGGCGCTTCAGGAAAAACGACGCCATGTCAGGTCAGGGCTGGCACGGGCGCACGGCAAGTGAAGATCGGCCCTGGCTCCGGTGCGGTTGGAACGGAACGGCTTGGGTGTGGAGACGCCGTAAGGCTTAGCGGCAAGAGGCGTCGAGTCGCGGCAAAGCCGGGCCGATGTTGCTGATGGTGCAGATCTGGCCGCGTGTCGGGTCGCCTGTCGGTCAGGGGGCGCGTGGCCCGCAGACCGGGGCCGGCGTGCACCGCGGCGCTTGCAGGGGTCCTGAGGGGAGAACCCGGCGCTGCGGCAGGAAGGATCGGTGAGGATCGACGCCGGCGACTGGCCGTCGCAATGCGGCCTTGCCGGCGATTATAGACAGGGAATAAAGTCCGGGCAACGCAAACATCACATTGCCGGCAGCCTTCCGACGTCGGGGGTGGAGCCTGCGCTTACAGGTCGCGCGAGGCGAAGGTATCGCATTTGCGGATATCGCCGGACTCAATGCCGCGGCGCAGCCAGCGCACGCGCTGCTCGCTGGAGCCGTGGGTAAAGGCCTCCGGCACGACATAGCCCTGCGACTGGCGCTGCAGCCGGTCGTCGCCGATCGCGGCGGCGGCCTTCAGGCCTTCTTCGATATCGCCGGGCTCCAGCAGCTGCTGGTTGGCGCGCTGTGCGGTGGCGGCCCAGACACCCGCCAGGCAGTCGGCCTGCAGTTCCATGCGCACCGAGAGCTGGTTGGCCTGCGCCTCGCCCATGCGGCGGCGCGCGCCGTCGACCTTGTCCGATACGCCCAGCAGGTTCTGCACATGGTGGCCGATCTCGTGCGCGATCACATAGGCCTGGGCAAAGTCGCCGCTGGCGCCGAAGCGCTGGCGCAGCTCGTCATAGAAGGCCAGGTCGATATAGACCTTCTGGTCGCCGGGGCAGTAGAACGGGCCCATCGCCGACTGGCCGGTGCCGCACGCCGTGGGCGTGGCGCCCGAGAACAGCACCAGCGTGGGGGGCGCATAGCGGCGGTTCAGCTGGGTTTCAAAGATGTGTTGCCAGGTGCGCTCGGTATTGCCCAGCACCTTGCGCGTGAACACCGTCATCTGATCCGTCGCCGGCGGGCGGTTCGCCTGCTGCTGTTGCTGCTGCGGGCCGGAGCCCTGCAGCACCGAGGCGCCCTGCATGATCAGCATCGGGTCGATGCCGAAGAAATAGGACGCCGCCAGCGCGACGATGACCGTGCCGATGCCGATGGTCTTGCCGCCGACACCGCCGAATCCGCCGCGGCGGTCTTCAACGTGCTGGCTTTCGGCTTCGTCATCTAGGCGCATGGGGGGCTCCGGGGGGAGGGGGAATTGCGGGGTGGGAGGATGCCAAGCAGTATAGCAATCCGGTGTCAGCTGCTGTTTTCGGTGCCGGACACCAGGCCCAAATAAAAAAACACCACCCACTCGCCCTGGAGACGGGCAACGCAGGCGGTGTGCGGCAAAACAAAGAAACCGGGTTTGCACCCGGTTCCGTCATGACGCGCGTTCCGGGACGGGAACGCAAGCAGCGCGGTCAGGCCAAGGCAGCCTCGCGCGCAGCCGGTGCGGTTGCCACCGCGCTGGCGCCAACTTCAGCCACGCGCAGCAGGTTGGTGGTCCCGCCTTGCCCGAACGGCATTCCCGCGGCGATGGTGATCTGGTCGCCCGGCACGGCATAACCTTCGGCCACCGCCGCGCGTGTGGCGGCTTCGACCATTTCATCCACGCTCTGCACATCCGGGCTCACGGTGGAGTGGACGCCCCAGGCAATGGCCAGGCGGCGCGCGATTTCCAGGTTCGGCGTGATGCTGACGATCGGCGCGCACGGCCGCTCGCGCGCGGCGCGCAGCGCGGTGGCTCCCGAGGACGTGTAGGTCACGGTCGCGACGGCGCCAATGATCTGCGTGACTTCGCGCAGCGCCGCGCAGATCGCATCCTGGCGCGTGTTCAGCGGGGTCTCGTGCTGGGCGTCGAGCAGGTTGCGGTACAGCGGGTCGCGTTCGACCTCGGTGACGATGCGGTTCATCATCGACACCGCCGGCACCGGGTAGCGGCCGTTGGCCGACTCGGCCGACAGCATCACCGCGTCGGCGCCTTCATAGATGGCGCTGGCCACGTCCGACGCTTCGGCGCGGGTCGGCACCGGCGAGTCGATCATCGATTCCAGCATCTGCGTGGCGATCACCACCGGCTTGCCCAGCTGGCGGCACACGCGCAGGATGCGCTTCTGCACGCCGGGCACGCGCTCGGGCGGCAGTTCCACGCCGAGGTCGCCGCGCGCCACCATCACGGAATCGGACACGCGCACGATCTCTTCGAGCTGCTGCAGCGCGGCCGGCTTCTCGATCTTGGACAGGATGCCGGCACGGGTACCGACGATCTCGCGCGCTTCGACGATGTCGGACGGGCGCTGCACGAACGACAGGCCGATCCAGTCAGCGCCCAGCGACAGCGCGAAGTCCAGGTCCTTGCGGTCCTTCTCGGTCAGCGCGGGGATGGGGATCACGGCGTCGGGCACGTTCACGCCCTTGCGGTCGGACAGCGTGCCGTTGTTGACCACGCGCGTGGTGATGGTGCCGGTGGTCACCGCCTCGATCGACAGGCGTACCTTGCCGTCGTCGATCAGCAGCGACTGGCCCGGCTGCGCGGCGGCGAACAGTTCGGGGTGCGGCAGGTAGACGCGGGTGCCGTCGCCCGGGGTGGGATCGCTGTCGAGCACGAACACATCGCCCGCGCGCACCGCGACCTTGCCGGCGGCGAAGGTGCCGATGCGCAGCTTCGGGCCCTGCAGGTCGGCCAGGATCGCGATCGGGCGGCCGGTTTCGGCCTCGATCTTGCGCACGGCGTCGTAGCGCGCGCGGTGGTCTTCGTGCGTGCCGTGGCTGAAGTTCAGCCGGAACACGTCGGCGCCCGCCTCGAACAGTTCGCGGATCACCGCGATGTCGGTGCTTGCGGGTCCAAGCGTGGCAACGATCTTCGCTTTGCGCTGGCGTCTCATGATGTCTCCTCTTCCATTCTCGGACGGCGCGCCACGTGGCGCGCCGGGTAATGCTGTTCAGGTGAACGACTGCTTCGGTACGGCGATGCTGCGCTGACGACTGCCGGCCTACACAATCAGGATGGCGCGGAAGTCATTGACGTTGGTGCGGGTCGGGCCGGTGACGATCAGGTCGCCCACGCCGGCAAAGAAGCCGTAGCCGTCGTTGTTGTCCAGGTGCGCGCGCGCCGACAGCCCGCGCGCGGCGGCGCGGGTCAGGGTGTCGGGCGAGAGCAGCGCGCCGGCGTTGTCCTCGGAGCCGTCGATGCCGTCGGTGTCGCCGGCAATCGCGTGCACGCCGGCCAGGCCGTCGAGCGCCACCGCCAGCGCCAGCAGGAACTCGGCATTGCGCCCGCCGCGGCCCTTGCCGCGCACGGTTACGGTGGTCTCGCCGCCGGACAGGATCACGCAGGGCTTGCTGAAGGGCTGGCCGCGCTGCGCCACCTGGCGCGCGATGGCGGCGTGCACTTCGGCCACTTCGCGCGCTTCGCCTTCGATGCAGTCGGACAGGATGTGGGCCTCGTAACCCAGTTCACGCGCACGCGCGGCCGCGGCTTCCAGCGATTGCTGCGCGGTGGCCAGCGTTACGTTGCGGTGGCCTTCGAAGCGCGCATCGCCGGGCTTGGGCGTTTCGCCGGCGCCGCTCTCCAGGTGGGCGCGCACGTTGGCGGGGACTTCAATGCCGTACTTGGCGATGACGGCCAGCGCGTCGGCGCAGGTGGTCGCATCGGGCAGCGTCGGACCGCTTGCGATCAGGGTCGGGTCATCGCCGGGGATATCGGAAATCAGCAGGGTCTCGACGCGGGCCGGGGCGCAGTGCAGCGCCAGGCGTCCGCCCTTGAGCGCGGACAGGTGCTTGCGCACGCAGTTCATTTCGCCGATGCTCGCGCCGCTCTTGAGCAGCGCCTTGTTCACGGCCTGCTTGTCGGCCAGCGTCAGGCCCGGCGCGGGCGCGGCCAGCAGCGCGGAGCCGCCGCCGGAAATCAGGCACAGCACCAGGTCGTCGGCGGTCAGGCCCTGCACCAGTTCCACCATGCGCTGCGCGGCGCGCTGGCCGGCTTCGTCGGGAACGGGATGCGCGGCTTCGACCACTTCAATGCGCTGGCAATCGGCGCCATGGCCGTAGCGCGTCACCACCAGGCCCGACAGCTCGCCTTGCCAGTTCGCCTCGACCGCCTGCGCCATCGCGGCAGCGGCCTTGCCGGCGCCGATCACCACCGTGCGGCCCTTGGGCGGCGTGGGCAGGTGCGGCGGCAGGCAGTGGCTGGCGCTGACGGAAGCGACCGCAGTGTCGAACAGGTCGCGCAGCAGCGCGCGCGCGTCGGACTGTGCGGGATGCGCTGCGGCGCGCTGGGGCGAGAGCAGGGCGGCTTGAGGTTCGGTGGCGAGCATGAAAAGTCCTGGTGCTGACGGGGAAAGCTAGTCGTCCCCGCAGGGCGGGGACGACGTGGTTGCTGCTTACTTGGCGATCTGGTGGTTAGACATGATCTCGATCGCGCGGCACAGGGCCGAATGGTCCTGCTTGCCCAGGCCGTTGGCGGCGCAGGTGTTGAACAGCTCCTGCGCGGTGGCGGTGTTGGGCAGTGCCACGCCCAGTGCCTTGGCACCCTGCAGCGCCAGGTTCAGGTCCTTCTGGTGCAGTTCGATGCGGAAACCCGGGTCGAAGGTGCGCTTGACCATGCGCTCGCCGTGCACTTCCAGGATGCGCGAAGCCGCAAAGCCGCCCATCAGCGCCTGACGCACCTTGGCCGGATCGGCGCCAGCCTTGGAGGCGAACAGCAGGGCTTCGGACACGGCCTGGATGTTCAGCGCGACGATGATCTGGTTGGCCACCTTGGTGGTCTGGCCGTCACCGTTGCCACCGACCAGCGTGACGTTCTTGCCCATCAGGTCGAACAGCGGCTTGACCTGGTCATAGGCTTCCTGCGGGCCGCCGACCATGATCGTCAGCGAAGCAGCCTTGGCGCCCACTTCACCGCCCGACACCGGAGCGTCCAGGTACGAGGCGCCCAGCTTGTTGATGCGCGCGGCGAAGTCCTTGGTGGCGATCGGCGAAATCGAGCTCATGTCGACCACGATCTTGCTGTGGCTGGCTTCCTTGCCGGCGGCCTTGAACGCGGCGGCAACGCCCTTTTCGCTGAACAGAACGGCTTCCACGTGCGGGGTGTCCGGCACCATGATGACGATGATGTCGGCACGCTTGGCGACTTCCTCGGCGCTGGTGCAGACGGTCACGCCTGCATCGACCAGCGCTTGCGGGGCCGGGTTGACGTCATGCACGAACAGCGTGTGGCCGGCGGCGCGCAGGTGGCCCGCCATCGGTGCGCCCATGATGCCCAGGCCGATGAAGCCGACGTTGCGTTGGTTTGCCATGTTGATGTCTCCTTGAATGAGATTAAGTCTGTCTTGGTTGGCGTAGGTGGTAACCCGTTACTGCACGCCGTGCTCGGCGCGCCAGCCCAGGCCGGCTTCGGTGGTGGTCTTCGGCTTGTACTCGCAGCCGATCCAGCCGTTGTAGCCGATCTCGTCCAGGAACTTGAACAGGAAGCGGTAGTTCAGCTCGCCGGTCCCCGGTTCATTGCGGCCGGGGTTGTCGGCCAGCTGCACGTGCTTGATCTTCGGCAGGTTGGCCTTGATGGTGTTGGCGATCTCGCCTTCCATCCGCTGCATGTGGTAGATGTCGTACTGCACGTACAGGTTGGGCGCATTGACCTGGTTGATCAGGTCCACCGCCTGCTGCGTGCGCGACAGGAAGAAGCCAGGGATGTCGAAGGTGTTGATCGGCTCGACCAGCAGGTCGATATGCTCGGCGGCGAGCGCGCTGGCGGCGAAGCGCAGGTTTTCCACCAGCGTTTCCTGGGCCTGCTCGCGCTTGACGTTCTGCGGCTGGATGCCGACCAGGCAGTTCAGCTGGCGCACGCCCAGCACCTTGGCGTACTTGATGGCCTCGCCCACGCCGTCCTGGAACTCGCCGACGCGGTCCGGGTGGCAGGCAATGCCGCGCTCGCCCGCTTCCCACTTGCCGGCGGGCAGGTTGTGCAGCACCAGGTCCAGCTGGAAGCGGTTCAGGCGGTCAGCGATCTGGTCCGCGTGGAAGGCATAGGGGAAGAGGAATTCCACGCCGCGGAAGCCCGCGCGCGCGGCGGCTTCGAAGCGGTCGAGGAAACCGACTTCGTTGAACAGCATGGTGAGGTTGGCCGCAAGTTTAGTCATGAGTCTCTCCGGTTTAGTTGTGTTGTCGTTCTGCCGGTGCAGAACCGGTGATGCAGGGGCGCTGGATTTGCGCGGGCCGTAGCCCGCGCTTCCATGTTGGAATGGTGCTGCTTACGCCGTTTCCACTTCTTCCTTCAGGATCGCTTCCTCGATGTCCTCGAGGTCTTCGATCGGCTCGAACTCGTTGACATTGTCGATCTCGGTGCCCATCGCGATATTGGTCACGCGCTCCAGGATCACCTCGACCACCACCGGCACCGAGAACTCGGCCATCAGGTCGCGCGCTTCAGCAAAGGCCGGGGCGATGTCTTCCGGCTTGAACACGCGGATCGCCTTGCAGCCCAGGCCCTCGACCACCTTGACGTGGTCCACGCCGTAGCCGTTCAGTTCTGGCGAGTTGACGTTGTCGAAGGCCAGCTGCACGCAGTAGTCCATCTCGAAGTTGCGCTGCGCCTGGCGGATCAGGCCGAGGTAGGAGTTGTTCACCACCACGTGGATGTACGGCACCTTGAACTGCGCGGCCACGGCCAGTTCTTCGATCATGAACTGGAAGTCGTAGTCGCCCGAGATCGCCACCACATCCGAGTCCGGCGAGGCGGTCTTCACGCCGATCGCGGCCGGGATGGTCCAGCCCAGCGGGCCGGCCTGGCCGCAGTTGATCCAGTGGCGCGGCTCGTTGACCGACAGGAACTGGGCCGCGGCGATCTGCGACAGGCCGATGGTGCTGACATAACGCACGTCGCGCGGGAAGTACTGGTTCATCTCGCGGTACACGCGCTGCGGCTTGACCGGCACGTTGTCGAAATCGCTCTTGCGCTGCATGGTGCGGCGGCGCTTCTGCACGTCGGCGACCCACGACTTGCGGCACGGCAGGCGGCCGGCCATCTTCATTTCGCGGGCAACTTCAACGAACAGTTCCAGCGCGGCCTTGGCGTCCGACACGATGCCCAGGTCCGGGCCGAACACGCGGCCGATCTGGGTGGGCTCGATATCGACGTGCACGAACTTGCGGCCCTTGGTGTAGACATCGACGCTGCCGGTGTGGCGGTTGGCCCAGCGGTTGCCGATGCCCATCACGAAGTCCGAAGCCAGCAGCGTGGCGTTGCCGTAGCGGTGCGAGGTCTGCAGGCCGACCATGCCGGCTTGCAGCGGGTGGTCGTCGGCCAGCACGCCCCAGCCCATCAGGGTCGGCACCACCGGCACGTTGACCAGTTCGGCAAACTCGACCAGCAGATCCGCCGCGTCGGCGTTGATCACGCCACCGCCGCACACGATCAGCGGGCGCTCGGCCGCGTTCAGCATCGAGATGGCCTTCTCGATCTGGGCGCGCGAGGCAGCCGGCTTGTACGGCTGCAGCGACTGGTAGGTGTCGACATCGAATTCGATCTCGGCCACCTGCACGTCGAACGGCAGGTCGATCAGCACCGGACCCGGGCGGCCCGAACGCATGATGTGGAAGGCTTGCTGGAACACTTGCGGCACCAGGGCCGGCTCGCGCACGGTCACGGCCCACTTGGTCACGGGCTTGGCGATCGATTCGATATCGACGGCCTGGAAGTCTTCCTTGTACAGGCGGGCGCGCGGGGCCTGGCCGGTAATGCAGAGGATGGGGATCGAATCGGCCCAGGCCGAGTACAGGCCGGTGATCATGTCGGTGCCGGCGGGGCCCGAGGTGCCGACGCAGACGCCGATGTTGCCCGGCTCGGCACGGGTGTAGCCTTCGGCCATGTGCGAGGCGCCCTCGACGTGGCGGGCCAGCACGTGGTTGATGTTGCCCGACTTGCGCATTGCCGAGTAGAACGGGTTGATCGCCGCGCCCGGCACGCCGAATGCCGTGGTCACGCCTTCCTTCTCCAGCACGGCGATTGCCGCGTCGATTGCTCTCATCTTTGCCATGATCTTGTCTCCAGTGATGGTGTGAATTCCGTTGGAGTCGATCCTATTCCCGCAGGCGGGGTGGGATAAACAGAAGGGAGATCAGTTGATTCGATACCTGGGGTACGCAATATCGCCTTGGAAGCCAGATCGGACGGTCGGCGGGGGTACGCCGGGGTACGCAATTGGATATGTGGTGTGACGGTGCGGGCACGCAGTGCAGCGGTGGGTACGCGCCCGCGCCGGCCGGCCGCCGCAGCGCAGTGCGGCAAAATGACGGGATTCTTCGCCATCCGGGCCGACCATGTATTCCAGGCTGCCGTCTACCTACGAACTGCTTGAAGCGCTTGCCGCCGTCCCGCCCGGGCCGGCCGCCGACCCTCCGATGCCGGGCGGCCGCCTCGGGCGCGTGCTGTGGGTGGGCTTTATCGCGGCGCTGGCCGCGACCATCCTGAGCGGCGTGGCCCTGGCCGTCTGGCGGCTGTGGCTCAAGCACCCGGTGCCGCCGTGGTCGCTGCGGACCTTCGAGGTGCTGCTGGCCCTGTCGGCCGCCTGCTATGTCGGCGCCGGACTCACGCGCGCCGGCACCGTGCTGGCCAGGCTGCGCCATCCGCTGCGCTGGCAGGCCGCCGAGATGGACCGCCACAGCGCAGCCGAGGATGCGCTGCTGCGCCGGCTGGCGCGCATCCCGCCGCCGCAGCTGCAGGCGCGCCAGCGGCGCGTGGTGTTGCAACTGCGCTTGTGGGAAGGTGCTGCGCGCACCCTGGCAGGGCTGCTGGCACTGGCGCCGGCCGCGGCCGTGGTGGCGGCACTGCCGCGCCAGCAGGCCATGGCCGGGACGCTGCTGTGGCTCTACGGCGTGATGGTGGTGACCGGCGCGGCCTGCTACCTGTACCTGCACGTGCAATGCAGCCGGCCGCTGCGGCGGCTGGCCCATGTGCTGGGCGAAGCGGCCGAGATGAACGCGCAGGTCAGGGCGCGCGCGGCTCCGGCCGCCTGATTCCGCACCGGCTGCGGGTGACGCGACCTGCCCCTGGCAGCGGCCCTGACACAGCCGTATGCGGATGCCGCGATCCTGCCCATCAGCCGCGCAGGGATGCCACATCCCCGGGGATGCCGCACAATGGCGCCCGGGAGACGAATATCCGATGGACAAACTCAAGCAAATCGAAGCCTTTATCGCCGTGGTGGAGCACGGCAGCATGGCGGCCGCGGCGCTCACGCAGAACGTGACGCCGGTGATGATCGGCCGCCGCATCAACGCGCTGGAAGCCCGCATCGGCGTCAAGCTGCTGCACCGGTCCACGCGCCGCATCGCCGTGACCGAGCAGGGCGCGGTGTTCATGGAGCAGTGCAAGAAGGCGCTGGCCGACCTGGACCGCGCCGAGATGCTGATCGCCGAAGGCAAGCACAAGGCCACCGGCCACCTGATCGTTTCGGCACCGGCGGCGTTCGGGCGCAAACACGTGGCACCGCACGCACCGGCGTTCCTCTCGGCCAACCCGGAAGTGCAGATCTCATTCAACCTGACCGACCGCGTGGTCGACCTGGTGCGCGAAGGCTATGACGTCGGCATCCGTATCGGCGGCGCCATCGACCCGAACTTTGTCGCGATCAAGCTGGCCTCGAACAAGCGCGTGGTGTGCGGCACGCCGGCGTACTTCGCCAGGTACGGCGTGCCGCAGACGCTGGACGACCTGGCCCAGCACAACTGCCTGGCGTTCAACCTGCAGGGCGGCCAGCAGCGCGGCTGGTATTTCAGCCAGAACGGCAAGACCGTGACCGTGCGCGTCAACGGCAACCTGGACTGCAACGACGGCGAGCTGCTGCACCGCTGGACCGGCGAGGGCCTGGGCCTGGGCTGGCGCTCGACCTGGGAGATCCTGCCGCAGCTGGAGAGCGGCGAGCTGATCACGGTGCTGGACGAATACGCGCTGCCGGCCTACGACATCCTTGCCGTGTACCCGCAGCAGCGCCCGGTGCCGGCCAAGATCCGTTTCTTCATCGAGCACCTGAAGGCGCAGTTCGCGCGCCCGGGCTACTGGATGGACACGGCGGGCGGCAACTGAGGCCGCCGCCGAGCGCGATGCCGATCACAGCCTGGCTGGCCGACCTGGTGGTCATCGTGCACGGGCTGTTTATCCTGTTCGTGGTGGCGGGCGGCCTGCTGGTGTTGCGCTGGCCGCGTGTCGCATGGCTGCACCTGCCGGCGGCGGTGTGGGGCGTGCTGATCGAATGGTCCGGCTGGATCTGCCCGCTGACGCCGCTGGAAAACATGCTGCGCCGGGCCGCGGGACAGGCGGGCTACAGCGGCGGTTTTGTCGAGCGCTACCTGTTGCCGCTGATCTATCCGGCCGGGCTCACGCCCGCGGTGCAGCTGTGGCTCGGCGCGGTGGTGCTGGTGGTCAATGTGGTGGTCTATGCGTTGTGGTGGCGCCGCCGGCGAGCCGCGTACCACCACTGAGCGGCTTGCTTCAGCCCGCCGGCTCGAAGCGCGGCGCGCGCTTCTGCATATTGGCCAGCACTGCCTCGCGCTGGTTGGGCGAGCCGACCAGCCGGTCCTGCTCGTCGGACTCGGCCTGCAGGATGAGGGCATTGTCGCCGCGCTCCACCACCGCCATCAGGCGCTTGGCTGCGCGGATCGCATCCGGGTTCTTCTGTGCCACCTGGCGCGCGGCTTCCAGCGCCGCGGCGCGCGGGTCGTCGGCGAGGTAGGTGCCCAGGCCCAGTTCGCAGGCTTCGGTGCCGCTCAGCACGCGCGCGCTGTAGATCAGCTCGCGCAGCACGTCGGGGCGCACCAGGCCGCGCGTGAGCACCATGCCGGCCATGTCGGGCACCAGCCCCCACTTCATTTCCATGACCGACAGCCTGGTATCGGGCGCGACGTAGCGTACGTCAGCGCCCAGCGCCACCTGCAGCCCGCCGCCGAAAGCCACGCCGTGGACCGCGGCGAAGACCGGCACCGGCAGTTCGCGCCAGACCATGCACGCGTACTGCGGGCGATTGGACATGCCGTTGGTACGCTTGCCGAGGCGGCCCGCGCCGATGCTGTCGTTGTGGGATTCGCCGCCACCGTCCGACAACATGCCCGCCATGCGGCCCATGTCCAGCCCCGCGCAGAAGGCGCGGCCCTCGCCTGACAGGACCACGGCGCGCAGGTCGGGCATGCGCGCCAGTTGCTCGCCGGTCTCGATCAGTGCGTCGAACATGGCCTGGTCGAGCGCGTTCATCTTGTCGGGGCGGTTCAGGCGGACGTCGGCGACGCCGTCTTCGATGGTGACGAGGATACGTTCGTTGCTGCTGGCGCTCATGCGCTGGCTCCTTGTGATGCGGGTTCTCAACGGCCCTTGAACTGCGGCTTGCGCTTCTCCATGAAGGCGGCTACGCCTTCCTTGCAGTCATCGCTGCGGCTGGCGCGCGACTGCAGCGTGGCTTCCACTTCGAGCTGCGCGGCCAGGTCGTTGTCGAAGCTCTGGTTCAGGGCTTCCTTGATCATGCCGTAGGCCATGGTCGGCATGGTGGCCAGGTGGCGGGCCAGCTTGCCGGCCTCGTCCTGCAGCGCGTCGTCGGCGTGGACCTTCCACACCAGGCCGATGCGCTGTGCTTCCTCGGCATCGATCTTCTCGGCCAGGATGGCCAGTGCGCGGGCGCGCATCTCGCCGGCATAGCGCGGCACGAAGTAGGTGCTGCCGGCGTCCGGGACCAGGCCGATCTTGGAGAATGCCTGCAGGAAGCTGGCCGAGCGGGCCGCCAGCACCACGTCGCCCGCCAGCGCCAGGCTCATGCCGGCACCGGCGGCCACGCCGTTGACAGCGGTGACGACCGGCTTGGGCATCTGGCGCAGCGCCATGATGATCGGGTGGTAACGCTCGCGCAGCAGCGTGCCGGAATCGGAGATGCCATCCTTGCCGCGCGCGGCCAGGTCGGCGCCGGCGCAGAAGCCGCGGCCCGCGCCGGTGATCAGCACGGCGCGCACGCCGGCGTCGCCGGCGGCGCGCTCAACGCCCTCGCGCAGCTCGCGCATCAGGTCGCCGTTCATCGCGTTGAGCACGTCCGGGCGGTTCAGGGTCAGCGTGGCCACGCTTTCGCTGGCTTGATAGAGGACGGATGCCGTCATGGGTGGTTCTCCTTGTTGCTTGGTCGTGGTTCGGTGCGGGTGCGGAAACTTACTGCGGCTTCTTCAGCGCGTCGGCGGAGGCGTCGCCCAGCTTGCTGCCGCCGTCGCAGTCGAGGATGGTGCCGGTGACGTAGTGCGCGTTGTCGCTGCTCAGGTACATCGCGGCATCGGCGATATCGTCCTTGGTGCCGTAGTCGCGCAGCGCCAGGCGGGCCTTGTAGCGCGCCTCCATCTCGGCCGTGGGCGCCAGCCGGGCCATGCCTTCGGTGTCGGCGATCGGGCCGGGCGAGATGCCGTTCACGCGCACGCCGGCCGGGCCCCATTCCATCGCCAGGCACTTGATCAGCATGTTGATGCCGGCCTTGGCGGCGCAGGCATGGGCCTGGAACATCATGGCGTTGACCGCCTGCGGCGCGGTGATCGCGATCAGCGACGCACCCGGCTTGGCCAGGTGGTCGAAGCTGGCGCGGAACACGTTGAAGGTGCCGAGCAGGTCGATATCGACCACAGTCTTGAAGGCATTGGCGGACATGCCGACCACGGGCGCGAGGAAGTTGCCCGCGGCGCCGGAGATCACCACGTCGATCGGCCCCAGTTCGTCCTGGGCGCGCGCGAAGGCCGCTTCCACGGCGGCATAGTCGCGCACGTCGGCGGCCATGCCGATGGCGGTGCCGCCGGCCGCGGTGATGGTGTCGGCGGCGGCCTGGATGCGCTCGGCGGTGCGGCTGATCAGCGCCAGCTTCGCCCCGGCGCGCGCGAAGCCGTGCGCGATGCCGAGGTTGATGCCGGAGGAGGCGCCGGCGACGAATACGGTCTTGCCGGCAAAGGCGTCGGGGCGGAAGGCACTGGGCATGGGAAGTCCTCTCGATCGATGGTCAGGCGATGCGGGCCGCGATCCGGCGTCAGGCAGGACCGTGGCGTTGCGAAATGCAGGGGAGAGCTAGCGCCGGCGGCGTGGCTGCAGCGCAGGTATCGCGCGATGGCGCATGACGGTCTCCATGTTTCTGTTCTGGTGTGCGTCCGCCCCGGATCCTGCGGGGGGCGGCGCCGGCCTCTGGCTCGGGCCTCCGGCATCCTAACCCGAAGCCGGGATTCGATCTCGCGTATTGCCGGCAATGCCGGCCACCGCGGACGCAACAATGGCGGCGCCGGGAATGCCTTCCAGGCGCTGCAACTAGCTGGCGGGAAAGGAAAAAACGGGTGCGGGACTGCGTCGCGGCCAAGCGGCGGGACAGGGCGCCATTCCGCAGCGCAAAACCCAGTCCTCAGAAAAAAGAAAGCCCGCACACCGTTGCAGCGTGCGGGCAGCCTTCCGACGATGAGGTGCCGGAAGGCAGAGTGCTCATGAAGTGCGCCCCCGCGTCTTCATGGCGGGGTCAAGTGTGCGCGCGGGCGGCAGTGGCCGCTTTGACTCACGTCAAGCAGACGCCTACGCGAGCAGCGCGGTCACCAGGTCCTTGCCGCGCGACACCGGCGCGGTTTCCTCGAAATGCAGCGCACCTTCCACGTGGCCGAGGTGGTCCACCATCAGCGTGACGGCCCGCTCGACATCGCCGGCACGGGCGGCCTCGATGAATTCGCGGTGCTCGTCCGACGAGCAGGCCGCGTCGCGGCGCGACTGGTACAGCATGGTGATGACCGCGCTGCGCGTCGACAGCTCGCGCATCATCTCGGTCAGCACGCCGTTGCCGACCACCTCGGCCAGCACGATATGGAAGTCGCCAAGCAGCCGGGTGCGCACCTGCGCATCGCTGCCAGCCAGCGCCTTGCGTTCGGCCGCCAGGTGGCGGTCGATGCGCTTGTAGTCGGCCGGGGTCGCCTTGGCGACGAACTCGCGCGCCAGCGCCGCTTCCAGGATGCGGCGCACCGCGAAGACCTCGCGCGCCTCCTCGGCGCTGGGCTTGGCCACGAAGGCACCCTTGTCGGGCACGATCTGGATGACCTTGTCCTTGGACAGCATCAGCAGCGCCGCGCGCACCTTGGTGCGGCTGACGCGGTAGACACTGGCCAGGGCCTCCTCGCGCAGCTTGGTGCCGGGCGGCAGGCGGTGCGAAACGATGGCCGCGACTATGTCTTCGGCGATCGCTTCGGCGGTCATGTCAGGATCGATATGCTCGGGCATGGCAGCGCACTTGCGCAGGGGCTGCGCGGTTGGGGAGATGCGTGATTCTAGTCTACTGCGGCAGATGAATCGTCCCCGAGGGGCTGCGCAGCAAGGTCGTAGGCTAGGCGCAAAGCGCAGCAATAGCACGGCTATTGCGAGCATTTGCAACGACGCCTACGGCCTTGAGGCGCAGTCCAGCGGGGGCGAGCTCATCTGATGCAGTGGACTACCGCCCTGGCACGGCGACCGGAGATCCGGCGTCCACGCCGTCCTCCGCCATCGCGGCCAGACCCGCATCCAGGTCGGTCGCTTCAATGGTGCCGTTGAGCACGCCATGGGCCCGTTCGCGGTCGATATCCTTCTCCCAGGCGGCCACCACCACGGTCGCCACGCAGTTGCCGATCAGGTTGCCCAGTGCACGCGCGATGCCGATGAACCAGTCCACCGACAGCACCAGCACCAGCCCGATGGCGGGAATCGCCGGGTGTGCCGACAGTGTCGCGGCCAGGATCACGATGGCCGAGCCGGGGATGCCGTGCGCGCCCTTGGAGGTGACCAGCGCCACCGCCAGGATGCCGAGCAGGTCGCCCATCGCCAGCGGCGTGTTGGTCGCCTGCGCGATAAAGACCGCGGCCAGCGTCAGGTAGATCGAGAACGCATCGAGGTTGAACGAGTAGCCGGTCGGGATCACCAGGCCCACCACCGACTTCTTGATCCCCATGAACTCCAGCTTCTTCATCACCTGCGGCAGCACGCTGTCGGACGAGGCCGTGCCCAGCACCACCAGCAGCTCGGCGCGCAGGTAGCGGATCAGCTTGATCACCGAGAAGCCGCACACGCGCATGATCGTGCCCAGCACCAACAGCACGAAGATGATCACCGCGCCGTAGAACAGGAATACCAGGAAGCCCAGCTGCTTGAGCGAGCCGATGCCGTACTTGCCCACGGTGAAGGCCACCGCGCCCAGCACGCCCAGCGGCGCCAGCTTGATGATGAAGCCCATCATCTTGAACAGCGTGTGCGAGAAGGTGTCGATCAGCCTGACCAGCGGCCGGCCCGGCTCGCCCACCAGCGACAGCGCGCAGCCGAACAGGATCGACACCAGCAGCACCTGCAGCACGTCGCCGTTGGCAAAGGCGCCGAACACGGTATTGGGGATCAGCTTGAGCAGGAAGTCGACCGTGCCCTGGTCCTTCACCTTGGTCGCGTTGTCGATAAATCCGGCGATGGCCGACGCATCGAGCGAACGCGGGTCGACATTCATGCCGACGCCGGGCTGGAACACATAGGCCAGCAGGATGCCAAGCGCCAGCGCGATGGTGGTGACGATCTCGAAGTACACCACCGCCTTGATGCCGACGCGGCCGACCTTCTTCAGCTCGCCGGCGCCGCAGATGCCGGCCACCACCACGCAGAACACGATCGGGCCGATCAGCATCTTGATCAGCTTGATAAAGGCATCGCCAAGCGGCTTGAGCTTGGCGGCGAATTCAGGGAATGCCAAGCCGAGTGCGGTGCCAATCACCAGGGCAATCAGCACCTGGCCAAACAGCGAACGGGTGAAGCGGATATGCAAACGGGGCTGGGGGGCGCCGGGGCGGGGCTGCGAGGGAACTGCATGCTGCATGGTTGTCTCCGTACCGGGCCGGTCCGGCGCCTGTCCATTGGCTGGCGCTGGCTGGCCCATCTGATCCAGGAATCACCGGCGGCCCCGTACTGCTCTACTGGCGGGTGGCTGCCGGCCTTACGTTCCGTGCGGGGCTTCCGGGTCGGGAGCGCGCCACTTCGCGGACAGCCCCCCTGTTGAGGCGGAATCCACGCAATCGCCTGTCCGGACCGGATTGTCCGCGGCAAATTGTCTGAACGTGGAAGCGAATATAGTGCATATCATTTTTGTATGCAATTTTTGAATTCACTGTGCTAACATGAATCGCACAGAATAGAGCTTCGGCCCGGGCGCCACGCCCGCGCCGGCAGGCCTTGCGGCAGACGCCGGCGGGCCTTGCCGGACCACCCGCCGCGGCGTTCACGCACTTCCAGCAGGAGACAACGCATGGCAGCAAATCCGTCGCCGTCCGCCGCAGAGACTGGCACGCGCATCATGGCCTGGGCCGACGCCCTGGCCGTCCACACCGAGCAGCCCGGCATGCTCACCCGTACCTACCTGACCGAGGCCCACCACGGCGCCGCCGCGCAGCTGACCGAATGGATGCAGCAGGCCGGCATGACGGTGCGGCGCGACGCCGCCGGCAACGTGATCGGCCGCTATGAGGGCACCACGCCCGACGCGCCCGCGCTGCTGACCGGTTCGCACTTCGACACCGTGCGCGACGGCGGCCGCTATGACGGCAACCTCGGCGTGATCCTGCCGACCGCGTGCGTGGCCGAATGGAACCGCCAGGGCAAGCGCTTCCCGTTTGCGATCGAGGTGGTCGGCTTTGCCGAGGAAGAGGGCGTGCGCTTCAAGGCCACGCTGCTGGGCAGCCGCGCCATCGCCGGGACCTTCGACAACAACGTGCTCGACAACGTCGACGACTCCGGCAAGACCATGCGTGAAGTGATGCGCGAGGCCGGTTTCGACGCCGCTGCCTTGCCCGCCGCCAAGCATGACCGCAGCAAGGTCGCGGCCTTCATCGAAGTCCATATCGAACAAGGTCCGGTGCTGCTCAATGAAAACCTGCCGGTGGGCGTGGTGACCGCCATCTCCGGCGCCACCCGCTTTATCGTCGAGCTCGAAGGCCTGGCCGGCCACGCCGGCACGGTGCCGATGGACATGCGCCGCGACGCCGCCATGGCCGGGGCCGAGATCGGCCTGTATATCGAGAAGCGCTGCGGCGGCAAGCCGGGCCTGGTCGGCACGGTCGGCCAGTTCAACGTGCCCAACGGCGCCGCCAACGTGGTGCCGGGCCGCGCCGTGTTCTCCATCGACATCCGCGCCGGCGCTGACGCCGAGCGCGAGGCCGCCGTCAACGACGTGCTGGCCGAGATCGAGCGCGTGTGCGCGCGCCGCAACGTGCGCACGCAGGTGCGCAAGACCCATGAGGCGAAGAGCGTTCCCTGCGCCCCGTGGCTGCAAGAGCAATGGGCCGCCGCGATTGCCCGCCAGGGCGTGCCGGTGCGCCACCTGCCGTCGGGCGCCGGCCACGACGCCATGGCCATTGCCGCCATCGCCGACGTCGCCATGCTGTTCGTGCGCTGCGGCAACGGCGGCATCAGCCACCATCCCACCGAAACCATGACCGCCGAGGACGCCGCCCTGTCCGCGCGCGTGTTCAGCGATTTCGTCGAGCACTTCCGCCTGCCGCAGTAAGCCAGCGCAGATTCCCCGGAACCCACCCGAACCCCTCCGTAGTTGAGAGAACAAGTCATGACCGCACGAGACAATATGAACCCCACTGAAACCACGCTGACGCAGTTCATCGACCAGCACCGTCCGGAACAGGAAGCCTTCCTGGCCGAACTGGTCAAGGTGCCCTCGGACAACCCCGCAGGCGACTGCGACGCCCATGGCAAGCGCGCCAAGGAACTGCTGGAGGGCCTGGGCTTCACGGTGGAGGCGCACAAGGTGCCGGACGAGCTGGTGAAGGCAGCCGGCATGATCAGCGCCACCAACCTGATCGTGCGCAAGCAGTTCGGCACGGGCGGCCCGACCATCGCCATGAACGCCCACGGCGACGTGGTGCCCCCGGGCCTGGGCTGGACCAAGGACCCGTACGGCGGTGAAGTGGCCGACAGCGAGCACGGCCCGGTCATGTACGGCCGCGGCGTGGCGGTGTCCAAGTCTGACTTCGCCACCTACACCTACGCCGTGCTGGCGCTGATGGAAGCCGAGAAGCAGGGCGCCAGGATCAACGGCGCGGTCGAGTTGCAGTTCACCTATGACGAGGAAACCGGCGGCGACATCGGTCCCAAGTTCCTGCTCGACAACAACCTGAGCAAGGCCGACTACGCCATCTCGGCCGGCTTCTCGTACGGCATCACCTCGTCGCACAACGGCTGCCTGCACGTCGAAGTGACGGTCAAGGGCAAGCAGGGCCATGCCGCCATGCCGCATACGGGGGTGGACGCGATCGAAGCCGCCACCCACATCCTGCAAGCCATCTACGGCCTGCGCGCCGAGCTGGCCACGCGCAAGTCGAAGGTGCCGGGCATCGACACCGCCACGCTGAACGTCGGCCTGATCAAGGGCGGCATCAACACCAACGTGGTGCCTGACCTGGTGACCTTCCGCGTCGACCGCCGCATGATCCCCGAGGAAATCGGCTTCGACGCCGAAGGCGAGATCCGCGCCGTGGTGGAAAAGGCCGCCAAGGACCGTCCGGGCATCGAGGTGAAGGTCGAGCGCATCATCCTGGCCGAGCCGCTATCGGAACTGCCGGGCGTGGAAAAGCTGATCGGCGCGCTGAAGAGCCGTGCCGAATCCGTGTTCGGCGTGGAGATCCCGGTGCAAGGCGTGCCGCTCTACACCGACGCGCGCCACTACACCAAGCGCGGCATCCCGACCGTGCTGTACGGCGCCGGCCCGCGCACGCTGATGGAAGCCCGCGGCCATAACTCGGACGAGAACCTGCGCCTGAACGACCTGAACCGCGCGACCAAGGTGGTGGCGCTGGCGCTGTCGGACCTGATGAAGTAAGGCTTGGGCGCCGGCAGGCGCCGGGCTTTGCTGCGCAAGACGCCACGGAGGAATCCGTGGCGTTTTTGTTCTTTGGGGCTTGGCTGAAGCCGTGCAGGTCGATCCGCCTACGCCGGCAGCGTCGTCGCCCCCACCCCCAGCATCCGCTGCATCAGCACCGTATCGATCCATTGCCCGTGCTTGAACCCCACCGCCTCCAGCCGGCCGACGGTGCGGAAGCCCAGGCGCTCATGCACGGCCAGCGAACCGGCGCCTTCGCCGCCGGCGGTGCAGGCAATCACGGCGACCATCTGGCGCCAGGGACCGGTCTCGCAGCGGGCGACCAGTTCGGCCAGCAGGGCCTGGCCCAGGCCCTCGCCGACGCGGCGGTGGTCGATATAGATTGAATCCTCGATGGCAAAGCGGTAGGCGCTGCGCGCGCGGTAGGACGATGCATAGGCATAGCCCAGCACCTCGCCGTCGCGCACGGCGACCAGGTAGGGCAAGCCCTTGCGGTGGACTTCGGCAAAACGCAGCTGCATCTCGTCCAGGCTTGGCGGCGTTTCCTCGAACGAGGCGCGGCCGTGCAGCACATGGTGCGCGTAGATGGCGTGGATGGCAGGAACGTCGGCGGGTATGGCGTCGCGCAGGGTGAAGGGTTTGCGTGTACCGGCGGACGGCGTCGTGGCGGAAACGGTAGTGGAAGTCATCGGGAATGGTGCCCTATGCAAGGACTTGGGGCAACGCAGGATGCGTGCCGGGCACATGCACCAGCGTGATGCTGCGCGAGGGCCGGTGTCTTGTATATAGTGCGGATTGATTTGCACCGCATTAGTGCCAACGCCCCGGGGCGGGGCACGGCAACGACAAGAAAGGACCATGCCATGATCACCATCTACCACAACCCCCGCTGCTCCAAGTCGCGCGAAACGCTCGCCCTGGTCCAGGCCGCCAGCGAGCGGCTGGGCGAACCGGTGGAAATCGTGGAATACCTCAAAGAGCCGCCGTCGCTGGCCACGCTGCGCCAGTTGCACACCATGCTGGGCGTTCCGGTGCGCGAGATGCTGCGCGACAACGAAGCGCCGTACGCCGAGCTGGGCCTGGCCGATCCCGGCCTGACCGAGGCCGAGCTGCTGGCCGCCGTGGCCGACAACCCGATCCTGCTGCAGCGTCCGGTGGTGGTGCGCAACCGCCGCGCCGCGATCGGCCGGCCGCCCGAGAACGTGGCGCCGCTGCTGGCCTGAGCCAGGCCATGCACGGCACCAAATAAAACCGGCCCCCACGTGGTGGGGGCCGGCCGGTGCTTGAGGCAAACAGCTTCAGGCGGGTCGTCTAATGAACACCCAGCCAGTGCATGGCCTCCTGACCGAAAGCGATGGCCGCCAGCACGACCAGTAGCACCACCAGCGTCACCGTGCTGACGTATAGCGTGGCCTTGGCGACTTCGGCGTCCTCATCCGAGGTGTGGCGATGGGTGATGGGCGTGGCGCCCCGCGTGGCATGCGGCCAATGGATCCGGCCGGCCAGGTCTCTCAAGTGCAGGTCGGTATGAAAACGCATGATCGACACCTCCTCGGCAGGCGCCGCGCGATCCGGGCAACATGGCTCAAACGGCATATGGCGTGGCTGCGCAAGTGCGCCGGATAGTCTGTGGCTCGTTTCGCCCGGTACGCCATATCCGCTTCTACTATAGGCGCGCTGGCGTGAGATGCGAACGCAAAGCCTGCAAGGGGCGTGCCGCCGTGGCTGCCGCGGCGCAGCAACCGTTCAGGGCTGCCCGGACGAAGGTGAGGGCTCGCTAGCGTCCGCTGCCGCATCGGACGCCAGGCTGGTCAGTGCGGTCTCGCGCTCACGCAGCGCAGCGAGCATGTTGCAGAACAGCGCACCCTGTTCGAGCGCATCGTCCAGCGCCACATGGGTGTGCGGCAGCGGATCCATCCAGGCGGCCGGGAAGGCCGCCTTGACGGTCTTGCGGTAGGGGCGCCCGGTCAGCGCAAAGCCCAGCGTCTTGATGTCGAGGGCGGCCCAGCCAAAGGGCGAGCGCCCGGCGAACCGCATCATGTACCAGAACATCCAGGTGAAATCGAAGCCGGCCGGAAAGGCCACGAAGACCGGCTTGCCGGGCAGGCTCTCGACCCATTCGACATAGCGGACCATGGCGTCCTCGGGGCGCTGCAGGTCGCGCCGGCAGGCGCTCCAGGCTTCGGGCTGGGTTTGCCACCACTGCATCTGCACCGGGTGGCCGGCGGCGCTGGGCAGGGTCTCGAGGTTGGCGGAGAACGTGCCCACCACGGTCTTGTCCGCCAGCATTGCCGCGGACGCGAACGACAGCATCGAATGCGGGCCCGGGATCGGGCCGTCGGCTTCCACGTCGGTGCTGACGTAGATCTCCGGGCGGGTGTCGGGCGCCTGTCGCTTGGCCACGGCCTCAGCCCACGTCGGTCAGGTGATCGGCCACGAACGGGTTATTGCGGCGTTCCTCGCCGAAGGTGGAGACCGGCCCGTGCCCGGGGATGAAGGTCACGTCCTCGCCCAGCGGCCACAGCCGCGTGCGGATCGAGCGGATCAGGTCGGCGTGGTTGCCGCGCGGAAAGTCGGTGCGGCCGATCGAGCCGGCGAACAGCACGTCGCCCACCACCGCCAGCCGGTTGGCGCGCGAGAAGAACACCACGTGGCCGGGTGTGTGGCCGGGGCAGTGGTAGACCTCCAGCGTCTCGTTGCCGAACTGCACGGTGTCGCCGTTCTCCAGCCAGCGGTCTGGCTCGAAGCTCTCGGCGTGGCCGAAGCCGAAGCGGCGCGTCTGCTCGGGCAGCTGCTCGATCCAGAAGCGCTCGTCCTGCTGCGGGCCTTCGATGGGGATGTCCAGCTCGCGCGCGAGCGCCGCGGCGCCGGCGCAATGATCGACATGGCCATGCGTCAGGAAGATCTTTTCCAGCGTGACGCCTTGCTCCCTGACCGCCGCGCGGATGCGGTCCAGGTCGCCGCCGGGATCGCAGACCGCGGCGCGGCCGGTGCTTTCATCGATCAGCAGCGAACAGTTTTGCTGGAAGGGCGTGACGGGAATGAGCAGGGCTTTCATGGACGATTTCTTGTGCGCCGGGCGCCTTCTGGCGGGGTGCCACGGACTGGCCCGCACGGACGGCGGGCGGGTGCCCAGCATTGTAGCGCCGGGCGGCGATTCACCGCCCGCGATGCAGGTCGGGTGCTTTATGCGTTACCCGCGCGAAAACCCCGTCTCGGGCGGGAATCCCTTGCCACAAGCGGGATTCCGGGCAGATAGGTCACGATGGTGCGAAATCGCACAGATTTCGTAACAAAATGAAAGAGATAGTCGTAAAGACTCAATGTTAGACTGCCGCCCATGTTACGGATCTCCGCTCTCGCCAAGCGCTGGCAACGGCTCGCCAAGCTCGGCGCATGCACCGCATGCGCCGTGGTGCTGGCCGCCTGTGCCACGCCCCCTGAAGGCGACAACGCAAGCAACGACAACGCTGGCGCCGTGCCCACGCGCGCGGCAAAGAACGGTAAGGCCGGCAAGACCGATCGCACCGACGCAGACAACAAGTCCGCGCGTGCCTCGGACGGCGGCAGCTGGAACCTGTTCGGCTATGACGCTGACGAAGGCCGCAGCGGCAGCTCGCTGGACGGCCTGCGCGCCGATATCGGCACGTTCGAGCAGCGCGGTGTTTCGTCGTGGTACGGCAAGGGCTTCCACGGCCGCAAGACCGCCAACGGCGAACGCTTCGACATGCGCGCCATGACGGCCGCCCATCCGTCGCTGCCACTCGACAGCTGGGTGCTGGTGCGCAACCTGCGCAATAACAAGGTGGCAGTGCTGCGCATCAATGACCGCGGGCCGTACCATGGCAACCGCGTGCTGGACGTGTCCTACGGCGCCGCGCGCCGCCTGGGCTTCGTCGAACGCGGCGCCACCAACGTCGAAATCCGCCGCCTGACGCGCACCGAAGTGGCCGCGCTGGGTCCGCAGATCGATGCCGGCGGCACCGAGGCCGGCGACGGCAGCGGCGACGACGACGTATCCGTGCCGGAACTGGCCAACTCGCTGGCGCCCGCCAAGGCGCGCAAGTCGACCAAGGCCGGCGGCAAGACCGTCAAGCGCACACGGCGCTGACCAGGGCAGCGCCGCCGCATGCCGCCGCGCGCTGACACTTCTGCTTTACCTTGCTCCTCCCAATCCCGGGATCACGCGCGCACCGCGTCAGTCCTCTGCCTGCCCCGCGCGCTGCGCCAGCGCCAGCTGGTAGAGCGCATCGGTGCCGGCGCCGGTGATCGCGGCCGCCAGCTTGGCGGCGCGTTTGGCCGGCAGTTCCGCCAGCAGCAGCGCCAGCACGCGCTGGGCTTCGGCATCCGGCAAGCCATCCGCGGCAGTTGCGGCGCCAGCGCCTTCCACCACCAGCACGAATTCCCCCTTGGCCCGGTTCGGGTCGGCGGCCAGCCAGGCCGGCGCCTGCGCCACCGGCAGCACCGCGATGTCCTCGAACAGCTTGGTCAGTTCACGCCCGACCAGCAGCCGGCGCTCGGCTGGCAGGCCCGTGGCCAGCGCTGCCAGCGTGTCGGCAATGCGGTGCGGCGCCTCGTAGCAGACCCAGGCGTGGTCCAGCGCCGCCAGCCGGGCGATGGCCTCGGTGCGCGCCTTGGGCTTGCTGGGCAGGAAGCCGACAAAGGTGAAGCGGCCTTCGCCGGCATCGAGCATGTCGCCCGCCACCGACAGCGCGGCCACCGCGGCACTGGGGCCGGGCAGCGGCACCACCGGATGGCCGGCGGCGCGCACCGCCTCGACCAGGCGCGCACCCGGGTCGGAGATGCCCGGCGTGCCGGCGTCCGAGACGTAGGCGATGCGCTCGCCGGCCGCCAGGCGCGCCGCGATGCGGCCCGCGGCCTCGCGCTCGTTGTGCTCGTGCACGGCCACCAGCGGCCGCTGCAGGCCCACGCGCGACAGCAGCTGGCCGGTATTGCGGGTGTCTTCACAGGCCACGGCGTCGGCCAGGCCGAGCACATGCAGCGCGCGCAGCGACAGGTCGGCGACGTTGCCGATGGGCGTGGCCACGACATAGAGGGTGCCGGCCGGGTAGGACTGGCTGGCCGCCAGGGAGATCCAGTCACTCATGCTTGAGAACTTCCGTTGATGCCATCATTCAAATCCACCACGCAGTTGCAATCCACACAGCTACGCGGTGCGCAGGCGGAGGACCGGGCCCTGGCACACCTGCGGCGCCAGGGCCTGGAGCCCGTGGTCCGCAATTATCGCTGCAAAGGCGGCGAGATCGACCTGGTCATGCGCGCGCCGGACGGCACGCTGGTGTTCGTGGAGGTGCGCCAGCGCAGCGGGCGGGGCTTCGGCGGCGCGGCCGCCAGCGTCACGCCGGCCAAGCAGCGGCGCGTGCTGCTGGCGGCAGCGCACTACCTGGCCACGCTGGCGCAGGTGCCGCCGTGCCGCTTCGACGTGGTGGCCCTGGAACCCGGCCGGCTGGACTGGCTGCAGCATGCCTTTGACCAGGATGCCGCCGGGGCTGGTTCATAATGCGCGGCAGACCCTAAGGTACGATCCGCGGATCGCAATGGCAACAACAAGGCCCCCAGAGCCATGAGTATCGACAGTATCCAGCAACAGTTTCTAGACAGCGCCGAGACCAAGCGACAGGCCGCGGCGGTGATGGCCCCCTATATCAACGCCGCCGTGGAACGCATGGTCGGCGCGCTGACCAGCGGCAACAAGATCCTGGCCTGCGGCAACGGCGGCTCCGCAGCCGATGCGCAGCACTTTGCCGCCGAACTGGTCGGGCGTTTCGAGCGCGAGCGCCCCGGCCTGGCCGCGATCGCGCTGACCACCGACAGCTCGATCCTGACCGCGATCGGCAACGACTATGACTTCAGCAAGGTGTTTTCCAAGCAGGTCGAGGCGCTGGGCCAGCCCGGCGACATCCTGCTGGCGCTTTCCACCTCGGGCAATTCGGCCAACGTGATCGCCGCCATCGAAGCCGCGCGCCAGCGCGAGATGGCCGTGGTCGCGCTGACCGGCAAGGGCGGCGGCACCATCGCCGGCCTGCTCGATGAATTCGATATCCACCTGTGCGTGCCGAGCGAGCGCACCGCGCGCATCCAGGAAGTGCACCTGCTGACCCTGCATTGCCTGTGCGACGGCATCGACGAGGCACTGCTCGGGGAAGCCTGATGCTGCCTTCCTCCCATTCCCAACATCCAGCCACAGCAAGGACCGCATGACGAACCTGCCCACTACGCAAGCCCCCCGGAACGGCGCCGGCGCGCGCCATCCTTCCCGCACCGCCGGTCTTGGCCGCGCCAGCCTGGCCGCGGCGGCCGTGCTGGTCTGCGCCACCCAGCTCGCCGGCTGCTTCCCCGTGATCGCCGGCGCCATGGGGACCGGCGTGGCCATGGCCACCGACCGCCGCCCGGCCGCCACCCAGACCGTGGACCGCGGCCTGCAGCTCGAGGCCGAGAACACCATCAACTCGCGCTACCGCGGCCAGGCCCGCGTCAACGTGACCGTGTTCAACCGCAAAGTGCTGCTGACCGGCGAAGCCAGCAACGACACCGTCAAGCAGCAGGTCGAGCAGTATGTGCGTGGCCTGCAGAATGCACGCGTGGTGATCAATGAGCTGGAGGTCGTCAACTCGCCGGGCTTCATGACCCAGAGCCAGGACGCCTACCTGACCAGCAAGGTCAAGACCCTGCTGATGACCGCCGACGGCGTGCCGTCCAACTCGATCAAGGTCACCACCGAGAAGAGCGTGGTCTACCTGCTGGGCGTGGTCACCGCCGCCGAGGGCGACCGTGCCACCGACGTGGCGCGCAATGCCTCGGGCGTGACCAAGGTGGTCAAGGCCTTCGACTACGTCAACGACACCGAGCGCGCGCGCCTGGACTCGGCTTCCACCTCGCAGAACCCGTCGTTCGACGGCAGTGTCGGTACGCCGGCGCCGGTGCAGTCGGTGCCGGGCGTGGGCGGACCGATCGATGCGCCGGCCGGGGCCGCCACGGGCACCACCGCGACCACCAGCCCGGTCGCCGCACCGGTGACTTCGCCGGTGACGCTGCCGCCGGGCCGCAACCTGCCCTGAGCACGCGCCCGGTCCAGCTTCCGGGGCCGGTCCCGACGGCGTCCGCTCATGCGGACGCCGTTTGTCCTTCTGCGGTTTTCACCGCACACGGTCCCTGCCCGATGTGCTACGGTAGCCACGCCGGCCGCCCCTAGCGGAACCCAGCGCCGGCCCCACACGGAGCGAGACCATGACAATCTTCCCCCGGCCCGCTGTGTTGCTGCGGCTGGCGCTGCTGGCCGCGGCGCTGTGCGGCGCCCAGCCGGCGCTGTCGGCAGACAGCGCCGCCCCTGCCACCGATGCCGCGCTGCGGGCGCGCAGCCAGGCCGCCGCCTGCACCAGCTGCCACGGCCCCGCCGGGCGCGCGCCGGCGGGCAGCACGATCCCGCCGCTGGCCGGCCGCCCGCAGGCGGAACTGGCCGCGCAGATGCAGGCCTTCAAGGCCGGCACGCGGCCGGCCACGGTGATGCACCAGATTGCCAAGGGCTACAGCGACGACCAGATCGCGGCCATCACGGCGTGGTTCGCCGCGGTGCGCTGACAGCAGGGGACTACCATGCAAAGACGAAGCTTCCTGGGCGCCGCGGGCGCCGCAGTACTGGGTTCGGTCGGGGTCCGGGCGGCACGCGCCGCGGCGCCGGCCAGGGTGGTGGTGGTGGGTGGCGGCTACGGCGGCGCCACCGCCGCGCGCTACCTGCGCGAGTGGAGCGGGCAAGCGATCGAGGTCACGCTGGTCGAACCCAATCCGGCCTTTATCTCCTGCCCGCTGTCGAACCTGGTGCTCGGCGGCAGCCGGCAGCTGGCGGACCTGACCTTGCCGTACGACGCGCTGGTGCGCCGCCACGGCGTGCGCCTGGTGCGCGATACCGCCGTGGCCATCGACCCGGCCAAACGGACCGTGCGCCTCGCAGGCGGTGCCACGCTGCCCTACGACCGCCTGCTGCTGTCGCCCGGCGTCGAAATGATGAGCGATGCGCTGCCCGGGCTGAAGCAGCCCGGCGGCGACCAGGTCCTGCACGCCTGGAAGGCGGGCCCGCAGACCGTGGCGCTGCGCCGCCAGCTGGAGGCCATGCCGGACGGCGGCACCTATGCCATCAGCGTCCCGCTGGCGCCGTACCGCTGCCCGCCGGGACCCTACGAGCGCGCCTGCCAGGTGGCGTACTACTTCAGGCAGCACAAGCCGCGCAGCAAGGTGCTGATCCTGGACGCCAACCCCGACATCACCTCCAAGGCCGGGCTGTTCCGCAAGGTGTGGGCGTCGCAGTACCCGGGCATGGTGGAATACCGGCCGCAGTTCAACGCGGTGGATGTGGACCCCGCCACGCGCACGCTCAAGTTCGATGTGCAGGACGACGAGCGTGCCGACGTGCTCAACGTGCTGCCACCCCAGCGCGCCGGTGCGATCGCGGTGTCGGCGGGGCTGGCCACGGCCAATGGCAAGTGGTGCGAGGTGGACTTCGTCACCTTCGAGTCGCGCGCCGCGGCCAATATCCACGTGATCGGCGATGCCATCCAGATCGCGCCGCTGATGCCCAAGTCGGGCCATATGGCCAACCAGCATGGCAAGGTCGCGGCCGCGGCCATGGTCGCACTGCTGTCGGGCCGGACACCCGATCCGCAGCCGCTCTACAACAACACCTGCTACAGCTTCACCTCCGACCGCGAGGCGGTGCACGTGGCCAGCGTGCATCGCTATGACGCGGCGCAGAAGACCATGGTCACGGTGCCGGGATCGGGCGGGCTGTCGGAGGCGCCGAACCAGCTCGAAGGCGACTACGCACTGGCATGGGCCAAGGGCATCTGGGCGGAGATGCTGGGGTAGGTGCAGGGGGCCATGCCCCGAAGGCCGGGGGCTGCTACCCTACGGGTTTTGTCCGGCACTGCGCCGGGCCGCGCCCCCAGCCCCCTCATGCAAGCCAGAGACCGTCTACTCGCCCTCGCCATCGTCTGCGTCTGGGGCGTCAACTTCGTCGTCATCAAGGTTGGCCTGGCGGACATGCCGCCGATGCTGCTGGGTGCGCTGCGCTTCCTGCTGGTGGCGTTCCCGGCGATCTTCTTCGTGCCGCGCCCGCGCGTGCCGTGGCGGCTGCTGCTGGCCTACGGCGTCACCATCAGCCTGGGCCAGTTCGCCTTCCTGTTCTACGCCATGGCGGTCGGCATGCCGGCCGGCCTGGCCTCGCTGGTGCTGCAGTCGCAGGCCTTCTTCACGCTGGCCATTGCTGCGCTGTGGCTGGGCGAGCCGGTGCGCTGGCACAACATCGCGGGCATGGCGGTGGCGGCGGGCGGGCTGGCCCTGATCGGGGCCGGTGCCGGCAGCGCCGGCGGCATGAGCGTGGCGGGCTTCGTGCTGACGCTGTGCGCGGCGTTCTGCTGGGCCAGCGGCAATATCGTCAGCAAGAAGATCGGCCCGGTCGACCTGCTGGGGCTGGTGATCTGGGGCGCGCTGATCCCGATCGTGCCGTTCGCGCTGCTGTCGCTGTGGGTCGAGGGCCCGGCGCGCATCGTGCAGAGCGTCACCCATGTGTCGGGCATGGCCGTGTTCGCCGTGGCCTACCTGGCCTTTGCGGCGACGGTGTTCGGCTACACCATGTGGGGCCGGCTGCTGACGCGCTACCCGGCCAGCCAGGTGGCGCCGCTGACGCTGCTGGTGCCGGTGGTGGGGCTGGTGTCGGCGCATTTGCTGCTGGGCGAGGACCTGTCCGGCGCGCAGTGGGCGGGCGCGGCAGTGGTGATGGCCGGGCTGCTGCTCAATGTGTTCGGCCAGCGCCTGTGGGCGGGCAGGGCGCTGGCGCGCCGCTGATTCTCCCGCCGCGCTTATGCTGTGCTGCATCAGTGGGTAAACACTATATGCGCATTCACGCATATACGAATATATTGGATGCCATGGAAGAGCTGGATCGCGTATTCGAAAAGGTATCGGGCTACTTCAGCCTGTTGGCGGAGCCGACGCGGCTGAAGATCCTGCACGCCTTGTGCGATGGCGAGAAGCCGGTCAGCACGGTGGTCGAGACGGTGGGTTCGTCGCAGACCAATGTGTCGCGGCATCTCAACGCGATGTACCGCTCGGGCGTGCTGTCGCGCCGCAAGGAGGCGAACCTGGTGTTCTACGCCATTGCGGACGAAAGCGTGATCGAGCTGTGCCGCACGGTCTGCGTGCAGGTGGCGAGCCGGCTGGAGGACAGCGCCTTGCCCTCCGGCGTGGTCGACCGCTTCATGGCACAGCCGGCACCCGAAGCCCCGGCGCGCAGGCGGCGCACCGCAGGCTAGCTCAGCTCTTCCGGTAAACGGATCGCTGCCGCACCCGCTGCAGCGGCCCGATAACAGGCACGCCGACCGGTCCATGGGACCGTGGCGAGCGCGCCGGAGGAGACCGATTTGCAGGAACGGAACCGGCCCGGGCGCATCGTGCCCGCGCCCGAGCACTTCGTCAGCGCATCGCTGCAGCAGGACATCGGCCGGCACGGCCTGGACGCGCCGCGGCGCGACTTCCTGCGCAAGAGCTTCCTGGGCGCGGCCGCGGGGATTGCCGCCGCCACGGCAGGCCGCCAGGCACTGGCAGCCGACGGCGATCCCGCCATCCTGCAGCCGCAGCCCTGGGCCACCTCGCTCGGCCAGCCGGTGGCGGCACGCCCGTACGGGCAGCCCTCCGTGCATGAGAAAAACCTGGTGCGGCGCGAGTCGCCGGGCCTGACGCGCGTCTCCGCTGCTTCGGTGGCCTTCGCGCCGCTGCAGGGCTTCTTCGGCATCATCACCCCCAACGGCCTGCATTTCGAGCGCCACCACCAGGGCTGGCACGATCTCGACCCGGCCCGCCACCGCCTGATGCTCAACGGCCTGGTGCGCACGCCGCGCGTCTACACCATGGACGACCTGATGCGCCTGCCGGCAGTGTCGCGCATGCATTTCATCGAATGCGGCGCCAACACCGGCATGGAATGGGGCAACGTGGCCGTGCCCACGGTCCAGTACACCCACGGCATGCTGTCATGCTGCGAGTTCACCGGCGTGCCGCTGCGGGTGCTGCTGGACGATGCCGGCGCCGACCTGCGCCGCGGCCGCTACCTGCTGGCCGAAGGCGGCGATGGCTCGTCGATGACGCGCACCATCCCGATGGAGCTGGCCGACGAGATCATCGTCGCCTGGGGCATGAACGGCGAGATGCTGCGCCCCGAGAACGGCTATCCGCTGCGGCTGGTGGTGCCGGGCGTGCAGGGGGTGTCGTGGGTCAAGTGGCTGCGCCGGCTGGAGCTGGGCGACCAGCCCTGGAATGCCAAGGACGAGACCATCCACTACGTGGACATGATGCCGGACGGCAAGCTGCGCCAGTACACCTCGATCCAGGAGTGCAAGTCGGTCATCACCACGCCTTCGGGCGGACAGCAGCTGGTGGGCAAGGGCTTCTACAACATCAGCGGGCTGGCGTGGTCGGGGCGCGGGCGCATCAGGCGTGTCGATGTCTCGACCGACGGCGGGCGCAACTGGCGCAGCGCGCGGCTGGAGGCGCCGGTGCTGTCCAAGTGCCTGACGCGCTTCAACCTGGACTGGGTCTGGGATGGCGGCCCCGCCATCCTGCAAAGCCGCGCCATCGACGACACCGGCTATGTGCAGCCGAAGCTGGGGCAGCTGCGCGCGGTGCGCGGCACGCGCTCGATCTACCACAACAACGCCATCCAGAGCTGGCAGGTGGCGGCAGGCGGCGAGGTGTCCAATGTCCATGTGGGCTGAACTCAGGACCGCCGCCGCCCTGGTGCTGGCAGCCGTCAGCGCCGCCCCGGCATGGGCGGGCACGGCCGACGCGCGTGCGGCACTTGGCCGCACCGCCACGCCCGCCGAAGTCGCCGCGTGGGACATCGACGTGCGCCCGGACTTCCAGGGCCTGCCCAGGGGCAGCGGCACGGTGGCGCAGGGGCAGAAGGTCTGGGACGGCAAGTGCGCGTCGTGCCACGGCGATTTCGGCGAATCCAACGAGGTGTTCACGCCGCTGGTCGGCGGCACCACCGCCGAAGACATCAGGCGCGGCCGCGTGGCCGGCATGACCGGCAACCAGCCGTACCGCACCACGCTGATGAAGGTCAGCACCGTCAGCACGCTGTGGGACTACATCCACCGCGCCATGCCGTGGAACGCCCCCAAGAGCCTGAGCGTGGGCGACGTCTACGCGGTCACCGCCTATATGCTGCACCTGGGCGAGATCGTCCCGGCCGACTTCACGCTGTCCGACGCCAATATCGCCGAGGTCCAGCGGCGCATGCCCAACCGCGACGGCATGACCACCGGCCACGGCCTGTGGCCGGGGCGCGGCCGCCCGGACACGCGCAATACGGCCTGCATGAAGGATTGCGCCGGCACGGTGGCGATTACCTCGTCGATACCGGACTATGCCCGCGATGCCCATGGCGAACTGGCGCAGCAGCAGCGGAGCTTCGGCCCGGTGCGCGGCGTGGCCGCGGGCAATATCGTATCGAAAAGTGCTGCATCAGCTCCTTCGGAGCCGGCCGCGCCGGGCGCGCGGCTCACCAGCCAGTACCAGTGCATGGCCTGCCATGCGATGGACCGCAAGCTGGTTGGGCCGTCCTTTGCCGACATCGCCGGCAAGTACCAGGGCCAGGACGCGCACGGCGCGCTGGCGCGCAAGGTCAAGGCGGGCGGACAGGGCGCATGGGGCAGCGTGCCGATGCCGGCGCAGCCGCAGATCCCGGATTCGGACGTGCAGGCCATGGTGGGCTGGATTCTTGAGGCAAAATAGCGGACTGGCCACCGCAGTGCCCCCGGGCGGCGGCCAGTGTGTGCCGCGAAGCCATTGCAGTACGGCCCAGCGGCCTTTGCCGTCCCCACGGCTTTACAGAGCTTGGAGAGCTTAACAATGAAGCAGTTTGTCATCGCAGCGCTGATGCTCGGCGCCGCCGCATCGGCCCACGCGGTCGATGCCGCCAAGGCACAGGAGATCGCCAACAAGAACGCCTGCATGGGTTGCCACCAGGTCGACAAGAAGCTGGTCGGTCCTTCCTACAAGGAAGTGGCCGCCAAGTACAAGGGCGACAAGAACGCCCTGGCGACGCTGACCAAGAAGGTCAAGAGCGGTGGCTCGGGCGTCTGGGGCCCGGTGCCGATGCCCGCCAACGCGTCGCTCAGCGACGCCGACCTGAAGACCGTGGTCGAGTGGGTGCTGGCTGGCGCCCCCGCCAAGTAAGCCTTACCGACCAGGCGGGCAGTCCGCCGATGCACCAGGCCGGGCGGTGAATGCCGCGCGGCCAGGACAGACCAGCGGCCGGCCATGTACCGGCCGCATGAAGAAGAATCCCCGAAGCGGTCATTTACCGACTGGAACGGAGTAGCCGGAGAGCAGAAACATGAATTCCAAACGACGAGAAGTGCTGCGGGTTACCGCTGTCCTGTCGCTGATGGCCGCCACCGGCCTGATCAGCGAGGCGCAGGCGGCCGAGTGGAACAAGAACGCCTTTGACGGCAAGAGCGTTGCCGACGTGATCAAGGCGCTCGGCGGCAGCGGCACCGAGAAAAGCACCGCCATCACCTTCACCGCCCCCGATATCGCCGAGAACGGCGCCGTGGTGCCGGTGGCCGTGACCAGCACCATCCCGGATACCGAGCAGATCGCGATCCTGGTGGAAAAGAACCCCAACACGCTGGCCGCCGACTTCATCATCCCGGCCGGCACCGAGCCGTTCGTCTCCACGCGCGTGAAGATGGGCCAGACCTCGGTCGTGCATGCCGCGGTCAAGGCCGGCGGCAAGTGGTACGTGGCATCGAAGGAAATCAAGGTCACGCTGGGCGGCTGCGGCGGCTGACGCCGCGCCCCGGATCGAGATTCCCAAACTGCAACAGGAGAAACACATGGCAGACCCGATGCGCGTACGCGCCACCGAAAACGGCGGCGTGGTTGACGTCAAGATTCTGATGAAGCACGACATGGAAACCGGCCAGCGCAAGGATGCGTCCGGCAAGGTCGTGCCGGCCTGGCATATCCAGACCGTGACCGCCCAGTGCAAGGGCAAGGAAGTGTTCCGCGCCCAGTTCGGCCCGGCGGTGTCGAAGGACCCGTTCCTGAACTTCAAGTTCAAGGGCGGCGCCAAGGGCGACAAGGTCGCAGTGACCTGGATCGACAACAAGGGCGACAAGCGCACCGACGAAGCGACCATCGCCTGACAGCCGTTCCCGCGGCCGGCAGGCCACGCCGTCCTCTGCTAAGGTTCGGGACGGATGCCGGGACTGGCCCGGCGGGAAGGAACAACATGCGGCGAGCATTTATTCGAGCATCGGCGGCGCTGGCCGCCATCGGCCTGTCGGCAAAAGCCGCGGCCCAGGCCGCGCCGGCTGCGGGCAAGGGCGGGCGCATCAAGGTGGTGTACCAGCTGTCGGAAGGCATCGACCAGGCGGTGCGCGCGATGGGCAACCTGCGCAACCACCTGAACGGCGCGCCGGGAACGAAGATCGTGGTAGTGGCGTTCGGCTACGGCATCGATTTCCTGGTCGAAGGCGCCAAGGATGCGCGCGGCAACACCTTTGACGGCCCGGTGGGCGCGCTGGCCTCGGCCGGGGTGGAGTTCCGCGTGTGCCGCAACACGCTGACCGCACGCAAGATTGCGGAATCGAGCCTGTTGATGGAAGCCAAGGTGGTACCGGCCGGCGTGGTCGAGATTGCGCGCCTGCAGGCCGAAGAAGGCTACGCCTATATCAAGCCCTGAGCCGGGCGGCGTAGCTTCCGGCAACAAGAGAGAGAGAACGGCCCGCCACGGTGCGAGGCCGCGAGGAGAAGCCCCATGAACACCATCCGAAGCCTGGCCCGGCGCGCCGCGCTGGCCGCGGCGGCCACCGCTGCGGTGGCCTCTGCTGCCGCCGTGCATGCGCAGGGCAGCACCGCCGACGAAATCGCCAAGTACCGCCAGATGCTGGCCGAAGGCAATCCCGCCGAGTTGTGGGAAGCCGCCGGCGAAGAACTGTGGAAGAAGCCGGCCGGCCCGAAGAACGCCTCGCTGGAACAATGCGACCTGGGCAAGGGCCCGGGCGTGACCAAGGGCGCCTACGCCGAGCTGCCGCGCTACTTCAAGGACGCCAGCAAGGTGATGGACCTGGAGCAGCGGCTCGCCTACTGCCGCATGACGCTGCAGGGGCTGACCAGGGAGGAGGCAACGAAGAACCCGTTCTCGTCGTCGGGCAAGCCGTCCGAGATCGAGCGCCTGGTGGCCTACCTGACCGGCGAGTCGCGCGGCGTGAAGATGAACGTGCAGCTCGGCCATCCCGAAGAAAAGCGCACCTATGCGCTGGGCGAGAAGATGTTCTTCTACCGCGGCGGCGCCTATGACTTTGCCTGCGCCACCTGCCATGCGGTGGACGGCCAGCGCATCCGGCTGCAGGACCTGCCCAACCTGCTGACCGACAAGGGCGCGCAGGCGGCCTACACCACCTGGCCCGCCTACCGCGTCTCGCAGGGCGAGGTCCGCACCATGCAGCACCGCCTGTACGACTGCCTGCGCCAGCAGCGCTTTCCCGAACCCGCCTATGGCTCGGACGTGATCACCGCGCTGACCATGTTCCTGGCGAAGAACGCCAACGGCGGGACCTACGACGGCCCGGCGATGAAGCGCTGACCAGTACGGGAGAGACAACATGCAACGACAACACCAGGCACTGGCCATCGCGGCCCTGGCCACCCTGCTGGCAGGCGGCGCCCACGCGCAGGACAGCACCAGGGCCCGCACGCCCAAGGGCAAGCCCGCCGCCGTCAGCGGTGCCGACATGAAGCACCTGATCGAGGACTCGTTCTCGTCACGCGGCCCGGTCACGGTCGAGGGCGTGCTCAACCAGGACGGCATGCAGCAGGCCTGCAGCCAGTACCCGGACCGCACCAAGGTGCCGGCAAAGCTTGCCAAGAAGATCGAAGCCGCCGAGCTCAAGCAGGTGAAATACCCCGCCGAAGACAAATGGCTGGGCGACTGGAAGGAAGGCGAAAAGGTCGCCCAGAACGGCCGCGGCATGCAGTTCACCGACCAGGTCGGCGGCACCAACGGCGGCAATTGCTACGCCTGCCACCAGATGACCAAGGCCGAGATCTCGTTCGGCAATATCGGCCCGTCGCTGTACCAGTACGGCAAGCTGCGCGGCAACTCGCAGGAAGTCATCAAGTACACCTGGGGCAAGATCTGGGACTCCAGCGCCTACGCCGCCTGCTCCAACATGCCGCGCTTCGGCCACAAGGGCATCCTGACCGAGGCCCAGATCCGCGACGTGATGGCGCTGCTGCTCGACCCGGCCTCGCCGGTCAACCAGTAAGGCCGATGCGCGCGCCTGCCGTGCTGCTGCGCTGGCTGCTGGCCTTCAGCCTGGCCGGCGCCGCAGCCGGCGCGGCAGCGCTGGAGGTCGGCGACACCGTGCGCCTGTCCGACGTGCGCACGCTCGACGGGCGCACCCTCAGCGCTGGCGCGCTGGCCGGCAAGCCGCTGGTGGTCGAATACTGGGCCTCGTGGTGCCCGTTCTGCGCGATGCAGAACCCGCGCCTGCAGAAGCTTTATGAACGCACGCGCGGCACGCCGCTGCAGGTGCTGACCATCAGCATCGACAAGGATCCGCGCGAGGCTGCCGACTACATGAAGAAGCGCGGCTACACCTTCCCGGCGACGACGGATTCGCCCGCGCTGCAGGCCGTGTTCGGCAAGCGCAAGGGACTGCCGGAGCTGTACGTGATCGACGCGCGCGGCCGCGTGGTGCAGAAGGAAGTGGGCGAAATGCTTGAAGACGACGTGGCGGCGCTGGAGCGGTACGCGCGGCCATAGTTTTGCGATGGCGGACGCCCGCGCCAGGGCCGACCGCCACCGTCAATTCCAGGAAGAGACATGAACCGACGCGAGTTCCTGCAGGTGCTGGCCATTGCCGGCGCCGGCGGCATGACGTTCCCCCATCAAGACGCGCACGCCGCGCAGGCCGCCGAGGCCATGTACGACCTGCCGCGCTTCGGCAACGTCCACCTGCTGCATTTCACCGACTGCCATGCGCAGCTGCGGCCGGTGTATTTCCGTGAGCCCAACGTCAACCTCGGTATCGGCGACTATGCCGGCAAGCCGCCGCACCTGGTCGGCGACGCGCTGCTGCGCCAGTACGGCATCCGCCCCGGCACGCCGCAGGCGCATGCGTTCACCTACCTGGATTTCAACGAGGCCGCGCGCCGCTATGGCAAGGTCGGCGGGTTTGCGCACCTGGCCACGCTGGTGAAACGGCTGAAGGCAGGCCGGCCGGGCGCCCTGCTGCTCGATGGCGGCGATACCTGGCAAGGCTCGGCCACCGCGCTGTGGACCAAGGGCCAGGACATGGTCGATGCCGCGCTGGCGCTGGGCGTGGACGTGATGACGCCGCACTGGGAGATGACCCTGGGCGCGGACCGCGTCAAGGAGATCGTCGACAAGGACTTCAAGGGCAAGGTCGCCTTCCTGGCGCAGAACATCAAGACCAACGATTTCGGCGATCCGGTGTTCGATCCGTACGTGATCCGCGAGATCAACGGCGTGCCGGTGGCCATCATCGGCCAGGCGTTCCCGTACACGCCCATCGCCAACCCGCGCTACTTCGTGCCGGACTGGACCTTCGGCATCCAGGAAGAGAATCTGCAGCAGGTCATCGACGCAGCGCGCGGCAAGGGCGCGCAGGCGGTGGTGCTGCTGTCCCACAACGGCATGGACGTGGACCTGAAGCTGGCCTCGCGCGTGCGCGGGCTCGACGCCATCCTGGGCGGCCATACCCATGACGGCATGCCCGCGCCGGTGCCGGTGAAGAATGCCGGCGGCACCACGCTGGTGACCAATGCCGGCTCCAACGGCAAGTTCCTCGGCGTGCTGGACTTTGACGTGAAGGGCGGCAAGGTCGCGGACTTTCGCTACCGGCTGCTGCCGGTGTTCGCCAACTACCTGCCGGCCGACCCCGCCATGGACGCGCTGATCAGGAAGGTACGCGCGCCCTATGAGCAAAAACTGGGCGAAGTGCTGGCCGTCAACCGCGGCCTGCTGTACCGCCGCGGCAATTTCAACGGCACCTTCGACCAGCTGATCCTGGACGGCCTGATGCAGGCCCAGGGCGCGCAGATCGCGTTCTCGCCGGGCTTCCGCTGGGGCACCACGCTGCTGCCGGGCGAGGCCATCACCATGGAACACCTGATGGACCAGACCGCCATCACCTACCCGTACACCACGGTGACGCAGATGAGCGGCGAGACCATCAAGACCATCCTGGAAGACGTGGCCGACAACCTGTTCAATCCCGACCCGTACTACCAGCAGGGCGGCGACATGGTGCGCGTGGGCGGGCTGCAATACACCATCGATCCGACCGCCGGCATGGGCAAGCGCATCAGCGACATGCGCCTGGCCGGCAAGCCGCTGGAAGCCGGCAAGACCTACAAGGTGGCGGGCTGGGCCCCGGTGGCCGAAGAGGCGCGCCAGGCCGGCGGCGCGCCGATCTGGGACGTGATGGCGCAGTGGCTGCGCAGCACCAGGGAAGTCAGCGCCCGCCCGCTGAACCTGCCGCGCGTGCGCGGCATGGACGGCAATCCGGGCATGGCCGCCTGATGTTGTGCGGCCCCGTCACGCGCCGCGCAGAGGATTGAAGGGCGCTGCCGTATTACGCTACAATCAACCGCCACGGGCCGATAGCTCAGCTGGGAGAGCGCTGCGTTCGCAATGCAGAGGTCGGGAGTTCGATCCTCCTTCGGTCCACCAGATATCCCGCGCAAAAGCCCCGGAAAGCCAACGCTTTCCGGGGCTTTTGTGTTTCTGCCGCCCGCGCTGTCCGCCATCTCGCGCTGGCAGCCGCCATACGCTATCGTTGACACCTCGGCACAGGCGTACGCGCCTTGTGCCGCCGCCAACCTACGCCCGCCGGGGCCTTGTTCGATCCCATGCAAGCCAACAGGAAATCGAGCCACCCGCTGGCGATGTCCCTGCGCTGGCATTCCTGAATCTCAAGAGGCATCCATGAGCCACATCCTGCTGATCAACCCGAATACGTCGAGCGCCACCACGCAGATGATGGTCGAGATCGCGCGCGCCTGGTTCGCGCAGGCCATGCCCGCGCCGCCGGCCGTGGTCGGCGCGACGGTCACGCGCGGCGCGCCGATGATCATCGACGAAGACGATCTTGCCGTGGCCGCCGAGGCGATCTGCGCTGCAGACATGCTGCGCCTGGCCGGCGGTGCCGACGGCGTGATCGTCGGCGCCTTCGGCGACCCCGGCATCGAGGCCCTGCGCGCGCAGCTGTCAGTGCCGGTGGTGGGTATCGGCGAAGCCTCGATGCACGCGGCCGCGGCCGGGCGGCGGCGCTTCGGCATCGCCACCACCACGCCGCGGCTGGCGGCGTCGATCAGCGCCAGCGTGCGCCGGCAGGGGTTGGACGAGCTGTTCACGGGCACGCGCTTCACCGAGGGCGATCCGCGCGCGCTGGGCGGCGCGCCGCAGCAGCAGGAAGACCTGCTGGCGGGCGCGGTCGATACCTGCATCCGAGCCGACGGCGCGCAAGCCGTGATCATCGGCGGCGGCCCGCTGGGCGAGGCCGCCCGGGCGCTGGGCCAGCGCTTTCCGATTCCCGTCATCGGCCCGGTGCCGGCGGCGTGCGCGGCCATGTCGCAGGCGCTGCGCTATTGCCCGGCGGCGTAAGCCGGCCCGTGGGGACAACAAGGAGCGCGAGCGATTTGCCCGGCCGTGTGGGTCGCGCCAGCGTGCAGGCGCGGGTAGGCTAGGCCACCCGGGTCGGCCGGCGGGCCTTCATCGCCGACGGCCGTACCTGTTGCAGCGCGCGCAGCGACTGCAGCGCGTCCTCGACCGCCTCGATGCCGTCGCGCAGGCGGCCGATGGCATAGCCAAGGCGGCTTTGCGCGTCGGCGTCTGGGGTGGAAAGGTTCTCTAATGCATCGACTTCCGCCTGCATCTGTCCGACCAGGCGGCGCAGCTGGGATGTGCTGTGCGAGGCAAGTGACCGAATCGCCATCGTTGGGTCCTCCTTGCAGTGTCCGGGTGTTCCCGTCCTGTGTAACGGTAAAGGCGACACCAGAACTTCGCCAGCGCTGTTACGAAATCGGCACGGCAGCGCCGCCGTGGCCCGGTCCGCCTGTCGCGGATGTTGGGCTATAGTCACCCGATGGAATCGGAACACAACCCTCTGCGGCCGGCATCCGCCGGCCTTCCGGACGACGCCACCGCCGCCAGCCCGGCCGAGGCCGACACGCGCCACCGGGCTGGCCGGCGCAGCACGCTGGTCAGCGTGGCCGTCAATATCGGCCTGACCGCCGCGCAGGCGGTGGCCGGTGTCATCTCTGGCTCGCAGGCGCTGATCGCCGACGCCGCGCATTCCCTCTCGGACCTGCTGTCCGACTTCGTGGTGCTGCTGGCCGCCTGGCAGAGCCGCAAGGATCCGGACGCCCACCACCAGTACGGCCACCTGCGCTTCGAGACCGCGGCGTCGCTGGCACTCGGCGCGCTGCTGCTGGCGGCGGGGGCAGGCATGCTGTGGGCGGCGGTGGACAAATTGCAGCACCCGGCCAGCCTGCAGCCGGTGCAGCCAGTGGCCTTGTGGGTGGCACTGGTCGCGCTGGTGTCCAAGGAACTGCTGTTCCGCTACATGCTCGCGGTGGCGCGGCGCGTGCGCTCGGGCATGCTGGTGGCCAATGCCTGGCATGCGCGCTCGGATGCGGCCTCGTCGCTGGTGGTGGCGCTGGGTATTGGCGGCAACCTGCTGGGCTACCACATGCTCGACCCGGTGGCGGCCATCGTGGTCGGGCTGATGGTTGCGCGCATGGGCCTGCGTTTCGGCTGGGATGCGCTCAACGACCTGATGGACCGCGCGGCAGACGAGGAAACCGTCGCGGCGATCCGCGCGACCATGCTGGGCACGCCCGGCGTGCTGGGCCTGCACGACCTGCGCACCCGCAAGATGGGCGACCAGGTGCTGGTTGACGTGCACCTGGAGATCGATGCCGCGCTGACGGTGGCGCAGGGGCATGCGATCGCGGTCGAAGCCCGGCGCCGCACCCTGGAGCACCATCACGTGCTCAACGTGATGACGCACGTCGATCCCGTATACATGAGCAGCCAGGCCAGCGCTGCCTGAGCCCGGCCTGTGGACATCTTTGCCGGTTGCTGGGGATAACCGGCCGGACAAGCTGTGCCCCGCCTGGGGGCGCCTTGTGGGACGTATACGGATAACTGCGGCGCCCGCACTGCCGACGTATACGTGACTGCCACGCTATCCCGGCGAATCAGGGTTATCCCGCGGTGGTTATCTTTGCTGCAAGTCCCTGAGCCGAAAGGAGAAAGGTGACTTATCCACGGCCTGATGCCTGGTTTACCTACTACTACTATGTTTACATACGTAAACAATATTAAAGACATAGACAGGACCGTTGCGCTGTTCGCATTGACCTGACGTTTACGCGGGCCATGGCGCTGGTGCGCCGGCGTATACCTGGCGCGCGCCGGGTATACGTCCACGCAACGCTAGCGCGGCACCTTGAACACCTTGCGTGCAGCCAGCACCTCGGCCCGGGTCGTGCAGCCTTCCTGGTGGTCATTGACCAGCCCCATCGCCTGCATCAGCGCGTACATGGTGGTGGGACCGACAAAGCGCCAGCCGCGCTTCTTCAGGTCCTTTGACAGCGCCGTGGATTCCGGCGAAGTCGCCATGGTGCGCAGCACCTCGGGTGTCAGCACCCTGGGCCGGCTGGACGGATCGGGCTCGAAGCGCCAGAAGTAGGCGGCCAGCGACGATTCTGTCTCCAGCAGTTCGCGGGCCCGCTGCGCATTGTTGATGGCCGCCTCGATCTTGCCGCGGTGGCGCACGATGCCGGCGTCGCCGAGCAGGCGCCCAATATCGCGCTCGCTGAAGCGCGCCACCTTTTCGATGTCGAAATTGGCAAACGCCTTGCGGAAGGCCTCGCGCTTGCGCAGGATGGTCAGCCAGCTCAGGCCGGACTGGAAGCCTTCCAGGCACAGCTTCTCGAACAGCCGGCGGTCGTCGGCGACCGGAAAGCCCCACTCGGTGTCGTGGTAGTGGCAATAGTCCTCCAGCGTGCCGCACCAGCCGCAGCGCACCGCTGCTTCCTTCTTGCTTGTCATGGGTACACCTGTTCCCTGTTGAAAGTCCCGCACGCCGGCCAGGCTCTCGCCGACCGGCGCATTTGCTGCGATCATGCCCGCACCTGAGAGATTGCGGAAGGCTGAAAATGGACATGCGATTGACAACCCTGGACGAAGACGGATGGGAGCTCGACGACGCCGAGCCCATCGCCGCCGCCCATCCCGAGACCTTCTGGATGCCGCCGCGCGAGGAGCGTGATGAACTCGCACCCGGCCAGCTGGTCAAGCTGATCTTCCGCATCCTGGTCGCGGACGAGACGGGCAGCGAAGAGGTTCACGTGGAGCGGATGTGGGTCATCGTCACCGGGCGCGAGGGCAGCCTTTATACCGGCGAGCTTGATAACCAGCCGTATTGCACCGACGAGATGAACCCGGGCATGCCGCTGTGCTTCGAGGCTCGGCATGTGATCAATATCCACCGGGACGAGGACGAAGCCGGCTAGACGGGCTGCCCGCGCGCAACAAAAAAGCCAGCCTCGCGGCTGGCTTTCTTGCCTGGAACTGGCGCGGACGGCTCAGGCCAGCTTCTTGCCCGTGCGGTCGTGCATGAACACCAGCGCGATAAAACTCACCACGGCAGCGGCGATCACGTAGTAAGCCGGCGCCAGCTTGTTCTGCGTCGACTCGATCAGCCAGGTCACGATCAGCGGCGCAAAGCCGCCGAAGATGGTCACGGCGAAGTTGTAGGCCAGCGACAGCCCGGTGGAGCGCACCTCGGTCGGGAACTGCTCGGCCAGCACCGCCGGGGCCGGGCCGGTGAAGGCCGCCAGCAGGATGCCCAGCACGATCTGCACCTGCAGCAGCGTCTGCGTGCTCGGCGACACATTGAGCCAGTGGAACAGCGGATAAGCCAGCACGCCGATCAGCAGCGCCACGATGCCCAGCATGCGCTTGCGGCCCATGCGGTCCGACAGCATGCCCATCAGCGGGCACAGCACCAGGATGATGGCGCCGCACAGCGCGGTCGACTTGAAGGTCGCGCCCAGCGGCAGGCCCAGCTGCTGCTTGGCGTACGACGGCATATAGAACACCAGCACGTAGGTGCACACCGTCCACAGGATGGTCACGCCCAGGCCGGCCAGCACTTCGCGCGGGTGGTCGCGCAGCACCTGCGTGAGCGGCGAGAACTTGACCTTGGCGGCCTTGCGCGCGGCCTGACGCGCCTCGAACTCGGGCGGCTCGTCCAGGTGCGAGCGGATATACATGCCGACCGGGCCGATCAGCAGGCCGAACAGGAACGGGATGCGCCAGCCCCAGGCATCGATCTGCTCGGGCGACAGGCCATTGGTGACCAGCGCGCCCATGGCCGCGCCCAGCATGAAGGAGATGCCCTGGCTGGCCTGCTGCCAGCTGGCGTAGGCGCCGCGCTCGGCGTCGGGCGCGTGCTCGATCAGGAAGGCGGTGGCGCCTCCCACCTCGCCGCCGGCGGAGAAGCCCTGGATCAGGCGCGCCAACACGATCAGCGCCGGTGCCCACAGGCCGATCTGGTCGTAGGTCGGGGCCAGCCCGATGATGGCCGTGCCCAGCGCCATCAGCAAGATGGTCAGCGTCAGCGCCGCCTTGCGGCCAACGCGGTCGGCGTAGACGCCCAGCACGATGGCGCCGACCGGGCGCATGAAGAAGCCCACACCGAAGGTGGCGACGGTCAGCAGGAACGAGGTCAGGTCATCGCCGGTCGGGAAGAACAGCTTGGCGATGATGACGGCAAAGAAGCTGTAGACGGTGAAGTCGAACCATTCCAGGCCGTTGCCGATGGTCGCGGCGATGATCGCCTTTCGTCGGGTGGCGGCTGAAATGTCGGGGATGGGGGCGGTAGTCGCGGTCATGAAGCGTCGGAAAGGCGGGGAAACCGTGATATTAAGCGATTCCTTAATTTTCCATCCGCCCCTGAACCGCCGTGAACGCGCTCAGAAGCTGACCGCCAGCCCCAGCGAGACGCCCGACACGTTGTTGCCGAACACATAGCGCAGCACCGCCCGGATCCGCGTGACAAAGACCTCGTGCGCGCTGGTGTCCAGTTCCAGCCCGGTGCCGAGCGTGGTCAGGTAGTTGAAGCCGAGGATGCCGGCCTGGCTGCCAAGGTAGTGTGAATGTGATAGCTCAAGCACGTATCGTACCGGCCGGTCGAACGCATGCATCCCGGTTGGCGCCCGCCAGCGCGCCCACAGGTTGGCGGTCTGCGCCGTGGCCGTGCCCGTGACCGCGCTGGACGTACCGCCGAAGCTCTGCAGGTGGATATTGGTGTAGCGCAGTTCCACGTCGATCTCGTAGTTCTCGCGGTAGTGCTCCCAGTCCAGCATCACCGAGCCGCCCAGCCCGTAGGCATTCAGGCTGCCGCCGTCGAGGAAGTTGAGCTGGCGATCGGTGACCTGCTCGACCGCGAACTTGCCGATTGACAGGTCGCTGGAGACATTGCCCAGCGAGGCGTTGAAGATCGGCCGGAACACCAGTTCCTTGTTGGCCGTCAGCGGAAAGTCCCAGCCCACGCCGATGGTGCCGGAAAAGGTGTTCCAGCGGGTCGGGATGGCGCGGGATTCGGCGCCATTGGTGGCAACGAAGGTGGGATCGTAGCGGCTGTAGGCGATGGCGCCTTCCAGGTAGAGCGGGAACGACTTGCTGATGGTGAAGCCGCCGCCCAGCTGCGACATGACGATGCCGGGATCGTCGGTGCTGGTGTTGTTGATCGACAGCGAGCTGGAGGTAAGGTCCGGCACCACCGAGTACGCCATCAGCGACAGCACCGCGTTGGCGTGCCGCTGCACATTGGCCCCGGCCAGGCGCAGTCCGGGCGCGCCCTGGGCATGTGCCGCGCCGGCGGCCAGCAGCGCCGCCGCGCCCATGGCGGCCAGGGCCGTCCGCCAAAGGGGTCGCGAGCGGCGGCTAGGCGCGGGGTGGAACCGTCGGTGTCGCTGGCGTGCGGACATGGACAATCTCTGTGCAGTCAGTGCCGCAGCGCGCTGCCGTGCGGCAATCTCCCGCGCATTCTAGCGACGCAGGATAGTGAGGGAGCGTCGCGCGAAATCTTTCAGATCGGACTGCTGCCGCCTTAAATCGGCGCGGCGCCGGTCAGGCGGCCGGATGGCGGCGGGTCGACGGTCCGGAGGGCGGGGAGGGCGGCGTAGCCGGCATGGCTGGATGGGTGGGCGCCGGCCGGCGGCGCGTGAGCCACAGCAGCAGCGCACTGGCGGCCCAGCCGGTCACGAACACGGTGTCGCCGGCATGGTTCAGCCAGGTTGCCGCAGCGGGCGTGCCGGCCAGGGATGCCAGCAAGCCGGCCGGCAGGCGCGCCAGGATCCACAGGGCGACGGCGGGCACGCTGCCGTAGACGCCCGGTTGCCACCAGTGGGCCAGGAAGGGAGGGTGCCGCCCGGGGCGGCGCGGGATGCGCGGTACCACCGAAGTCTCCGGCCACACATGGCGCGCGGGGCGTGCCGGTGGCATCAAGGCGTTGCAGGAGCCCCGCCGGATGACACCGCCGGGGGCTCACGGTTGCATCATAGGCCGATCGCCCCTGGCTGCGTTGCCGGTGACCGAGGCGCTGTGTGCGCCACGCCACGCTGGGCCCGGCCGTTCAACTTTTTTGCACGACGTGTCCGCAAATGGCGCCCGTGCCCAGCGCGGATCTTTGCCAAACTGGATGCAGGTACACAAACAGTTTGAAGGTGGTCCTGCCATGCTTCCCTCGCTCTACATCTCCCACGGTTCCCCGATGCTCGCCATCGATCCCGGCCCCACCGGCGCCGCCTTCGATGCGCTGGGCGGGCAACTGCGCACCCGGCGCCCGCGCGCGGTGCTGGTGATCTCGGCGCACTGGATCTACAGCACGCTGGCTGTCACCAGCCGCGAGCGCCAGGAAGCCTGGCACGATTTCGGCGGCTTCCCGCGCGAGCTGTACGCACTGCGCTACGACGCCCCGGGTTCGCCGGCGCTGGCCGGGCGGGTCAAGGCCCTGGTCGAGGCGGCAGCGGTCCCCGGTGCCGGGTTTGTCGGCCAGGACGAAGAACGCCCGCTGGACCACGGCGCCTGGATGCCGATGCGCCACTTCTTCCCGGATGCCGACGTGCCGGTGGTGCAGCTGGCGCTGAACCCCTACTTGTCGCCCGCAACGCAGATCGAGATCGGCCGCGCGCTGGCGCCGCTGCGCGACGAGGGCGTGCTGGTGCTGGCCTCCGGCAGCTTCACGCACAACCTGCAGGAAGTGTTTGGCGGCGGCCGGCGCGACCAGCATGGGCCGCAGGCCGAGCCATATGTGGAAGCCTTCCGCGGCTGGATGGCGGATGCCCTCGACGAGGCCCTGGCCAGCGGCGATACCGGCCGCATTGCCGACTACCGCGCCCAGGCGCCGTATGCGCGCCGCGCGCACCCGACCGACGAGCACCTGCTGCCGTTCTTCGTGGCGCTGGGCGCGGCCTTGGGTCCCCAGGCTGCCAGTGGCGCAGGGCCGGCGCCGGCCAGCGTGTCGCGGGTTGCCGATGAGGTGACCTATGGCGTGCTCGCCATGGACAGCTTCGTGTTCGAGGGCCTGGGCGCCGGCGCACCGCTGCGCGCGGCGGCCTGACGCGCGTTACCGTTCGGCCGGGGCCTGTGCCGCCGGCGTGCCGGCGCGCGCCGGCAGGTAGCGCCGTGCCGAGCGCGCGCCCGCGAGCGCGATCCAGCCCATGGTCAGCGCCACCAGCGCCAGCCCGATGCGCAGGTTGGCCAGGTGCGCGACCCCGCCGATCAGCACCGGCCCCAGCAGCAGCCCCAGGTAGGCAAAGCGCGCCACGCGCGAAATTGCTTCGGCCGGCGCCACGCCCGGCAGCCGCGACGCGGCAACGAAGAAGATCGGCACCATATTGGCCGCGCCCAGCCCCATCAGCGTAAAGCCCGCCAGCGCGGCTAGCGGCAGCGGCACCAGCAGCGCCAGCGCAATGCCGCCAAAGCCCAGCCAGGCACTGCCAGTCAGCGTGGCGCCGTCGCCCAGGCGCGCGCGCAGGCGGTCGCCGCCGAAGCGTCCGCACGCCATCCCGCCCGAGAACGCAGCGTAGCCCAGGCTGATCCAGCCATCGGGCGCCTGCGCCACGTCGCGCATATAGACGCTGGTCCAGTCGTACATCGCGCCTTCGCCGACCAGGCCCAGGAACGCCAGCAGGCCCAGCAGCCACAGCGCGCGCACCGCGTGGTCGCGATGGTGGGCCGCCGATGGCAGCACCGGATGGTCCGCCAGCAGCCCGGGCAGCGTACCCAGCGCCACCGCAGCGGTCACGCCCGCCATCATCGCCGCATGTGCCAGCGGCGCCACGTCCAGTGACAGCACCAGGCCGCCCGCACCCGCGCCGGCCACGCCGCCCAGGCTGAACATGCCGTGCAGCGCCGACATCACGGGCCGCGTGCGGCTGGCCTCGACCGTGGCCGCCTGTGCGTTCATGGCGACGTCGAAAGCCGCATTGGCCATGCCGAACGCCACCAGCGCGGGCAGCAGCAGCCAGAACGATGGCATCGCCAGGATCGCCACCGTGGCCAGCGCAAACAGCAGCCCGCCCGTCATCGACGCCCGTGCGCTGCCCGCGCGCGCTACCCAGCGCCCGACCGGGCCCATCGCCAGGATGGCGCCGCCGGCCACGGCCAGCATCGCCAGCGACAGCATCGCGTCGGACAGGCCGAAGCGTGCCTTGATCGTGGGAATATGCACGCCCCACGTGGCAAAGGTGGCGCCATTGACGAAGAACAGCGCCATGGTGCCGCGCGTGGCGCGCGACACCGTGGCCGGCAAGGGCGCGGAAGCGGTCGGGGAATGCGGCTCAGGCATGGGAGGGTGCGGCAGGGGGGGCGGCGGTGCCCCTGCAAAAGCCGTCATTGTCCCGCATCGGCGCGAGGCGGGTATGACAACGCCGCGCTACCGGCTGGCGGCATCCACGCGCAGCAGCCCGCGCCGGTGCAGCGCGTAGCCGAAGGCCAGCAGCGCGCCCAGCGCCAGCGCCACCATCACCCACAGCATCAGCCAGTAGCCGCCGGCGGCACGCCACAGCAGCGCGCCCAGCCACGGCGCGGCGGCCTGCATCAGCAGCACCGGCGTCATCATCAGGCCGTTGAGCGTGGCGTAGTGATGGCGCGAGATCAGTTCCGGCATGGCCATCGCGCGCAGCATGGTGTTGACGCCGTTGGCGCAGCCGTACAGCACCGCGGCCACCATCAGCCAGGCGCCGTGCCCCAGCGCAAAGCACAGCAGCCCGGCGCCCATCAGCGCATAGACCGGCAGCGACAGCCGCACCGGGTGGCGCACCCCCGCGCGCATCATCAGCATGCGGCCCGCCACCTGGGCCGGGCCGATCAGCGCGGCCACCACCAGTTGCTGCGCCACCGGCATGCCCTTTTCGGTCAGCATCGGGATCAGGTGCGCCCCCAGCAGCGAGGCCACCACCGCGGTCGCGGTAAAGGCCAGCACCACCGCCCAGAACACCGGCTGACGCAGCGTGGCGCGGGCAATGTCGCGGCTGCCGGCCTGGCCGTCGGCGGGGGTCATGCCGGAATAAGTGGGATGCAGCGCGTAGCGCATGCGCGCGTGCAGCGGCGCGCAGACCAGCAGGTTGAGCGCGGCGAAGCCGATCAGCGTCGGGCGCCAGCCCAGATGGATCACCAGCCATTGCGCCAGCGGCACGAAGATAGTGCTGGCAAAGCCGGCCATCAGCGTGACCACCACGATCGGCTTCTGATACTGGTCGCCATAGGCCTGGCGCAGTACCACGAAGGCGGGCTCGTACAGCGTGGTCGCCATGGCCAGCCCGATCGGCACCCACATCAGCAGGAACACCGGCTGCGACGGCGTCCATGCCCACAGCAGCAGACCCAGCCCGGCCAGCACCGAGCCCGCGCCCATCACCTTGCGCGCCGGCGCGCGGTCCAGCAACCGCCCCACCGCGAACGAGCACAGCGCCCACACCAGCAGCCCCAGCGAATAGCCGCCCGCCAGGAAGGGCTTGGACCAGCCCAGGCTGCGGATCATGGGGTCGATGAAAACGGTGAAGGCGAAGAACAGCGTGCCCCAGGAGATGGTCTCGGTCAGGCCGAGGATCCAGACCAGCCGGCGCGGCGGCGTGGCGGGGTGCGCGGGTCCGGTGCGTGCCGGGCTGGCGTCTGGGGCGGTGCTGGCGGCGTCCGCGTCGGAGCTGGCTTCTATTGTTGTCATGGCGGGCCCAGCGGGGTGGTCGCCATGGACGGCGGCGCGTGGGGCCAGTCGGAAATTGTAGCGATCCCGCGCGCACTCCGCGCGCGGGACACGCACGTTACTGTGCGGTCACCGGAACAGGCGGTCCCTTGAGCTCGACCACGTTGCCGTCCGGATCGCTCACATAGAGCGACGGTCCCTTGCCTTCGGCGCCGAAGCGCTGCGCCACCTCGCCGGCATCCACGCCATGCCGCGCCAGGTGCGCCCGCACCGCGTCGGCATCGAACGGGTCGATGCGCAGGCAGAAATGGTCCAGGTTGCGGCCCTGCGTTCCCGGTCCGGCGCCGCCGGCGCGGCCGAGCGGGCCGTCGAGCGCGACCAGGTCGATCAGTCCGCTGCCCGCGCGCAGCTGCGTCAGGCCCAGCTCGGTTTGCTCGCGCTCGACACTGCAGCCGAGCACCTCGACATAGAAGCGCCGCAGCGCGTCAACGTCTGCGCTGCGCAGTACCAGGTGGTCGATGCCCAGGATGCGGAACATGGCGGCCTCAGTGGTGCAGTCCGTCGTAGTCGATGACCTTCAGGCTGTCCAGGTCGACATTGTCCAGGCAGCGCACATTGACCGCGGCCATCGGCTTGCCGTCCTTGTCCTGCCCGTCCGCATACGGACCGCAGCCGCACACCGGGCAGAAGCGGTGCGCGATCTTCATGGTGTTGAAGCGGTAGGTGGAGGCATTGCTCTCCGGCGTTTCCAGCTTGAACGTCGCGCGCGGCACGAACCACAGCAGGTGGCCGCGCCGGCGGCAGATCGAGCAGTTGCAGCGGATCACGCTGGGGATGCTGTCGGCCTCCACTTCGAAGGCAATGGCGCCGCAGTGGCAGCTTCCGTGGAAAGTCATGTCGTCTCCTTGAGGTCGGTCCGGCGTGCCCGCTAAATATCTGGAATCAGTCGTTTGCCCAGGCTGACCACTTCATCGGGCGCATAGCCCAGCTTGTCGTAGAAATCGATCACGGCGCGGTTGCCTGCGCGTACCAGCAAGTTGATCTTGGGGCAGCCCCGCTCGATCAGCAACTGCTCGGCATGCGCCATCAGCATGCGCCCGTAGCCCTTGCCCTGCAGGCCGGGCTGTACCGCCAGATAGTAGACCCAGCCGCGATGCCCGTCGAACCCCACCATGGCAGTGGCGACGGGTTTGCCGTCGATGTCGCCGACCAGGAACAGTTCAGGCTGCTCGGTCAGCTTGCGCGCGATATCACGCTGCGGGTCGTTCCACGGACGGGTCAGGCCGCAGGCCTGCCACAAGGCAATGACGCAGGATTGGTCTTCCGGGCGGAAAGGACGGATCAGCATGCTTGGTGGTGCGCCGCAATATGCCGGCACATTGTTAGCTTTTTGACAGTGTAGCGCCGCTGCGGGTGCCACAATGCCTGCAAAACACGGCGAGACGATGCGCGGCCATCGCGCACGCTGCCACCAAAGGAGACCCGCATGAGCGACACCCACGCGCCTGCACGCGCCACCTTCAGCCATATGGAACACGGCACCCGCGAGGACTGGGCCGCCATCTCCGCCGAATTCATGCCATTCGCGCGGGCGCTGCCGGATCGCGTGCTGGCGCACCTGCGCCTGCTCGATGGCGATTGCGGCGGCTTCCCCGTGGACCGGCTCACGCATTCGCTGCAGACCGCGACACTGGCGCACCGCGACGGCCAGGACGAGGAATACGTGGTCTGCGCGCTGCTGCACGATATCGGCGATACGCTCGGCAGCTTCAATCATCCCGACATTGCCGCCGCCATCCTCAAGCCATTCGTCAGCCCAGAGAACCTGTGGATGGTGGAAAAGCACGGCGTGTTCCAGGGCTACTACTTCTTCCATCACCTCGGCCTGGACCGCAACCTGCGCGAGCAATACCGCAGCCAGCCCGAGCTGTTCGAGCGCACCGCGGAGTTCTGCCGCAAGTACGACGGTGCCGCCTTCATGACGGACTACGACACGCTGCCGCTGTCGTTCTTCGAGCCGATGGTGCGGCGCGTGCTGGCGCAGCCGAGGAATTCGATGTATGTGAAGCCGGGAGAAAAGGAGCTGGCGCGGCCGTAAGGCGACAGCACAACACAACCGACTGTGTTCCCTCTCCCCTCAGCGGTGTATAGACCGGGGACATAGGTAACACCTGTTCGGGGACATGGGTAACACAACTAGACTGGCTGGCAGTGTCT